>NZ_JADZGI010000001.1:1587570-1905084 GCF_015865035.1 Novosphingobium aureum | reverse complement strand
CGACGACGTTGTCCGGCAGGGTCTTGTTGTCGACCGCGAAGCCGTGGTTCATCGAGGTGATCTCGACGACGCCGTCCTCGTTGCGCCTGACCGGGTGGTTGGCGCCGCGGTGGCCCTGGAACATCTTGGCGGTCTTGGCACCCGCCGCGAGAGCCAGCATCTGGTGGCCAAGGCAAATGCCGAAGACCGGAACGTCGCGCTCGAGCAGGCCCTTGATCACCGGCACGGCGTAGGCGCCGGTCGCAGCCGGGTCGCCGGGACCGTTGGAAAGGAATACGCCGGCAGGTTCGAGCGCGAGGATGGCCTCGAGCGAGGTCTCTGCGGGAACCACGGTGACGCGCGCGCCGGCCTTCACCAGGTTGCGGAAGATATTGTCCTTGGCGCCGTAGTCGATCGCGACGACGTGCGGACGCGCCTCGCCCTCGCCTGCGCCGTAGCCGGTGCCCAGCGTCCAGGTCGAGCCATCCCAGCTCTCCTCGATCTGACGGCTGACCAGCTTGGCAAGGTCCATGCCCTCGAGGCCCGGCCACTCCTGCGCCTTCTTGGTGAGCGCGGCGATGTCGAAGTTTCCTTCGGGATCATGCGCGATGACCGCGTTGGGCGCGCCGCTCATGCGGATGTGGCGGGTCAGCGCACGGGTATCGACGCCGGCAAGACCGATCTTGCCCTTGGCCGCAAGCCAGTCGCCGAACTCACCGCTCGAGCGGAAGTTCGCGGCGAGCGTGACGTCCTCGCGGACAATGCAGCCGAGCGCGCCGTCGACCTTTGATTCAAGGTCCTCGTCGTTCACGCCGACGTTGCCGATGTGGGGGAAGGTGAAGGTGACGATCTGGCCCGCGTAGGAAGGATCGGTCATCACTTCCTGGTAGCCGGTCATCGAGGTGTTGAAGCAGACCTCGCCGACGGCATCGCCGACTGCACCGAAACCGCGCCCCCAGACCACGTGGCCATTGCTCAGGACGAGGACACCCGTCGCCCCTTCAGGTTTGGGCGCAGGCGAAGTTGCGGCGTCGGCCATAATGGGCAGCTCCGTTGAGGTTGGTTCAGGCATGTGTGCTAAGGCCCTCCCGCTAGAGACGGTTGTGCATCGCGTCAAGGCAGCAGGGTGCAAAAAGCCCTGCAGCCTGCTAAATACCCGCGGCCACGTGGCCTGTGACCCAGGCCCACCCCTTAAACCGAGACAGGAAAACAATGCTTCGCGATTCGATCAAGTCCGCACAGGTCACGGCGATGAAATCAGGCGACAAACCGCGCCTCGCCGCGGTCCGCCTCATCCTTGCCAAGATCAAGGATCGCGACATCGAACTGCGCACCGCCGATACCAAGCCCGACGATGACGCAATGGTGATCGAGGTGCTCCAGAAGATGGTCAAGCAGCGCCGCGAATCGATCCAGCTGTTCGAAGAAGGCGGTCGCCCGGAGCGCGCCGCGGATGAAAAGGCCGAACTCGTCGTCATCGAGGAGTTCCTCCCAGCGCAGATGAGCGAGGAAGAAACCAAGGCCAAGATCGAGGCGATCAAGGCCGAGGTCGGCGCGAGCGGCATGAAGGACATGGGCAAGGTCATGGGCCTACTCAAGGAGCGACACGCGAGCGAGCTCGACATGGGCAAGGCAAGCGGCTGGGTGAAGGCTGCCCTCACCTGATCCGCCGACTATCCGGCAGGCCGCGAACCGCGTAACATCCACCCGTGCTAACACCGCAATGGCTCGACCAGCTTCGTTCCAAGACCACGCTTTCGGCGCTGGTCGGCCGTTCGGTGCGCCTGCAGAAGGCAGGACGCGAGTACAAGGCCTGCTGCCCCTTCCACGACGAGAAGTCGCCCAGCTTCTACGTAAACGACGATAAGGGCTTCTATCACTGCTTCGGCTGCGGGGCGCATGGCGATGCGATTCGCTGGATGACCGATCACCAGGGTCTCGCCTTCATGGACGCGGTCAAGGATCTCGCCGCCGAAGCGGGCATGGACATTCCTGCGCCCGATCCGCGCGCGGCAAAGGCTGCACAGAAGCGCGACACGCTGCACGACGTAACCGGCGCCGCGCAGGAGTGGTTCCGTTCGCGCCTCGCCGCGCCCGAGGGCGACCAGGCCCGCGCCTACCTCGCCACACGCGGCTTTAACGCCCGCACGCTCGAACGCTTCGGCTTCGGGTTCGCGCCCGATGACCGACAGGCGCTCAAGCAGGCCCTCGGCAGCCGCTTCCCCGAAGCCATGCTGGTCGAGGCGGGCCTGCGCATCGAGGTCGAGGAGCGCGATACCTACGACCGTTTTCGTGGCCGCCTGATGCTGCCCATCGAGGACGCGCGCGGCCGGGTCATCGCCTTTGGCGGACGCATCCTCTCGAAAGAGAAGACCAAGGCCCCCAAGTACCTCAATTCGCCCGACACCCCGCTCTTCGACAAGGGACGCACACTCTACAACCTGCACCGTGCCGCCCCCGCCGCGCGCCAGTCGGGCCGGATGATCGTGGTCGAGGGCTACATGGACGTGATCGCGCTGGCAGCCGCGGGCATCGAGGAGTGCGTTGCCCCGCTCGGCACCGCGCTTACCGAACACCAGATCGAGATGCTCTGGCGGCAGGTGGAGACCCCGACCCTGTGTTTCGACGGCGATGCCGCCGGCCAGCGTGCGGCCATGCGCGCGGTGACCCGCGCCCTGCCCCTCCTGCGCCCCGCCCATTCGCTGCGCATCGTTCGCCTGCCCGAAGGCCTCGACCCCGACGACCTGCTCAAGAGCAAGGGCCGCAAGGCCATGGAGGACCTGCTGGGCGAGGCCAAGGGTCTGGTCGATGTCCTGTGGGAGACCGAGCGCGATGCCCAGCCTCTCGCGACGCCCGAGGACAAGGCTGGCCTGAAGGCCCGCCTGATGGCGCATGTCGATGCCATCCAGGACCCGGACATCGCCAGCCTCTATCGCCGCGAACTTTCCGAGCGCTATTCCGAGTTCGCCTTTCCCCGCCGCGAGAACCGCTGGCAGCCCGGCGGACCGAACCGCCAGAGCGGCGGACAGAAATGGCAACCGCGCGGCAAGTGGAACGGGCGCCCCGCCCCTGCGCCCTCGCTGCCCGAATCGATCGAGCGCCTGCGCCGTGCACTCGAGGGTGGCTCGCGCGACGCGCTCTCGGCCGCGGTACTTGCCGGGCTGATGCGACGTCCCGAACTGGTGCCCCGCCATGCCGAGGCCCTCGCACGCACCCCCGGTCTCGATTCGCGCTTCGCTGCACTGATCGAGTGTTGCCATGCGCTCGACACGCTTGAAACCGGCGCGCTTGCCACCATATTGACCGGCAATGGTCTGGAAGTTCCCGGTACCGCTGAATATTCGGGGCTGCGATTCGGCTTTCTCGCGCCCGATGCGGATGCACAGCATGCGGCAGAGGAACTGGCCCAGGCGATCGAACTCTTGGTCGAGCGACCAGTGCTGGAAGCGGCTCTCGCGGAGGCGACATCACGTCATGAAACCGAGTTTTCTGACGAAACATGGGCGGAACAGCAGCGCTTGCTCAAGAGAAAGCTGGAATTTGACAATCGCCTCAGGCAAATGGCGACAAGACATGCGTCTTCGTCCTGATTGTATAATCGGCTGATTGTGCAAGCGGGATCGCGGACAGCACGGGGATAACGGCGGAAGAATGAGCAAGAACGACAACACCGGCAGCGACGGCGAGGGCAACGACGCGCCGCTGATCGATCTCAACGAGGCATCGATCAAGAAGCTGATCGCGCGCGCCAAGCGCCGCGGGGTGATCACTTACGACGAACTGAACGAGGCGCTGCCTCAGGACCAGATGTCCTCCGAGCAGATCGAGGACATCATGGCCGCGATCTCCGAGATGGGCGTCAATATCGTCGAATCGGACGAGGACTCGCAAGGCGAGGACAACGACGACAACGATGTCGACGAGGTCGATGGCGACGATTCCGGCCCCAAGCCGGTCGTCGAGACCAAGAAGAAGGAAACCGTCGAGCGCACTGACGACCCGGTGCGCATGTACCTGCGCGAGATGGGCGCGGTCGAGCTGCTCAGCCGCGAGGGCGAAATCGCCATCGCCAAGCGCATCGAGGCGGGCCGCGACATGATGATCTTGGGCCTGTGCGAGAGCCCGATCACCTTCCACGCCATCATCCAGTGGTCCGAAGCACTCAACAACGGCGAAATGCAGCTGCGCGAGATCCTCGATCTCGATGCCATGCTGTCGAAGGAACCCGCACCCGAGAGCCTCAACGAGGACGGCGAGAGCGACGACGACGGCGAGATCTCCGAGGCCACCGCCGGCCCCTCGTACAAGGAAGACGAGGACGAGGAGGACAACTCCGAGGAAGGCGAGGAAGGCGAGGACGGCGAAGGCCGCCGCAAGGAAGAGGACGAGGAAGAGGACAACACCCTCTCGCTCGCCCAGATGGAAGCGGCGCTCAAGCCCGAGGCGCTCGAGAAGTTCGCCACCATCACCGAACTTTTCCAGACTTTCGAGAAGCTCCAGTCGGAGCGCCTCGAGGCGCTGGCGCTGGGCATCGATTTCCCGACGTCCAAGGAAGACCGCTACAACGAACTGCGCGAGGAACTCACCGCGCATGTCGAATCGGTCCAGTTCCACGCGACCAAGATCGAATACCTGGTCGACAACCTCTACACCTTCAATCGTCGCCTGACCGCGCTCGGCGGCCAGATGCTGCGTCTGGCCGAGCGTCACAAGGTCAAGCGCATCGACTTCCTCAACAGCTACGTCGGGCGCGAGCTCGACGACACCTGGCTGAGCGACGTCGCCAAGAAGGACAAGAAGTGGGCTGCCTTCGCCGAGAACGAGGCAGACCCCGTCGAACGCATCCGCGCCGAGGTTTCCGACATCGCCGGTGCGACCGGCATGGCGCTCCCCGAGTTCCGCCGCATCGTCAACATGGTCCAGAAGGGCGAGCGTGAGGCGCGCATCGCCAAGAAGGAAATGGTCGAGGCGAACCTGCGTCTGGTGATCTCGATTGCCAAGAAGTACACCAACCGCGGCCTGCAGTTCCTGGACCTTATCCAGGAAGGCAACATCGGCCTGATGAAGGCGGTCGACAAGTTCGAGTACCGCCGCGGCTACAAGTTCTCGACTTATGCGACCTGGTGGATCCGTCAGGCCATCACCCGCTCGATTGCGGACCAGGCGCGCACGATCCGTATCCCGGTTCACATGATCGAGACGATCAACAAGCTCGTGCGCACGAGCCGCCAGTTCCTCCACGAGCAGGGCCGCGAGCCCACGCCCGAGGAAATGGCCGAGCGTCTCTCGATGCCGCTCGAGAAGGTGCGCAAGGTGATGAAGATCGCCAAGGAGCCGATCTCCCTCGAAACGCCGATCGGCGACGAGGAAGATTCGCACCTCGGAGACTTCATCGAGGATAAGAACGCGATCATCCCGGTCGATGCGGCGATCCAGTCGAACCTCAAGGAAACGGTCACCCGTGTCCTTGCCAGCCTCACCCCGCGTGAGGAACGCGTGCTGCGCATGCGCTTCGGCATCGGCATGAACACCGATCATACCCTCGAGGAAGTCGGCCAGCAGTTCTCGGTTACCCGCGAACGTATCCGCCAGATCGAGGCGAAGGCACTGCGCAAGCTCAAGCACCCGAGCCGCAGCCGCAAGATGCGCTCGTTCCTCGACCAGTAAGGTCTGGAGCCGCTCCCGGAACACAAAAGGGCCCGCGATCTGGATCGCGGGCCCTTTTTCGTGGGCGCAGTTTCTGGAAAATCAGTGCCGCACGATTGCCGCTCGCTGCTCGGAATAGACCGCAACGCTCTGTGCGAGCGGGTCGAGGCGGACCCACATCGCCAGCCCGACAGCGAGGGCAATCAAGCCGCCCGCAAGCATGGCGCGCGGCGCCCGGTGCCGCGAAACATCGAACGGCGCGAAAGCGATCACCACCATCGCGAGCGGCAGTACGACGCTCATCGGCATGGTCGGTCCGACCGCCTGCATCAGCAGAAACCCGAAGAACAGTGCGTAGCCGCCCACGAGCCCGGCCACGAGTGCGGCAGGCCAGTGCATCACGCCGCTCAAGCCACACGCGCGCGCAAGAGCCACGGCTCCGCCAAGCGCCAATGGAATGGTGAGAACGTAGGCCGCGACCGGCGCAAGGGATTGAAACGCCAATGCCGCGACGAAGACCGGGAAAACGCGTCCCGCCTCAGCCCAGGGACCCGGTCGACTGCGCAAACCGGCCAGCAGCAACCCCGCAATAGCGACGCAGAGCGCTATGGCCTGCAGTCGCGGGATCGCAGCAAGGCGATCATAGTAATTGACCGGGGCGTCGGCTCCCGAAAGCAGGTTCAGCAGGTAAAGCGCTCCAGCGACACCGGCCAATAGCGCCAGCGTAGCTCCTGCTCCACCCGCGAACGCGCGTAGCCCGCGCGCTCGCACCAGCGGCAGGGCATAGCCGACGAACCCGATGGCGAGCATGACCCAGCCAAACCAGACCGGGTAATGGACAGCGAAGAGACCGTAGACGTCGAAAAAGACAATGTCGGGCGCAGCTTCGGGCAAAGCCTGCGATGTAGCGAGGCTGCGCGCCAAGCCCAAAGTCTGCTCGCCCATCTGCTGCAGGGATCCGCGATCGAGCGCCTTTGCGCTCGCCAGCGGTGAGTGATACAGGCCAGACCGGCCGATGAAGGCGAAGTTCCAGGCCACCATGCCATCTGGCAACGCTACGGTCAGGTCGGTGTCGTTGGGAAGCACGCTGTAGATGAAGGTCGCGAGCGACGTTCCGGCCGGGTGCGGTGCAGTCTCGCTCCATAGCCGCGCAATCTCGCCATTGCCCGCAGAGGTCTGGAACAGATTGGCCCGCCCGCCCCCGCCGCGCGCCTCGAGATTGACGATCGCTGCGATGCGCGCGGCCTCAGGCGCAGCGTCGAAGAACCGGTGCGCTCCATTGAGCCCGGCTTCCTCGCCGTCGGTCAGCACCACGATGACGTCGCGGCGGCGAGGCCCTTCACTCTGCAGCGCGCGCAGCACCTCGAGGATCGATGCGACACCAGCCCCGTCGTCAGCAGCCGCGGGCGATCCGTAGACCCCGTCATAATGCGCCATCAGTGCCAGTGCCGGCAGTGTCCGGTCTGTCCCTGGCAGTATGCCAATGATGTTCACCAGCGGAATGGTAGCCCGCTGCTCGCCGCTGCGTGCGCTCAGTGTCGCGCGAGCTTCCTCGGGAAAGCTTCCCGACTGCTCACGTACCTCGAGCCCCAACTCGGAGAGGCGGCCCGCAAGATACCCGCGCAAGTCAGCAAGCGCGGGCGAGCCGCTGGCATGGGGTTCGCGCGCTATGCGCTCGACGTCACGCATGGCCCGCTCGGCCGAGAACTTCGTGGGCGGCGCGCTTTCATCAAGCGGGCGTGGCGGCGTCGTCGCGATGACAGCGAGGCCGACCGCAAGGATCAGGGCCAGCATCAAGGGCGCGATCTTCTTCAAGGCGTTCTTTCTCCGGCAAAGCGGCGAAAGTATGAGTACGCCCGAAATGCGTGCCCCTCCCCCGCCTCGTGCGACAATGCCGATTTTGTCGGGACTTGCCACCCCGCGGGTCGATCCTTCCCCGTCCGCGACGCTTTGCCTGTCCGTCTCTTGAACCAGCAGGACTCGCAATAAGACGAAGTCGCGACTAAGGGGTGCGCAAACGAATCCCACCCATCCAGACAGGCAGACCGAGCCCATGCGCATCGCCATCGCATCCGACCACGCAGCCGTCGACCTCAAGGCCGCCTTGCGCGAGTACCTGATCGAGGCCGGACACGAGGTCGCCGACCTCGGCCCCGAGACCGCCGATCGCGTCGACTATCCCGACTACGGCTACAAGCTAGCCTCGGTCGTAGCCGACGGTACGGTCGAGCGCGGCGTCGCGCTGTGCGGCTCGGGCATCGGCATCTCGATCGCGGTCAACCGCGAGCCGGCCTGCCGCTGCGCGCTCGTCTCCGAGCCGCTCTCGGCCGCCCTCTCGCGCGAGCACAACGATGCCAACGTCATCGCGATGGGCGCGCGCCTGACCGGCGAGGACATGGCCAAGGCCTGCCTCGACGCATTCCTTACCACCGAATTCGGCGGAGGCCGCCATGCCGGCCGTGTCGAGAAGCTTTCCAACCCCTCCGTCTGATCACGAAGAGGCCTACTGACCATGACCGTTGAAACCGCCATTCGTTCGCCCGGCTTCTTCACCGACAGCGTCGCCACCAGCGATCCCGCCGTCGCCAAGGCAATCGGCAAGGAAATGAGCCGCGAGCGCAAGCAGATCGAACTGATCGCCTCGGAGAACATCGTCTCCAAGGCCGTACTTGAGGCGCAGGGCTCGGTGCTCACCAACAAGTACGCCGAGGGCTACCCCGGCAAGCGCTACTATCAGGGCTGCGAGCCTTCGGACGAGGTCGAGACCCTCGCCATCGAGCGCGCCAAGCAGCTGTTCGGCTGCGAGTTCGCCAACGTCCAGCCCCACTCGGGCGCACAGGCCAACGGCGCGGTCCTGCTCGCGACGGTCAAGCCCGGCGAGACGATCCTGGGCATGAGCCTCGATGCCGGTGGCCACCTCACCCACGGCGCGCGTGCCGCGCTGTCGGGCAAGTGGTTCAACGCGGTCCAGTACGGCGTGACCAAGGACACTCACCTCATCGACTATGACGAGGTCCAGAAGCTCGCCACCGAGCACCAGCCCAAGCTGATCATCGCGGGTGGTTCGGCCTATCCGCGCGTGATCGACTTCAAGCGCATGCGCGAGATCGCCGACAGCGTTGGCGCGATCTTCCAGGTCGATATGGCCCACTTCGCCGGGCTCGTCGCCGCGGGCGTGCACCCCTCGCCCTTCCCGCACGCGCACATCGCCACCACCACCACGCACAAGACCCTGCGCGGCCCGCGTGGCGGCATGATCCTCACCAATGACGAGAAGCTCGCCAAGAAGATCAACTCGGCGGTCTTCCCGGGCCTTCAGGGCGGCCCGCTGATGCACGTCATCGCCGCCAAGGCCGTTGCCTTCGGCGAGGCACTGCGCCCCGAGTTCAAGGACTACGCCGCCAAGGTCGTCGAAAACGCCAAGGTCCTCGCCGAGACGCTCGCGAGCCGCGGCGCTGCCATCGTCTCGGGCGGCACCGACACTCACGTCGCGCTGATCGACCTCTCGCCGCTGGGCGTGACCGGCAAGGACGCCGACGAGGCGCTCGAGCGTGCAGGCATCACCTGCAACAAGAACGGCATCCCCTTCGACCCGCTGCCGCCGATGAAGACCAGCGGCATCCGCGTCGGCACGCCCGCAGGCACCACACGCGGTTTCGGCCCGGAAGAATTCCGCGAAATCGGCAACATGGTCGCCGACGTCCTCGACGGCCTTGCCAAGAACGGCGAAGCAGGCGATTCTCAGGTGGAGCAGAATGTCCGCACGCGCGTTGAAGCGTTGTGTGACCGTTTCCCCATCTACGAGGACTGATGCCATGATCGACCCCCAGCGCCCCCACAAGACCGGCGACTTCGTCTACGACGCTCGCCAGGAACTTGCCGGAATGCTCGCAGATGGTCTCGACCATCCTTCGACCAAGCCGGTTCTTGCATGGGGCGCGCTGGGAGCGGTCGCGGGGGCAATGCTGCCCTTCGTTCCCGTCGGTCTCGGCCTTGCCGCCGGTGCCGGCTACAAGTTCTACAAGCGCGTCAAACCCGACTGAGGGCACGCGCCCACCCGAAAAGTGACCTTGCCGGATGCGCTGCCCTTTCTGCGCCCATGACGATTCACAGGTGAAGGACAGCCGTCCGGCCGAGGACAATGCCGCGATCCGCCGCCGCCGCCAGTGCTCGAGCTGCGGTGCGCGCTTCACGACCTTCGAGCGCGTCCAGCTGCGCGAGATCACCGTTATCAAGAGCGAGCACGGCGGGTCCGAGCGACGCGAACCGTTCGACCGCGCCAAGATCGAGCAGTCGGTCACCCTCGCCTGCCGCAAGCGCCGGATCGAGCGCGAGCAGATCGACCAGCTCGTCTCGGGCGTCCAGCGCCAGGTCGAGGTCTCGGGCGAGAGCGAGGTGCATTCGCGCGAGATCGGCGAGATGGTGATGGACGGGCTGCGCCAGCTCGACTCGGTCGCCTACATCCGCTTCGCCTCGGTCTACCGCGCCTTCAACGAGGCGCGCGACTTCGAGGAATTCGCGGGCACGGTCCGCGACGTGGCGACCGGCGGCGCCAAGGAATGACCCCAGACATGACCGACACCAACGGCAGCGACAGCGCCGCTCCGCAATTCACGGCCCCCAAGCCCGTCATCGTGCTCGTGCGCCCGCAGCTTGGCGAGAACATCGGCAAGGCGGCGCGCGCGATGCTCAACTTCGGGCTGACCGAGATGCGTCTCGTCACCCCGCGTGACGGCTGGCCGAACCCTTCGGCAGGCCCGGCGGCTGCCGGCGCGAACGAGATCCTCGAAGAGGCCGAAGTCTTCGAAAGCCTCGCCGAGGCGGTCTCGGACTGCACCAATGTCTATGCCACGACCGTGCGCAAGCGCGGCGTGACCAAGCCGGTCGTAACCCCCGAGGAGGCCGCGCGCGAAATCTATGCCGAGCCCGGCCGCTCCGCCTTTGTCTTCGGGCCCGAACGCTCGGGGCTCGAGACCGAGGATGTCGCGGTCGCGCGCTCGATCCTGACCGTTCCGATCAATCCGCAGTTCGGCTCGCTCAACCTCGCGCAGGCCGTGATCCTGTGCGCCTACGAATGGTCGAAGGGTGCAGGTCTGGCCCAGCCCACGCAGGAAGACGTACTGCCCCCTGCCCCGCAGGACGAGCTCGAAGGGCTCATCGGGCATTTCGAGCGCCTGCTCGAGGACAAGAACTACTTCTGGCCCGAGACCCGCGCCGAGGCCAACCGGCTTACGCTACGCAATCTCCTGACCAAGCCCGCCTGGAACCACCTCGAGGTGCGCACCATGCGCGGCGTTCTCTCGACGCTGGAGAAGGCGCGTCGCCCGCGCGGCGAGTGAAGCCCGCGCGTATCCGCCAATTCGCTTGACTTTCGCGGCCCAGCCCCTAGAGGCAGCCGCTTCACGGGAAGCCCGACCGCAAGGCCGGGCATCTCCTTCGGCCCCGCACCCCGGTGAAGCGGCGGCCGCATCCGGCACACGATTGGCTGGATGGTGCGCCCCGGGAAACTAAGGATCGCCTCGCCACGGTGGCGCAGGCGGCAGCAGAACGGAAAGTAGACATCATGTCGAAGCGCAAGAGCGCCAAGTACAAACTCGATCGCCGCATGGGCGAGAACATCTGGGGCCGTCCCAAGAGCTCGGTTAACCGCCGCGCCTACGGCCCGGGCCAGCACGGCCAGCGTCGCAAGGGCAAGCTCTCGGACTACGGTCTGCAGCTGCGCGCCAAGCAGAAGCTCAAGGGCTATTACGGCGACGTGACCGAGAAGCAGTTCAAGCGCACCTACCAGGAAGCCGCCTCGATGAAGGGCGACACCAGTCAGAACCTGATCGGTCTCCTGGAGCAGCGTCTGGACATGGTCGTTTACCGCGCCAAGTTCGCTCCGACCATCTTCGCCGCTCGCCAGATCGTTTCGCACGGCCACATCCGCGTGAACGGCGTGAAGTGCAACATCGCTTCGCGTCGCATCAAGGTCGGTGACGTGATCAGCCTCGGCACCAAGGCCAAGGAAATGGCTCTCATCATCGAGGCCCAGGCCCTGCCCGAGCGTGAAATCCCCGACTACGTGTCGACCGAAGGCGCCGACAAGGTCACCTTCGTTCGCGTTCCGAGCCTTGACGAGGTACCCTACCCCGTCAAGATGGAGCCGAACCTGGTCGTCGAGTTCTACTCGCGCTGATCCGGCCCCGCGAAAGCGGGTTCGGCTGGTCCTTCGGGACCCGCAAATTTCCGGAAAGGGCGGTCCTTCGGGGCCGCCCTTTCTTTTTGCGTGGATCATATGGGACGGTTGCGCGATGCGGAGCAGCGCAATCGTTTTCGGTTCGCCGCATCGGCAGGAACCGGATCTGGGGCATGCGCATTAGCTCGGCACTATGACGCGCTATCGGTATGTAACCCCGCACAAGACCGGGAAATGGTACCCCGACCTTGCCACCGCCCAACGTTTTGCCTGCGCCATCGGTGCAGGATTCCTCGACCGCCGATCCGGGCGCTTCGTGGCCTATATCGGGACTGTCCTGCAGCGCATGCAGGTGCGCGAGCCGGGCCAGGCCTGAGCCCGTCAGGCGAGCGGGCCCAGCCTCTCGCCGACCCATTGCCACAAGGCACTGACTTCGCCTGCGGCCTTGCCCTCGGGTTCGAGTTCCACGGCGACTTCACCCGATGCCGAAGAGCGGTAAAAGGCCGCACGCTCGCCGAAGTGGATCGGGCATACGTCGAGGCCCAGTTCGCGCGCCGAGGCCGATGCACTCTCGAGCATCTTGCTGGCACGCGCCGGGACCGCGTTGAAAACGACGAAGGCGGGCTTGCTGGCGTAGGCCATGAGCCCGGCCGTTGCCTCGAGCGCGTGAAGGTCGAAAGCGCGCGCGCGTGTCGGGATCAGCACGAGGTCGGCGGCACGAACTGCCTCGCGCGCGGCGGTGTCGCCATGCGGGGGCGTGTCGATCACGACCATCTGCGTACCGGCGCGCCGCGCCCGGTCGATGGTGCTCGACAGGCGTACCGGCGGACAGGTGACGACTTCCGGCAGGAATTCCCCGCGCCAGTCGCCCCAGGCCGCTGCCGTCGCCTGCGGATCAGTGTCGATCACACAGGAGCTCTTGCCCTCGTAGGCCGCGCAAGTCGCGAGATGGAGAGCGAGCGTGGTCTTGCCCGAGCCGCCCTTCTGGCTGACGATGGCGATTGTCGGCATAGGCTGGTCCCCCGGCACCGGAAAGCTGGATCACGCAAACGACGAACGATTCGCCCTTCGCATCCGCAGCATGAGTGTCGGGGGGATGCCGCCACTTGTCCAGAGCGGCAGCATCCCCAATACAAAGCCTTAGTTGATGTGCATCGTCTTGCGCAGGAACGCGTCGCTGTCGCCCAGCACCTTCATGCGCGCAGCGGTATCGTCGAGCTGGTGGGCGAGCTTGGGGAACTCGACATATTCGACCTGCTTGCCCGCATCCTTGAGCCGGCGCTCCATCAGCCGCGCGTGGCTGACATCGACGTTCAGGTCCTCGTCGCCCGAGAACATCAGCACCGGCACCGCAATGCGCTCGGCGTTCTGCGCAGGCGAGCCCTCGCGCACATGAGGTCCATCGCCGATCATCCCGTCGACCACGCGATAATTGGTGTAGTTGCGTGCATTCTGGCGCTTGAGCTCGAGATCGGTCACGGGCGCGATCGCAACGATCGCCTTGTAGAGCCCGGGATCGGTGACACCCGACTGCAGCGCCGCATAGCCACCATAGGACCAGCCCACGATCGCCAGCTTATCCTTGTCGGCAATCCCCTGCTTGACCAGCCAGCGACCGGCATCGTCGACATCACCGATCGCAGAGCGCCATGACCGGTAACCATTGCGCTCGAACCACTCGTCGCCGTAGCCCGCCGAACCGCGATAGTTGGGCTGGAGCACGGCATAACCACGCTGGGCGAAGTACTGGACGAGCCAGTCGAAGCCCCATTCATCGCGCGCGGCAGGGCCGCCATGCGGCATGACGATGGTCGGCAGCCCCCTGGCATTCATGTCCTTGCCCGGCGGCATGGTGAGATAGGCGGGGACCATCGTGCCGTCGGCGGCGGGATACTGGACCGCGTGCATCGGCGAGAGCGTCATCCCCGCAAGCTGCGGGCGCACCGCAACCAGTTCGTCGAGCTGGCGCGTGGTCTTGTCGAAAAGATAGACCATGCCCGGATTGACGTCGCTGTCGCTGAGCAGCAGCAGCCGGTTCTCGTCCTCGCTGGAATCGAGGATCGTCAGATCGCCGTCACCGGGCAGCGCCTTGGCAAGCGCCGAGGTGAGCTTGGAAAGTTCGGGATCGAACAGCGCCGAATGACGCCGGTCGGTGGCCCAGGTCACGCCCACAACACGCCGCTCGCGTCCGATGCGGATCAGCCCGTCGACGTCGACGCCCGGATGCGCCATGACGAGATTTCGGGTCAGGTTACCATCGAGGCTCATGCTGTAGAGCGCCTGGTAGCCGTCCTTGCGATCGAAGCCATAGACGAGATCGAGCTCGGGATCGACCGCCACCGGATTGAACCCCCGCGCTGCCCCGTCAGGAAACTCGAGCTTGCCCAGCGCGCGCCAGCTGTGTTCGCCAGCTGCGCGGTACATGTATTCGATGAAGGTCGAATCGTAGCCATTGGCGGTGCCGGGCTGGAGCCCCATGATGCGCACCGCGCCGCGTCCGTCACTGATGTATTCGACCGCAGAGCGATGCGGCTGCTCGACGACCTTGCGTCGCAGCGATGCGGCGTCGAGGCGATCGACGCCGAGGCCTTCGCGGGTCTGTGCAAGGCGTGTGCCCTCGGAACTTTCGGGGAGATATTGCTTGGTCACGAGGACCTCGCCCGGATCACCCGCCTTCAGATCGATCACGCTGCCGCCGAACTGGGAAAAGCCCAGGGCGCGAAAGGCCGAGCGGTTCTCGTCCAGCACCTTCATGTCGCTGCCGTCGGCGTTGACCCCGACCATGCGCGAGAAGCTGAGCAGCTGTCCCGTGCTATCGGTGCGCATCGAGATGTTGCAAAGCAGCCGCTTGTTGCTGATCCACGAACAGCGATGGATGTGCTGGTCCTGACCGCTGCTCGAGAGGATCCCCTTGAGTGAGCCATCCTCGATCGAGACCACGTTGACGACCTCGCCGCTCGGCTCGCGGGAGGAGACGAAGGCCACCTGCGTGCCATCAGGTGACATGCTGATCTGCCGAACGTCCTCGCGCGATGCGAAGTTACGGGTCAGCTTCGCCGTGCTCAGCGGTTCATTCTGCGCGCCTGCGTCAGCCTGCGCCGATACGGCTGCAAGCGGCTGAACGAGAGCGGCGCTGGCCATCAGGGCCAGCCCGCCCAAATACTTTCTGCTAATCATGTCGCCCCCATTCAAGATGACGACAACATTCCGCGCAAATTCGTTAAAAACAAGATTAATGGTCTGAAATTGAACAGGTATTTATCTCAGGAGCGTGATCCAGATCACACTTGCGGGGAGCTTTTGCGCCCCTGATAGTAATCGTCACGAAACTTGCGCGCGAAAGCTGCGAAGCGCCCCTCTGCAATCGCATCGCGCATCGCCTGCATCAGCTGCTGGTAGAACGAGAGGTTGTGTTCAGTAAGCAGCATGGCGCCCAGCATCTCGCCCGAGCGGATCAGGTGATGGAGATAGGCGCGGGTGTAGGTCTTGCAGGTCGGGCAGGTGCAGCGCTCGTCGATCGGGCCCGTATCCTCGGCATGGCGCGCGTTGCGCATGTTGAGCGGACCGTTCCAGGTAAAGGCCTGCCCATTGCGCCCCGACCTTGTGGGCAGCACGCAGTCGAACATGTCGACCCCGCGCTCGACCGCACCAACCAGATCGTCGGGCTTGCCCACCCCCATGAGGTAACGCGGACGATCCTCGGGCAGCTGCCCGGGGGCGAACTCGAGCGTTGCGAACATCGCCTCCTGCCCCTCGCCCACGGCAAGGCCGCCGATGGCATAGCCATCGAAGCCGATCTGGGTCAGCGCGTCGGCACTTTCCTTGCGCAGCCCCTCGTCGAGCGCACCTTGCTGGATGCCGAAGAGCGCCGAACGCTCGGCATGTTCCTCGCCGCTGTCGAAGCCGTCGCGGCTGCGCTTGGCCCAGCGCATCGACATCTCCATCGAGCGCGCAATCACGTCGCGCGGCTGGTCGATCTTGGGGCATTCGTCGAAAGCCATGACGATGTCCGAACCGAGCAGGCGCTGGATTTCCATCGAGCGTTCGGGGCTGAGCATGTGGCGCGAGCCGTCGAGGTGGCTGGCGAAGGTCACGCCCTCCTCGGTGATCTTGCGCAGGTCCGACAGGCTCATGACCTGATAGCCGCCGCTGTCGGTGAGGATCGGGCGGTCCCAGTTCATGAACTTGTGCAACCCGCCAAGGCGGGCCATGCGCTCGGCGCCCGGGCGCAGCATAAGGTGATAGGTATTGCCCAGGATGATGTCCGCGCCAGTGGCACGAACGTCCTGCGGCTTCATCGCCTTGACCGTGGCGGCGGTGCCGACCGGCATGAAGGCGGGCGTGCGGATTTCGCCGCGACGCATGGCGATGGTACCGGTGCGCGCCTTGCCGTCGCGCGCGTGAATGGTGAAGTCGAAACGCGGGTTCATGCCGCGCCCGATAGCCGCCTCAGAAGCCGTAGACCAGAGCGAAGCGCGAAACGGTGTCGGTCTGCAAGGTTCCGACCGGCGGCGAGGTCTCGTGCTCGATCGAATAGGACAGCTTGAGCTTCAGGTCCTTGGCCATCGCCACCTCCAGCGCACTGAGCGAGGTGAAGGTGTTGTTGTCCGAACCGACATAGGCGCTCGCATCCTGCGAGAGCTTGAGCGAGCCGTTGAGTTTCCAGTCGAAATCGAGCGAAGTGAGGCTGGACCAGGTCGTCTGGCTGAGCTGATCGATATAGTCGGTCTGACGCAATGCGGGACCGAACTCGAGTGAAAGCGTCATGTCCCGCTTCTTGATCAGACGGTAGCCCAGACCGCCGGAAAGCGAGTAGCGGTTGCGATAGCCCTGGATCAGGTCCTTCTCGTATTGGGCGCGACCGTAAGTGAACAGGCCGTCGTTGAGTGTATAGCGCGGCTGGTAGCTCGCACTGTACTGCTCGCGCGTGACGTTGCTGTCGGTCTCCTGGTAATCGACATTGGCCATGATCGTATGCTGCCAGTCGATCCCCTCGCGAGTGACCTTGAAGCCACCGGTGAAGCCGAAGTTGCTGGTGTTGCCGGTACTGCGAAAGCCCCCGAGCTCGATCTGGCCCTTCCACAGCTCGAGCAGCCCCGCCTCGCGAATCTCGCGTTCCTGCGCCGCCGTCCGCGCCGCTGCCTCGGCTGCCCGGCGATCAAGATAAGCCCGATGCATCGCCTTAATTTCCTTGCGGTAATAAGGCTGCGTCTTGGATGCAAACTTCACCACGGCGGCGACTTCGTCCGAAGCTTCGGACTGCATCGCCTCGTCGAGCATCGCACGCACGGCACGAGGCAGCTGCGGCTGACCTATCTCGAAATACGGCACCGGGTACTCGTATACCGGAAGATCGAGGACGAGCGTCGGTGGCGGCATCGCCTCGACGTACTCGGGCATCGGAATTTCCTCTTCCGCGACATCCGAGCGCTGCTGGGCAGCGAAGGCAGGCGAACAGACGGCAAGAAGGGGGAGCCCGAAAGCAATACCTGAAAGAAATCGCATATTGGGAAACTACTTAATCACGCACGCAAACGCCACCCCGTAGCGAATATCCGTGCAATCGCGAAGATGCATAGCGCGAGAAATACGAGCGCCATGATGAGCGAGATCGCAATCGGGAAGTCGGCTGACCCGTAGAAGCACCAGCGCAAACCGTTCACGAGATAGACCATCGGGTTCACCAGCGCGATCGAGCGCCAAGGCTCGGGCAGCATGTCGATCGAATAGAAGGTGCCGCCAAGGAAGGTCAGCGGCATGACGAAGAGCGCGGGCACCATGCCCACCTGCTCGAAACTGCCTGCCCAGATGCCGAGAATGAACCCGAAGAGCGAAAAAGTCGCCGAAACCAGCAGGATGAAGCCGATCGCGTAGAAGGGGTGGACGATCGTGTAATCAACGAAGAACGCGGCCGTGCCGAGAATGATCGCAGCCAGTACGAAGGATTTGGTGGCCGCCGCGCCGACGAAGCCGACCAGCGTCTCGCCGAATCCCACCGGGGCCGAGAGCAATTCGTAGATCGCACCGGTAAAGCGCGGCATGTAGATGCCGAAAGCGCCGTTGGCGGTACTCTCGCTCAGCAGCGTGAGCATGAGCAGGCCGGGCACAATGAAAGCGCCGTAGTCGAGCCCTTCGACACCCGAATCCATGCGGCTGCCGATCGCGGCACCGAAGACGACGAAATACAGGACGGTCGAAAGCAGCGGGGCGACGATCGACTGCAGCGCGGTGCGCAGCGCGCGTGCCAGTTCGTGCAAGTAGATCGTCCAGGCACTGCGCGCGTTGAAACGGATCATGCTGCTGCTCCCTCACTCGGTGCATCGTGCCCGGATGGACTTTCGGAATGGCCTTCGAGCAGATTGACGAAGATCTCTTCTAGGCTGGATTCGCGAATGTCGATCGCCTGGTAGTCGATGCCCTGCGCAATGAGCGCCTTGGTCAGTGCGGCCACCTCGGCCTTGCCACCGCTAGCGCCGTTGCCGCCGCGATAGGTAAGGCTCGCATTGTCCTCACCCAGTGTCAGCGGGAAGGCGTTCAGCGCCTCGGGGATCGCGGCGAGCGGCTGGGAGAGCGTGATGACCGCTTCGGTACGGCCGAGCCCGGACATGATCTGCGCGGTCTCCTCGACCATGCGGATGCGCCCGGCCTGGATGATGCCGATGCGGTCGGCCATTTCCTCGGCTTCCTCGATGTAGTGCGTGGTCAGGATGATCGTCACCCCGCGCTCGCGCAGCGCGGCGATCTGCTGCCACATGTCGCGGCGCAGTTCGACGTCGACGCCCGCGGTCGGCTCGTCGAGAAACAGCAGGTCGGGATCGTGTGCAAGCGCCTTGGCGATCAGCACGCGCCGCTTCATCCCGCCCGAAAGCGCGCGGATCGGCTCCTTGCGCTTGTCCCACAGGCTCAGCGCGCGCAGGATTTCCTCGATGCGCGCCGGGTCGGGAGCATGGCCGAAGAGACCGCGAGAATAGTTGACCGTGTGCAGCACGGTCTCGAACATGTCGGTCGCCAGTTCCTGCGGGACGAGGCCGATGCGCCGGCGCAAGTCGCGCCAGTTCGACTTCATGTCCTCGCCAAACACCCGGATCGTGCCGGCGGTGGGCTGGACCAGTCCGCATACCGCACCGATGAGCGTGGTCTTGCCCGCCCCGTTGGGTCCGAGCAGTGCGAATATCTCGCCCTTGCGGATCGACAGGTCGACGCCGTCGAGCGCGGTGAAACCACCGCGATAGGTCTTGGTCAGACCTTCGATTTCGAGAATTGTCTCCATGGCGCGAGGTCATGGCCCATCCGCGCGACAGTTCCAAGACGCAAGTCTCGGGTCTTGCCCAGTTCCTTGCCGCTCAGTCGCCGGGCAGCAGCAGGCTAGAATCCCCGTAGGAGTAGAAACGGTAGCCGTTCGCGATGGCATGGGCGTAGACTGACTGCATCCTATCCAGCCCCATCAGCGCCGAGACCAGCATGAACAGCGTGGACTTGGGCAGGTGGAAGTTGGTCATCAGCCCGTCGATCGCCTTGAAGCGATAGCCGGGCGTGATGAAGATCGAGGTGTCGCCCTCGAAGGGACGGATGACATTGTCCTCGCCCGCCGCGCTCTCGAGCAGGCGCAGGCTCGTGGTACCGACCGCGATCACGCGCCCGCCTGCCGCGCGCGCAGCGTTGAGCCGGTCTGCGGTCGCGGCATCGATCCGCCCCCACTCGGCATGCATGCGATGATCGGCGGTCTCCTCGGCCTTGACCGGAAGGAAGGTGCCTGCGCCCACGTGCAGCGTCAGGGTCTCGCGGGCAATGCCCGCCTCGTCGAGCGCCGCGACCAGCTCAGGAGTAAAGTGCAGGGCCGCGGTGGGCGCTGCGACAGCGCCCTTCTCGCGCGCGAACATGGTCTGGTAATCGCTCTTGTCGGCCTCGTCGGTCTCGCGCTTGCCTGCGATGTAGGGCGGCAGCGGCATGCGACCGGCTCGCTCGAGCAGGACCTCGACAGGCTCCTCGCCAGCGAAGGCGAGCGTCCAGCTGCCGTCTTCGTGGCGCTCCTCGGCAATGGCGGTGACGTCGGCAGGGAATTCGACCGTGTCGCCCGCCTTCAACCGCTTGGCATTGCGCACGAAGGCCTGCCAGCGGCGCAGGTCGAGCCGCTTGTGCAGCGTCGCGCCGATCCGCGCCTCGCCGCGACGGCCCTCGAGCTGAGCGGGGATCACGCGCGTATCGTTGAATACCAGTACGTCGCCTGCCCGAAGCTGCCCGGGCAAGTCGCGGACGTGCAGGTCCTCGAAGGGCGCATCGCCGCGGGCGACGAGGAGCTTCGCCGCGTCACGCGGACGCGCCGGCCTGAGGGCGATGAGCTCGTTGGGAAGGTCGAAATCGAACAGGTCTACGCGCATGGCGCGGAGCGCTAGACCAGCGCCCCGGCTTCGACAAGCGAAAGCTCCCGGGGCGCCGCGCGCGGATCAGCAGGCCGGTTGCCGGGCGCGGCCATCCTCGCCCGGCAGCTAGTGCCTTTAGTTGGACTGGGAATTGTTGAGATCGTCGAGCGTTACCGGAGCATCGTTGGCCGAACCGCCGAGCGGTGCCGCCGGAGCAGGCTTGTGCTGCGAATAGAGCGAGGCCTGGACGATCTTGCTGGGATCCTGCGGCGGTTCGCCACGGTGGATCGCGTCGACATACTGCATGCCTGCGATCACGCGACCAAAGGCAGTGTACTTGTAGTCGAGCGAGAAGCGCGGGTAGAAAACGATGAAGAACTGGCTGTTCGCCGTGTTCGGCTCGTTGGTACGCGCCATCGAGACGATGCCGCGCACGTGCGGGATCGAGTTGAACTCGGCCTCGAGGTCGGGGAGCTGCGAGCCGCCCTGCCCGGTCCCCGTCGGATCGCCAGTCTGCGCCATGAAGCCGTCGATCACACGGTGGAAGATCAGGCCGTCGTAAAAGCCCTGGCTGGCCAGCGTCTTGATCCGCTCGACATGCTTGGGAGCCCATTCCGGCTTCAGACGGATCAGGACGCGTCCACCGGTCGAGAGGTCGAGGACGAGCACGTTCTCGGAATCATGCTCGGGATCGAGGTCGATCTTGCTGGAGAGCTGCGCGGGCTTTGCCGGCGTGGCAGCCTCATCCTGGGCCATTACGGGCGCGCTGGCGAGGCTGGCGGCAGAAACCATGGCCGCACCGGCAGCCAGCGCGCGAAGGGAAAGGCGAAAATTCATGGGTTACTCACAAGCTCCGGGCGATCCATGCCGGGGCGATAGAGCCCCGGCGCTGTCGGCACAATGAATGATTTGGCAAACCCCACGACGCGACAGCGGCCTTTGCGCGACCCGGGTCGATGTCGAGCGGGCGCGCTCAGTAGTCGCCGAGCTGGCCGCGCATGGCGATCCGCGCAACGACGTCCTCGCGCACCGCAGGGCTGACGAACTTGGCGATATCTCCCCCGAACAGCGCGATCTCCTTGACCAGCTTGGACGCGATCGGCTGCAGGCTGACATCGGCCATGAGGAATACCGTCTCGATCGCGGGATCGAGCTGCTGGTTCATGCCCGCCATCTGGTATTCGTATTCGAAATCCGCGACAGCACGCAGGCCGCGCAGGATCACGGTCGCGTTCTGCTTCTTGGCGAACTTCATCAGCAAGGCGTTGAAACCGACCACCGAGACATTGTCGATGCCCAGTGCCGCGACCTCGCGCTCGACCATGGCCATGCGCTCTTCGGGCGTGAACATCGGGTTCTTCGACGGATTGGTCGTGACTCCGATGATCAGGCGATCGACCAGCTTTGCGCCGCGCCGGATGATATCGGCATGGCCCAGCGTGATCGGATCAAAGGTGCCGGGATAGACCCCGATGCGCTCAGTCATTCGTCTTCGCTTCCCTCTCTCGTCGGCCCCTCGTCAAAGGAACCGTCCCCCTCACCTGTCGCGCTCAACGATGAACCGGGCCACGCTGCGCAGCAGGTCGGCCTCGGCACCGTGCTGTGCGAGATGACTCACGGCCTGGTCAACCAGCATGCGTGCCTGTTCGCGCGCACGATCCGCGCCGAGCAGCGAGACAAAGGTCTCCTTGCCCGCCTCGGCATCCTTGCCGACGGCCTTGCCAGCGAGCGTAGCATCGCCCTCGTGGTCGATGAGATCGTCGGCGATCTGGAAGGCGAGGCCGATGTCGCGCGCATAGCCGCGCAGGTGCGTGCGCCCGGCCGGCTGTACATGGCCCAGGATCGCCCCCATTTCGACCGCCGCGCCGAGCAGCGCTCCGGTCTTGAGCTGCTGGAGGCGCGTCACCGTGGGCAGGTCGAACTCGCTCTCCTCGGCAACGAGATCCATCATCTGCCCTCCCGCCATGCCGTGAGCGCCGCTCGCGCAGGCGAGCGCGCGGACCAGCTCGATGCGGGTGAACGGATCGGCGCAGGTGGCCGGATCGGACAGGATTTCGAAGGCGAAGTCGTGCAGCGAGTCGCCTGCCAGCACCGCAGTCGCCTCGTCGAAGGCGAGGTGCAGCGTAGGCTTGCCGTGGCGCAGGGCATCATCGTCCATGCACGGAAGATCGTCGTGAATGAGCGAATAGACGTGGATCGATTCGAGCGCGATCGCGGCGCGGATGGCAGCCTCGCGCTCGACGCCATACATCGCCGCGACGGCCGTGAGCAGCAGCGGGCGCAGGCGCTTGCCGCCACCGATGGTAGCATAGCGCATCGCCTCGAAGAGCCGCGCACGCGCATCGTCGGGCACCGGCAGCATCGCATCGTAGGCGGCATCGACCTCGGCCGCGATCGCGGTCAGGGCCTCGGCCAGCAGCGAATCGCCAGTGGCAAGGGCGCTCACCCTCAGCGCTCCGGCGCGTCGAAAGGTTGAGTCGCTACCGGCTCGCCTTCGGGGCCCGTCACGATCTTCTCGATCCGGGCCTGCGCAGCGTCGAGCCGCTTCTGGCAATGGCGGCGCAACGCCTCGCCCTTCTCGTAGAGCGTGATCGAATCCTCGAGAGGGACCTCGCCGCTTTCGAGCTTGCGCACGATACCTTCCAGTTCGCGCAGGGAATCCTCGAAGCTGAGGGTCTCGATTTCAGGGTTCTCAGAAGCCATGCCGCAGCAATGGCGGCGCACGCCGTGCCGGTCAAGGGAGCCGGGCGAGTTTGACCCCGCAGCGCGCACCGGATGCGCCGCGAAGTACCGGCACACAACCTCCCCGAATTTCACACAGTCATGATGACAATCCGGACTGGAAAGCGGACAAGGACATGGCTAATGCGCGTCGCATGAGCGAAATCACCCCTGACGTCGTCGAGGCTCACGGCCTCAATCCCGAGGAATACGAGCGCGTGCTGAGCGCGCTGGGCCGCGAGCCGAACCTCGTCGAGCTCGGCATCTTCTCGGTCATGTGGTCCGAGCACTGCTCGTACAAGTCGAGTCGCTTCCACCTCAAGCAGCTCCCGACCGAGGCGCCCTGGGTGATCTGCGGCCCCGGCGAGAACGCGGGCGTGATCGACATCGGCGACGGACAGGCCGCCATCTTCAAGATGGAGAGCCACAACCACCCCAGCTACATCGAGCCCTACCAGGGTGCGGCGACGGGCGTGGGCGGCATCCTGCGCGACGTCTTCACGATGGGCGCGCGTCCGGTCGCGAACATGAACGCGCTGCGCTTCGGGCGTCCCGAGCACCCCAAGATGAAGCACCTCGTGCAGGGCGTCGTCGCGGGCATCGGCGGCTACGGCAACTGCGTGGGCGTTCCTACCGTCGGCGGCGAGACCAACTTCCACAAGGCCTACGACGGCAACATCCTCGTCAATGCGATGACCGTGGGCGTCGCCGATACCGACAAGATCTTCTACTGCGCCGCGACCGGCCTTGGTAATCCGATCGTCTACGTCGGCTCGAAGACCGGCCGCGACGGCATCCACGGCGCGACCATGGCCTCGGCCGACTTCGACGAGCATTCGGACGAGAAGCGCCCGACCGTGCAGGTCGGCGATCCCTTCACCGAGAAGCTGCTGATCGAGGCCTGCCTCGAACTCATGGCGACCGATGCCATCGTCGCGATCCAGGACATGGGCGCTGCCGGCCTCACCTCCTCCTCGGTCGAGATGGCCTCCAAGGGCGGCGCCGGTATCCGTCTCGACATGAACAAGGTCCCGTGCCGCGAAGAGGCGATGACGCCTTACGAGATGATGCTCTCGGAGAGCCAGGAGCGCATGCTCATGGTCCTGAAGCCCGGCAAGGAAGCCATGGCCGAGGCGATCTTCAGGAAGTGGGAGCTCGACTTCGCGGTCATCGGCGAAGTGACCGACACCGGCCACATGGTGCTCGAGTTCAACGGCGAGGTCGTGTGCGACATCCCGCTCGGCCCGCTCGCCGACGATGCGCCCGAGTACCAGCGCCCTTACGTCACGCCTGAGGAATACAAGGCCTGGGCCGCCGTACCCACCATGGGCGAGGTCCCCGCCACGACCGACGTGGCCGCGGACCTGCTCACGCTCATGGGCAGCGCCGATCTCGCGTCGCGCAAGTGGATCTGGGAACAGTACGACAGCCAGGTCGGTGCCGACACGATGCAGAAGTCGGGCGGCGATGCTGCCGTCGTGCGCGTCCACGGCACGAAGAAGGCGCTCGCGATCAGCACCGACTGCACGCCGCGCTACTGCTACGCCGACCCCTACGAGGGCGGCAAGCAGGCAGTGGCCGAGACCTACCGCAACATCACCGCGACCGGCGGGTTGCCGCTCGCGATCACCAACTGCCTCAACTTCGCCAACCCGCAGCGCCCCGAGATCATGGCGCAGATCGTGGGTTGCCTTGGCGGCATGGGCGATGCGTGCCGCGCGCTCGACTACCCGATCGTCTCGGGCAACGTCTCGCTCTACAACGAGTCCAAGGCCACCGGCGGCGGCTCGGCGATCCTGCCGACCCCGGCAATCGGCGGCGTCGGCCTGCTCGCCGACCACGAGACCATGACCACCCTCGCCTTCAAGAACGAAGGCGACGAGATCCTCGTGCTGGGCGGCGAAGGCACTCACCTCGGGCAGTCGCTCTGGCTCAAGACCATCGGTGGTCGCGAGGCCGGTGATGCACCGGCAGTCGACCTCAAGGCCGAAGCTGCACGTGGCGGCCTCGTGCGCGCCTGGATTGCCGAGGGCAAGGTCAGCGCGGTCCACGACATCTCCGACGGCGGCCTCGTCGTCGCGCTTGCCGAGATGGCGCTTGCCAGCGGCTTGGGCTGCACGCTCGACGCCGAACTCTCGACCGCGCAGGCATTCGGCGAGGATCAGGGCCGATACATCGTGACTTCTCCTGCAGGGACCGACCTGCCCGGCGCAGTTCGCATCGGCACCGTCGGCGGCACTAGCGTCGCGGGCGTCGAGATCGCAGCACTGCGTGAAGCCAACGAGGCATTCTTCCGCGACTGGATGGAAGCCTGATCGCCTCGCTCTCGAGAGCCTGACGCAAGAGAAAGGGCCGCTCCATCACTGGAGCGGCCCTTTCTGTTTATGAGCTTACTTGCGCTGCGATCAGCAGCGCCGCCCGCCACCTCAGCCGTGCACCCAGGTCTGCTCGTCGATGCCGAGCATGCGCAGCACGCTGGTGAGATCGCCGCGGTCGACCCAGCCATTGGCCGCGCTGCGTGCCTTGGGCTTGGCATGGTAGGCGATTCCGTAAGTCGCCGCCTCGAGCATGGGGATGTCGTTCGCACCGTCGCCCGTCGCAAGCGAGGTAACCGGCGTGCCGAGGCCACTGTGCGCCGCCTCGATCTCGGCAAGCAGGGTCGCCTTCTTGACCGCGCTGTCGACCACCGGCCCGGCCAGTTCCCCGGTCAGCTTGCCGTCCGCGACCGCGAGGCGGTTGCCGACGACATGCTCGAAACCGAGTTCGCGCGCGACCGGGTCGGCGAAGTGATGGAAACCGCCGGTCACCAGCACGGTACGGCAACCCAGCTTCTTGAGCGTCTCGACCAGCGTGCGTGCGCCGGGCATCGGGCGGATTCGTTCGGCAAGGCAGTCGTCGATGGCACTTTCGCGCAGGCCCGCGAGCAAGCCGACACGCTCGCGCAGGGCTGCCTCGAAATCGAGTTCGCCCTGCATCGCGCGCTCGGTGATCGCCGCGATGCGCTCCTTGAGCCCGGCGAAATCGGCCAGTTCATCGATGCACTCCTGCCCGATCATGGTCGAGTCCATGTCCGAGATGAAGACCTTGGGCACCACCGGCTCGGCGGTGCAGACCATGCCGTCGCTCGGCGTGAAATGCGCGTCGAGCGCGCTGCGCATCACCGCCACATCGTCGTCGGGCGAGGCCAGTTGCATGGTCTGGTCGCAGAAGTCGAGCATGGCGGCACTGGCGAGACGCAAGCCGCCCGCTTCCATGTCGCTGCGCGCGGCGTCGATTTTTGCCGAGAGATTTTCCGGTTCTGCTATCAGCCGGGCAATGAGCACTGCGAATATCCTTGATGCATCGTTGGACATTGAAACCGGAGACCGGCCACCGCTCGCGCTCATCGCAGGGCCGACGGCCAGCGGCAAGAGCGATTGTGCCGTCGCACTGGCGCAAGCGCTCGAACGCGCTGGACGCAGGGCCGCCATCGTCAATGCCGACGCCTCGCAGGTCTACGCCGACCTCGAAGTCCTGAGCGCGCGCCCCTCGCTCGCGGACATGGGCGGTATCGAACATCGCCTGTTCGGCGCATGGGATGGCGCCGAGACCTGTTCGGCGGCAGACTGGGCCGCGCGTGCCCGCGCCGAGATCGCGGCACTTCATAGCCAAGGCGTAGTGCCCGTGCTCGTGGGCGGCACCGGCCTCTATATCCGCACGTTGCTCGACGGCATCGCCCCGGTCCCCGCAATCGACCCGCAGATCCGCGCGCAAGTGCGCGCCCTGCCCGTCGCCGAGGCACATGCGGCGCTGCTCGTCGAGGACCCCGAGCGCGCCGGCGCACTCGCGCCTGCCGATACCACCCGCGTAGCCCGCGCGCTCGAAGTCGTGCGCTCGACCGGAAAGCCGCTGGCACACTGGCAGCAGCACAAGGTCGGCGGGATCGGCGACGCAGTCACGCTGTTCCCCGCAATCCTGCTGCCCCCCCGCGAGGCCCTCTACGCGCGCTGCGACAGGCGCTTCAACCTTATGATCGAGCGCGGTGCGCTGGCCGAAGTCGAGGCGCTGATGGCCCGCGACCTCGATCCCGATCTGCCGGTAATGCGCGCCATCGGCGTACCCGAACTTGCAGCACACTTGCGCAGCGAAATCCCGCTCGAGACAGCCATCGAGCGAGGCGCCCGGGCGACGAGGCAATATGCCAAGCGCCAATACACCTGGCTACGACATCAGCCTCCGGCAGAATGGCTCAAAATCGAGACCGAAAATTCCGATCCAAATATCATTTGCGACACTTTATTTCGATCTTTTGGCTTGACGTGATATTTCGCACTGCCTAAGGCACCCGACATCAAGCCCATGGAAGTTGGCGGAGAGAGACAAGGCCCGGCACGGCGCACGACGTGCCGGGTCGGCTTTCTTTAAGGGCCGGCCAGAACTGCCCCATCCCCCCGGTTTTCCGGCAGGTTCGGCCCGATTTCGATAACCTTCCCGCAAGTGGCCCGAGGAGCAGGGTCGCCGGGATGCAAAGGAACGTGTTGTGAGCGAAGAGCGCAGTGGCGCAGACATCCTGGTCGAAAGCCTGGTCAAGCAGGGAGTCGAACTCGTTTTCGGTTATCCCGGCGGCGCCGTACTTCCGATCTACGATGCCCTCTTCGGCGACGAACGCCTGCGCCACATCCTCGTGCGCCACGAGGCTGGCGCGGCCCATGCTGCCGAAGGCTACGCCCGCTCGACCGGCAAGCCCGGCGTCGTCCTCGTCACCTCGGGTCCGGGCGCGACCAATGCCGTCACCGGCATTGCCGATGCCTATATGGACTCGATCCCGATGGTCGTCATCTCGGGTCAGGTCGCGACCAACCTGATCGGCTCGGACGGCTTCCAGGAAGCCGACACCGTCGGCATTTCGCGCCACTGCACCAAGCACAACTACCTCGTGAAGGACCCGGCAGACCTTGCCGCGGTCATCGAGGAGGCATTCCAGATCGCCACCACCGGTCGTCCCGGCCCGGTGCTGATCGACATTCCCAAGAACGTCCAGGTCGCGACCGCAGAATGGAGCGGCGGCCCGATCGAGCGCCGCCAGCGCTATGCACCGCGCGTGCGCGCCAACGATGATGAGATCGCGCAAGCGGTCGAGATGATCGCCGCAGCGCGTGCGCCAGTCCTCTACACCGGCGGCGGTGTCATCAACTCGGGCGACGAGGCAACCCGCCTGCTGCGCGAGCTTCAGGCGAAGACCGGCGCGCCGGTCACCTCGACCCTGATGGGCCTCGGCGCGATCCCGGCCGACAATCCGGACTGGCTCGGCATGCTCGGCATGCACGGCACTTACGAAGCGAACCTGGCGATGAACCAGGCCGACCTGATCGTGTGCGTCGGCGCGCGCTTCGACGACCGTGTCACCGGTCGCCTCGATGCCTTCGCGCCGCATTCGAAGAAGATCCACATCGACATCGACCGCGCCTCGATCAACAAGATCGTGCCCGTCGACCTGCCGCTGGTCGGTGACTGCGCACAGATCCTTGGCCAAATCCTCGAGGCATGGGGTTCGCGCAAGGCGCAGGACCTGTCGGGCTGGAAGAGCCGCATCGAGGGCTGGCGCGAGCGCAAGAGCCTTTCCTACCCGGCCAACGACAAGGCGATCATGCCCCAGCTCGCGGTCGAGCGCCTTTTCGCACTGACCCGCGACAAGGACCCGATCATCGCCACCGAAGTCGGCCAGCACCAGATGTGGGCGGCGCAGTACTTCCACTTCTTCGGTCCGAACAAGTGGCTGACCTCGGGCGGCCTTGGCACCATGGGCTACGGCCTGCCCGCCGCGATCGGCGCGCAGCTTGGCAACCCGGACAGCCTCGTCATCGACATCGCGGGCGACGCCTCGATCCAGATGAACATCCAGGAGCTGGGCACCGCCAGCCAGTACCGCCTGCCGGTCAAGGTCTTCATCCTCAACAACGAGTGGATGGGCATGGTGCGCCAGTGGCAGGAGCTCACGTATGAGAGCCGCTATTCGAACTCCTACTCGGACAGCCTGCCCGACTTCGTGAAACTGGCCGAGGCCTATGGCTGGAAGGGCATCCGCATCGAGAGCGAGGCCGGGCTCGACGCCGGTATCAAGGCGATGATGGAGCACGATGGCCCGGTCATCGTCGACTGCCACGTCGCCAAGGAATCGAACTGCTTCCCGATGATCCCGAGTGGCGCCGCGCACACCGACATGATCCTCTATGGCGACAGCGTCGCGGGCACGCTCGACGATGCCGCCAAGGCGCTCGTCTGAGCCCGTCCCGAACCAGGAATTCTTACCGATGATGCACATCAAGCAAGAAGCCGAGGAACGGCACGTCCTGACCGTGACGGTCGACAACGAGGCCGGTATCCTCGCCAAGATCGCAGGTTTGTTCACCGCGCGCGGCTACAACATCGACAGCCTCACCGTGGCCGACATCACCGAGAACCACGCGGTGAGCCGGATCACCATCGTGACTCACGGCCCGCCCTCGCAGATCGACCAGATCCACGCCCAGCTGGAACGCCTCGTGCCGGTGCACAAGGTCGTCGACCTCACCGAGATCGGCCCCTACGTGCAGCGCGAGCTGGCGCTGATCAAGGTGGCGGGCGTGGGCGAAAAGCGGGTCGAGGCGTTGCGCGTCGCCGACGTGTTCCGCGCCAAGGCGATCGACACCACGACCTCGAGCTTCATCTTCGAGCTTACCGGCGCGCCCGAGAAGATCGACAGCTTCGTCGCGATCATGCGCGAGTTGGGCCTCGTCGAAGTCGGCCGCACCGGCATCGTGGGCATGATCCGCGGAGCCGAGGAAGCCTGAAGAAACTCTAGAAACCCGATGCGCTTCGTCCTTGCGCGAGCTAGGACCCCGGCCCGAGCGGCGATGCGCTTGATCGACAATGCACCCGGCACGCGCCGGGACGACGGAGAATGAGAATGAAAGTCTATTACGACGCCGATTGCGACATCAACCTGATCACCGAAAAGAAGATCGCGATCCTGGGTTACGGCAGCCAGGGCCACGCCCATGCCCAGAACCTGCGCGATTCGGGCGTGAAGGAAGTCGCCATCGCCCTTCGCGAGGGTTCGGCCACCGCGAAGAAGGCCGAGGGCGCAGGCTTCAAGGTCATGACCAACGCCGATGCCGCCGCATGGGCCGACGTTCTCATGATCCTCGCTCCCGACGAGCACCAGGCCGCGATCTACGCCGCCGACCTGCACGCCAACATGAAGCCGGGCGCCGCGCTCGCCTTCGCGCACGGCCTCAACATCCACTTCGGCCTGATCGAGGCTCGTGACGACATCGACGTCATCATGATCGCTCCCAAGGGCCCGGGTCACACCGTTCGCGGCGAATACCAGCGTGGCGGCGGCGTGCCCTGCCTCGTCGCGATCCACCAGGACGTGACCGGCAACGCCCACGACATCGCGCTTGCCTACGCTTCGGGCGTCGGTGGCGGCCGCTCGGGCATCATCGAGACCAACTTCCGCGAGGAATGCGAAACCGACCTGTTCGGCGAGCAGGCCGTGCTCTGCGGCGGCACCACCGCCCTCGTCCAGGCTGGCTTCGAGACGCTGGTCGAGGCTGGCTACGCTCCCGAGATGGCCTACTTCGAGTGCCTCCACGAGCTCAAGCTGATCGTCGACCTGATGTATGAGGGCGGCATCGCCAACATGCGCTACTCGATCTCGAACACCGCCGAATACGGCGACATCAAGACCGGTCCGCGCATCATCACCGAAGAGACCAAGAAGGAAATGAAGCGCGTCCTCGCCGACATCCAGGCCGGCCGCTTCGTGAAGGACTTCGTGCTCGACAACCGCGCCGGCCAGCCCGAGCTCAAGGCTTCGCGCATTGCCGCAAAGCGCCACCCGATCGAGGAAACCGGCGCCAAGCTGCGTGCGATGATGCCCTGGATCGGCGCCAACGCGCTCGTCGACAAGACCAAGAACTGATCGCCATCAGGCAGGCCGGGTAGCCGCAGTCAGGCGCACCCGGCCCGCTTCGAGCGACAGCACGGCGAGGCCCGGTCATGCACCAGCGTGACCGGGCCTCGTGCGTTCGCGGGCCAGACCAAGCACTATTGCGTAACCGCTGCCGGGGCTTACATTCCCCGTACTGGTCGATACCGGCCAGCGGCAAACTCGGGAGCCTGCCATGAACCGCCTCAGCACCACCGGCCTTCGCGCAAGCGCACGCATGGCCCTCCTGCTGACGGGTGCCGCCTGCGCCCTCGCCGGCTGCACGACCACCGCTACCGGGGAGACCGTGGCACAGGGACCCGCTATGCCCGAAAATCCTTCGATGGAGCCCGTCTGCGGCGACCAGATGCTTGGCAGCTACATCGGTCGCAAGGCCGACGAGGCGATGATGACGCGCCTCAGGGACTGGCGCGGCGACAAGGCCATCCGCGTACTCGCGCCCGGCTCGGTGGCGACGATGGATTATCGCCCCGACCGTCTCAACGTCATGGTAGACAAGGACAACATCGTTACCGGTTTCAAGTGCGGATGAGGCGCAGCTGATCGCTCGCGCGCCACGCGACTTGCCATTTGCATCCTTCGCACGTGCTTTGGTCTTTACATCGCGTGCTCCAGTGCCCATAGGCTCCGGCATGACTCTTCGTCTCGACCTTCTTCTGCGACTTACGCGCCCTTGGGCGTGACCTGCGTGCTGTCCCGGTGACGCGCGCGACGCTCAAGGGGACCCGATAAGCAGCAGCGACGCGAAGCACCGACGATCTTTCGTGTGACATCTCGCGACCCGCGCAGTCGAAGCGATTTTTCCGGACGAACACAGAAATGACCATGCTCAAAGACCCCTCGGTAAAGTACCGAAGCTTCCCGCAGATCGCCTTGCCCGATCGCCAGTGGCCCTCGCAGGTGATCACCAAGGCACCGCGCTGGCTCTCCACCGACCTGCGCGACGGCAACCAGGCGCTCATCGATCCCATGGGCGCGGAGAAGAAGACCCGCTTCTTCGACCTGCTGGTCGAAGTCGGCCTCAAGGAAATCGAGGTTGGTTTCCCGAGCGCGGGCGCGACCGAGTACGACTTCATCCGAGGCCTCGTCGACAACGACCGCATCCCCGAGGACGTCCTCGTGCAGGTGCTGACTCAGTCGCGTCAGGACCTGATTGAGAAGTCGTTCGAGAGCCTCGCAGGCGCGCACGGCGCGATCGTTCACCTCTATAATGCCGTCTCGCCGCTGTGGCGCGAGGTGGTCTTCGGCATGGAGCGCGCCGAAGTGCGCCAGATCGCCGAGAACGGCGCGAAGATCCTGCGTGATCAGGCCGCCAAGTACCCGCAGACCAAGTGGCACTTCGAGTACAGCCCCGAGACCTTCTCGACCGCAGAGCTCGATTTCTCTATCGAATGCTGCGAGGCGGTGATGGATATCCTCCAGCCCACGCCCGAGCACCCGATCATCCTCAACCTGCCGGCAACGGTCGAGGCGGCGACGCCCAACATCTATGCCGACCAGATCGAGTACTTCTGCCGCAACCTGCCCAACCGCGAGAGCGCGGTGATCTCGCTGCACACGCACAACGACCGGGGCACCGGCGTTGCTGCTGCCGAGCTTGGCCTGATGGCCGGCGCGGACCGCGTCGAGGGCTGCCTGTTCGGCAACGGCGAGCGCACCGGCAACTGCTGCCTCGTCACCGTCGCGCTCAACATGTACACGCAGGGCGTCGACCCCGAGCTGGACTTCTCGGACATCGACAAGGTCATCCAGACGGTAGAATACTGCAACCAGCTCAAGGTCGCCGAACGCCATCCCTATGGCGGCGAACTGGTCTTCACCGCCTTCTCGGGCTCGCATCAGGACGCTATCAAGAAGGGCTTCGCCGCGCAGGAGAAGCGCAACGACCAGATGTGGTCGGTGCCCTATCTGCCGATCGACCCGGCTGACCTTGGCCGCGACTACGAGGCGGTGATCCGCGTCAACTCGCAGTCGGGCAAGGGTGGCTTTGCCTGGGTGATCGAGCAGGACCAGGGCCTCAAGCTGCCCAAGCGCATGCAGGCGCACTTCTCCAAGCACGTGCAGGAGCTGGCCGACCAGCTCGGCCGCGAGCTGCAGGCCGGCGATATCTGGGACGTGTTCCGCAAGGCCTATCGCCTCGATGCGCCCCAGCGTTTCCAGCTGATCGACTGGGACGAGGCGCGCAGCGCAGACGGCAGCCGCGTTTTCGCCGGCAAGATCGGCGTCGACGGCAAGGAACAGAGCGTCTCGGGCCGTGGCAAGGGCCTCATCTCCTCGGTCGTCGCCACGCTGGCCGAGAGCTTCGGCCTCTCCATCGACGTGCGCGACTACGCCGAGCACTCGATGGGCAAGGACTCGAACGCCCGCGCCGCCGCCTACGTCGAATGCGTCACCCCCGCTGGCCAGGTCATCTGGGGCGTGGGCATCGACGAGGACGTGGCGACTGCCAGCGTGCGTGCGGTCCTCAGCGCGGCCAACGCGCTCGCCTGACACCGGCAGCGATCACACCGATCGCCACGACTTCGTGAAGGGCCGTCCGCGCGAGCGGGTGGCCCTTTGCTTTTGCACGACGCCCGCGCGCTGGAGTACCCTCGGACCTCGACAGGTCGCCGCGCCCTGCCTATGCCCTTGGCCAAGCATAACTGTTCATGGGTTGAGAGATGTTCGCAAACGATCTGCTCCGGTCGCTGAGACTGCCGGTGATTGCCGCCCCGATGTTCATCGTTTCGGGCCCGGAGCTCGTGATTGCGCAGGTCAAGGCCGGTATTCTCGGCAGCTTTCCCGCCCTCAATGCGCGTCCCGCAAGCCAGCTTGACGAATGGCTGGCGCGCATCGCGGAGGAAACGGCGGGCAGCGCGGTTCCCTTCGCGGTCAACCTCATCGTCCACAAGACCAACTCGCGCCTGCACGAAGACCTCGCGCTGCTCGAGAAGTGGAAGGTGCCGCTCGTCATCACCTCGCTCGGCGCCAATACCGAGGTCAACGATGCCGTGCACGGCTGGGGCGGCAAGGTGATGCACGACGTCATCGACGACCGCTTCGCCCGCAAGGCCGTCGAGAAGGGTGCAGACGGACTGATCGCGGTCGCAGCCGGTGCCGGTGGTCATGCCGGTGTCCAGTCGCCCTTCGCGCTGGTGCAGGAAATCCGCGCCTGGTTCGAAGGCCCCCTCGCCCTGTCCGGCTCGATCGCCCACGGTCGCTCGATCCTCGCCGCGCAGGCGATGGGCGCGGATTTCGCCTATGTCGGGACGCCCTGGATCGCCACTGACGAGGCGAACGCGATTGACGCCTACAAGCAGGCGATCGTCGAGGGGCACGCTGCCGACATCGTCAACTCGAACCTGTTCACCGGCGTTCACGGCAATTACCTGCGCGCCTCGATCACCGCGGCAGGCCTCGATCCCGACAACCTGCCCGAGGGCGACAAGAGCGCGATGGACTTCGGCTCGGGCGGCAGTTCCGCGGCCAAAGCATGGAAGGACATCTGGGGCGCAGGACAAGGCATCGGCGCTATCGATGCGGTCCAGAGCGTGGCCGCAAGGGTCGACAGGCTCGAGCGCCAGTATCTGGCCGCAAAACAGGACCTCGCCCGCAGCGCCGGGTTCGGCTGAGCCCGGCTCAGGCCGCCTTCAGGAAACCGCCGCCCGACTCCATACCACTCGCCGTCCACAAGCCCTCGACCATCGCGTCGAGTTCGGCAAAGTCGGCCTCGCGCCTCGGCACGTCGTGGCGATTGAGCACCGCGCGCTGTCCGCGCCCTTCCAGCAGATAGCGCCGCAGGGCGCGCTGCAGAAGCGCAAGCCGCATCGAGGCATCGCTTGCGGCCCGCTCGGGCACCGTGGCACGGCTGCGCGCCCAATGCGCCTCGATCTGGCCGACGCGCTCGATCACCAGCTCGCTGTAGCGGCGATGCGGGCCCCGGTGCATGGGAAGTGCAAGCCGCATCGCGGCCGCTTCGTTGCAGGGCAGGAGAAGCCCGTTCTCGCGGAAATCCTCGAAGCGCTGGCGCCGGTCGGCGAGCTCCTCGAAGAGCGCTACAAAGCAGGCCTTGCCGAGCAGCTGGCGGGGTAGCAGGTGATGGCGTTGCAGCCCGGGATCGTGCCCGGGGCGGTGCTTGGCATTGACGGCACGGAAGGGAAGAAATCGTCTGTCCGTGCCCGCCTGCCTCATCCGCTACGCCAGATCCATGTTTGCTTGCCGACCCGCGAGGGCTCGATGACCACCCGCTCGTCGCCGATCGTCACCTCGCGCGGTTCGGTGAATGCGCCCTCGGCAACGAGGTAATCGATTATCCTTATCGAGAACTTAAGAAGCGCCTGATCGCGTTCGCCTGCGCGGCGCTCGATGCTTGCCTCGCGTCCGGTGAAGAAGGTGAGCCCGCTCGTCGTAACGGCACCTTCGCCCCCCGGAACCAGCGCGGTCAGCCCAAGCGCCGGAAAGGCGCCGCCTCCCAGCCAGTTGTAGACCGCGCGGGCGAAGAAGGCTGGCTCGATCAGCGTCCCGGCGCTTTTCCAGCCTATCGCGATTGCCCCGAGCGCCTCGGCCAGGTTGGCCGCGAGGCTGGCCATCGAGCGAAATACCGGCGGCAGCGCGATGCCTGCCGCGATGTGCACCGAGGGTACGAGCATGACTGCCTCGAGCGCGCCTTGCGGCCTCTTGCCGGGCGCGAAGCCATAGTCCTGCCCCGCGAGCGGCACCGCATCGACGCTTGTCGGCGCCAGCCCGGTCAGATCGAAAGTGAGCCCGCTCGCAAGGATTTCCAGCCAGCCCTCGTCCGCCGGAGGGCAATGCCCGGGCTGGGCGGTAAGTGCGGTGAATTCGAGCGTCTCGAACAGCTGCAGCACTGTCGCCTGATCAGGGCGCGACCCCGGCGCGAAGAACAGGGCAAAGCCGGTCCCGGCCTTGCAGGAAGCCTGCAGATCCCCGGGCCGGGGCTCCTGAGTGTCGCTGGAACTCATGACGAAGCACTAGGCACGAGTCGCAGGAAAACGTCCAGTCTCTTTATGTTCATCCTACAAGTTTGCCCGCAGCTCAGAACACACCCATGGAAAGCCCCTCGGCCAGCGCCTCGCCCAGTTCACGGCACTGTGCGAGGCGCTTATCCGGCACGGTCTTGGGCGCAAGGATGGCCTCGGGGGTCTGCGCCTCGAGATTGACGATCATCGGTTCTGCCACGCGCCGCAATCGCCATCCGGTGACGATACGGTCGATCTGCGCCTGCGCGCCGCTGCCATCGGAACCCGCCGCGATCACGGTCGCATAGGCCCTGCCCTCGATACGTCCAAGGACGGGATAATAGCAGCGATCGAACATCTCCTTCATCGCCCCGCTCATGCTCGCGAGGTTTTCCGGACAGGCAAAGATGTAGCCGCGCGCGCCAAGCAGGTCGGCAGGGGCCACCTCGGCGGCCTCGATGAGACGCATCGATGCCCGCGCCTCTTCCGAGCCCTGCGCTGCCAACGCTCCCGTATGCGCTGCCTGCGCCAGCGCCCGCGAGGCCCCCGTCCGGCTATGCCAGACGATCAGCAGCCCCTGCGGCTCCCGGTCGTCCTCGCTAGCGCCCTCGTCGTGCATCTCCATGGCCTCGCAATCCACCTCCAGCATTCTGCGCACTTTGCGATGCGCCCACAGTAGTCTAACCGCTGCGGCATGGCTTCGCGACCTGCAACCGTACTCGGTATCGACCGCTCGCTCTCCGGCAAGGCCTGGCTGTGGCGCGGCGGAAACATGGACATCTCGGGCAACGGCCCGGGCTACATCGGCGGACTGGAGGACGACATCGTCACCCAGCTCCTTCTCTCGCGCGGAGTCGAGCGCGCCGACCTCGAGCGGCATCGCAATCCTTCGCTCCGCGCCTTCCTGCCCGATCCCAGCGAATTCCAGGACATGGACAAGGCCGCCACGCGTATCGCTCAGGCCGTGCGCAAGGGCGAGGCAGTGACGGTCTATGGCGACTACGACGTCGACGGAGCGACCAGCGCCGCGCTTCTGATCCTGCTGCTGCGCCAGCTCGGGCTCGATGCGCGCTACTACATCCCCGACCGCCTGCTCGAGGGCTACGGCCCCTCGGGCGAGGCGCTGGTACGCCTCGCCGAGGAAGGCTCGAACCTGATCGTCACCGTCGATTGCGGCGCGATGGCGCACGAGGCGCTCGACATGGCGGGCAAGACCGGTGTCGACGTTATCGTGGTCGATCACCACAAGTGCGCGCACGAGCTTCCCCGCGCCGCCGCCCTCGTCAATCCCAACCGGCTCGACGAGAGCGACCTCGCCGCCTCCCACGGCAATCTCGCCGCGGTCGGCGTCGCGTTCCTGCTCGCCATCGCGGTAGTGCGCGAGCTGCGCCGCGACGGCTATTTCAAGGAACGGCGCGAGCCCGACCTCTTCGCCCTGCTCGACCTCGTCGCGCTGGGCACCGTAGCCGACGTCGCCGCGCTCCACGGCCTCAACCGCGCCCTCGTCGCGCAAGGGCTCAAGGTCATGGCCAAGCGTGAGAACATCGGCATGGCAGCGCTCATCGACGCGAGCCGCCTGAGCCGCGCACCGACCTGCTCGGACCTCGGCTTCGCGCTCGGCCCGCGCATCAATGCGGGCGGGCGCGTGGGCGAATCGACGCTGGGCGTGCGCCTGCTCACGACAACCGATCCCGACGAGGCCGCGAGCATCTCGGCACAGCTCTCGCGCCTCAACGACGAGCGCCGGGCGATCGAGCAGGCCGTACAGGAAGCCGCCGACGAACAGGTCGCGCGCCAGGACAACCGCTCGGTCGTCGTCGTCGCGGGGGCCGGCTGGCATCCGGGCGTGATCGGCATCGTCGCGGGTCGGCTGAAGGAAAAGACCGGCAAGCCCACGCTGGTGATCGCGCTCGACGCCGACGAGGCGGGACAAGGCAAGGGTTCGGGCCGCTCGATCTCGGGCGTGGACCTTGGCGCCGCGATCATCGCCGCGCGCGAGGCCGGGTTGCTGGTGGCTGGTGGCGGCCATGCCATGGCCTGCGGGCTCACCATCGCGCCCGACAAGCTCGACGCGCTCGCGGACTGGCTCGACGAACGTCTTGCCGGTGATGTCGAGCGCGCGAGCGCCAATCGCTCGATGCAACTCGATCTGGCGCTGGCGCCCGGCGGGCTCACCCCCGACCTCGTCACGACGCTCGAGAGCGCGGGACCTTACGGCATGGGCTGGCCCGGCCCGCGCGTCGCGGTCGGGCCGGTTCGGGTGTTCAAGGCCGACGTGGTGGGCGCCGATCACGTGCGCCTGATCGTGGGCGGACAGGACGGCGGACGCTTCAAGGCCATGGCCTTTCGCTCGGCCGAGACCGATCTTGGTCAGGCTTTGCTGCACGGATCGCGCGATCGAAAACTTTTTTTGGCCGGCCGCGCGAGAATCGATGACTGGGGCAGCCGCCCGCAGGCCGAACTGCATATCGACGACGCCGCTTTTGCAGATTGAAAAATTCGCAGATTTCCAAACGTTTTCAGAGAGAAGAGATAGAAAATACATTTTTGTGGCAGGAAAGGGTTGACCCCCCACCGGACCCCCGCTAGAGGGCCGGTCCTGCCTCCGGCGCAGCTCGGAATGGCCCCTTCGTCTAGCGGTCTAGGACGCGGCCCTTTCACGGCTGAAACACGGGTTCGAGTCCCGTAGGGGTCACCATCCTGCTGCGCAGGAGGCAGTTTTAAAATGGCCTTATTGGCCCCTTCGTCTAGCGGTCTAGGACGCGGCCCTCTCACGGCTGAAACACGGGTTCGAGTCCCGTAGGGGTCACCATTTTCTCCGGTCTAGCCGGAAACACCCTCCCTTCAGACAGCTCTGATTTTCCCTTCGGGGCCCCGTCGCGTCAGCGGCAGGTCGACCATCCTCCCGCACGTCTTGCCTGATCGAGGTGCAGGTGATCGGCGTGGGCCGCATTGTAGTCGGGCGAGAGCACCGTCGCGAAGGCCGTACAGGCCGCGTCGCGTACCTCGTGCAGGAACGCCGCCTGCTCGTCGCCAGCGCCGCTGACAGCAGCGTTCCAGTCGCCCAGGATCGAGATGCGGGTACCGTCCTCGAGGACGAAGGCGGCGATGTCGATCGCATTGCCGGTCGCATGCTCGCTCCAGTTGCCGTTCTGCCCACCGCCGATGCGCCGGCAGTTGTAGGTCCCCAGATGCTCGATACGCGCGACAGGGCTCTCGAGATGCGTTCTGGCGGCCGGCTCGACGCCATGGCGTATCCACCAGGCAAAGGCCCCGTCTACAGCGCAGGTCGTCTGCGCGCGGGCGGGCGAGAGCGCGAGGCCGAGCGCATCCGCTGACGCGAGCTGCTGGCGATCCTCGCGCCGGCACGAACCTTCTCCCGTCGGCTCGAGCGGCTGCACGGCAATGTCGGCCCGCTCGAGGAAGGCAGCACAAGTCTGCGCGTCGGCGCGCAGCCCCCCAAGCTTGCGCCCGGTCGCCCAGCCTTGGCCCTCGTCGAGCGAGAGCGGTGCCCAGGGATTGTGTTCAGGATGATCGGCAAGCCAGCCCCGACCTGTGAGGAACAGCGAAAGCAGCAGCAGGGCAAGGATGGCAATGCGGTCGAGCGCGAGCGAGGACATGCCCGGTACAAAGCCCGGCCTGTCGCTTTGCTCCTGAAAAAGCGGACTGGTGCGCGCTGGCGTGCTGTCAGTCGTCCATCATCAGCAGCATGAGCCAGGCGAGGCCAGTGGCTGCGGTGAACAGCGACCAAGACCAGTAGAAGGTATGCCCCTCGAGATGGATACGCTCGATCGCGAGCGCAGATGCGCGTGCGCCCTGCGAGCCGAAGACGCCGGAAACGACGCCGGTCAACAGGAAGCTGGGAACCATTGCCTTGATGAAAGTCATAGCGATGACCTTGCCGTGTTGAACCTTGAGCTACCGAGTCTCGCACGGCAGGGTTAAATTATCGCTAAGGAGCCTCCCCTTGAGCGAGAAAAGCGCCACAAGGGCTCATTTCTAATGGAAATCGCGTGATCTCGGGATCACGCGTATGTCGCGCGGGTGACCCCGGTGATAGCCGCAGTCGCGGTTGCCGGGTCCGGGCGGCTGCCATGGCTCGACCGGCTCGAAGGCCCCGTCCGCCTCCCCCCTCGCTCCCTTCCCCGCGATCTGCTCGGCGCGCGAGGGCAGCGGATTGCGCACGTGGTCGGCGCGCGCGATGCCGGATGGCAGCATGTCCTCGGAAAGGCGGTGCAGTTCGGCGCTGGCATCGGTGAGGTGCGCCGCGATCACGTGGATCACCTCGTCGTCGTACTCGACCCGGCCGCGCACCTCCATCAGCCGCGCGCCCATGATCACCCGGCGCTGCTTCTCCATCTGGTCGGGCCACACGACGATGTTGGCCACCCCGGTCTCGTCCTCGAGGGTGATGAAGCACACCCCCTTGGCGCTGCCCGGGCGCTGGCGGATCAGCACCACGCCCGCGACCTGAACCATCGCGCGAAACTTCTTCTGCCTGAGGTCGCCCGCGCGCACGAAGCCGCGCTCGGCCAGCGAGGCACGCAGGAAGGCCATGGGGTGCGCCTTGAGCGAAAGACGCTGGGTCTGGTAGTCGGCGACCACTTCCTCGCTCAGCGGCATCCTGGGCAGCTGCGCGATCGTCCCTTCCACGCCCTCGTCACGCGCCTGCGCGGCGGCGAAGAGCGGCAGGTCGGGCGCAGCGACGAGGCTGCGCGCATCCCACAAGCCCTGCCGGCGCGAGAGGTTCATCGAGGCGAAGGCATCGGCGGCGGCGAGCCGCTCGACCAGCGCGGGCGAAAGCCGGGCATGTTCGCGCAGCTGCGCTACCTCGCGATAGGCCCCGTGCACCTGCCGCGCCGCAACCAGCTTGGCCGCGCCATGCTCGGGAAAGCCGTCGATCTGGCGCAGGCCAAGGCGCAGCGCGATACCGTCGCGCCCCGAGCCGGGATGCCCGACACCGTCGCGCGCACCGCCCGGGCCCGCACAGGGCTCGAGCGTGCAGTCCCAATCCGAATGATTGACGTCGACTGGCAGCACCGTGACGCCATGCTCGCGCGCATCGCGCACGATCTGCGCAGGAGCGTAGAAGCCCATGGGCTGCGAATTGAGCAATGCGCAGGCGAAGGCGGCGGGAAAGTGGCACTTGAGCCAGCTCGAGACATAGACGAGATGCGCGAAACTGGCCGCGTGGCTTTCGGGAAAACCGTATTCGCCGAAGCCCTTGATCTGGTTGAAGCAGCGCTCGGCGAAGTCGGGATCGTAGCCGCGCGCAATCATGCGACCGACCATCATGTCCTGCAGCTCCGAGACCATCCCGCGCGAGCGGAAGGTCGCCATGGCCTTGCGCAGCCGGTTGGCCTCGGCGCTGGAGAAGCGGGCGGCATCGAGCGCGATCTTCATCGCCTGCTCCTGGAAGATCGGCACGCCCAGCGTGCGCGCGAGGATGCTGGTCAGCTCGTCGGGCGGGCCGTGCTCGGGCGCGGGCGCTGGGATCGCGACCTGCTCCTCGCCGCGCCGCCGCTTGAGGTAGGGGTGGACCATGTCGCCCTGGATCGGCCCGGGCCGCACGATCGCGACCTGGATGACGAGATCGTAGAACTCGCGCGGACGCAGGCGCGGCAACATGTTCATCTGCGCGCGGCTCTCGACCTGGAACACGCCCAGCGAGTCCCCCTTGCGCAGCATGGCGTAGGTTTCCGGGTCCTCGCGCGGGACCGTGGCAAGCGTCAGGTCGCGAGCGTGATGCGCGCCGAGCAGATCGAGGCACTTGCGGATGCAGGTGAGCATGCCGAGCGCGAGGACGTCGACCTTGAGGATGCCGAGCGCATCGATGTCGTCCTTGTCCCACTCGATGAAGGAGCGCTCGGGCATGGCCCCGTTGCCGATCGGCACGGTCTCGACGAGCGGCCCCTGGGTGAGGATGAACCCGCCCACATGTTGCGAAAGATGTCTTGGCATTCCAATCATCTGATCCGTCAACTTGAGAACGCGCTTGAGGTGCGGATCGGTCAGGTCCATGCCCGTTTCGGCGACATGCTTCTCGCCGATCTCGCGTCCGTGCCCGCCCCATACGGTCCGCGCCAGCGCGCTGGTGACGTCCTCGGACAGGCCCATGGCGCGCCCGACCTCGCGGATCGCCATGCGCGGGCGATAGTGGATCACCGTGGCGCACAGGCCTGCCCGCTGGCGGCCATAGCGCCGGTAGATGTACTGGATCACCTCCTCGCGCCGCTCATGCTCGAAGTCGACGTCGATGTCGGGCGGCTCCTTGCGCTCCTCGGAGATGAAGCGGTCGAACAGCAGGGCGTGGCGCGCCGGGTCGACCGCGGTGATCTCGAGGCAGTAGCACACCGCCGAATTGGCCGCAGAGCCGCGCCCCTGGCACAGGATCGGCGGATCCTGTGCCCGCGCGAAATCGACGATGTCCTTGATCGTGAGGAAGTACTTGGACAGCGCCAGCTTGCCGATCAGCGCCAGCTCGCGCTCGAGCGTCTCGCGCACCGTCTCGGGTATCCCTTGCGGATAGCGCCGCGCCGCGCCTTCCCAAGTCAGGGCCTCGAGCTGTGCCTGCGGGTCGCGCCCCTCGGGACAGATTTCCTCGGGATATTCGTAGTGCAGCTCCTCGAGACTGAAACGGCAGGCGTCGGCAAGCTCGCGCGCGGCGGCGATGGCGTGAGGCCAGCGCGCGAAGAGACGCACCATCTCCTGCGGCGACTTGAGGTGGCGCTCGGCATTGGCCTCGAGCAGCCAGCCAGCGCGTGCCACCGTGGTCCTGTGCCGGATCGCGGTCATGACGTCATGCAGCGGGCGCCGCTCGGCGGCGTGGTAGAGCACGTCGTTGGTCGCCAGCAGCGCGAGACCGTGTTCGCGCGCCATGGCGTCAAGCGCCTCGATCCGCGCGACGTCATGGCCCAGATGCAGGTAACTGGCGGCAAGATGGCGCATGGTGGGCAAATGGCGTGCGAGCGGGCCCAGCAGCTCGGCGAGGGTTCCGCTGAGCGTCTCGACCGCCGCCGCGCCGCTTTCGCCCCCCAGCGCGACCACGTTGCTCGTCACCGCGATGGTGAGGCGGGTGTCGAGGTCGCGCGGCGGCACCAGCACGAGATGGACGCCCTCGCCATGCGCGGCGAGCATCGCCAGCGAGATCTCGCACACGCCCTTGTCCTGCCATTCTCCCGCCAGCGTGCCCATGCGCCCTGCCGAGATCAGCGCGCAGAGCCGCCCATAGGCCGCCCGGTCGGAGGGATAGGCGAGGAAGACGAGCCCCTCGACCGTCTCGATCCGGCAACCGATCACCGGACGCAGCATGAGTTCGTGCGCCTCGGCATGGATGCGCACCACGCCCGCCATCGAATTTGCATCGGCGATCCCCAGCGCATCGTAGCCCAGACGATGCGCCTCGCTGACAAGGTCGACCGGGTCCGAGGCGCCGCGCAGGAAAGAGAAGCAGCTCACCAGCCCCAGCTCGACGAAAGGCGCGCGCGCAGGCGGCGTCACGCCGTCGGGATCGACGGTGACGTGGCGGCGGTCGGGCGTGAGCGGGGCTTCGGGCATGATCGAAAGGGAATCGCGAGGGACAATTGTTCCTTATATGTTCTCATCTCCGCCTACGCCAGTTCCAAGGCGACACTCGTAATCCCGGCACTCGTAATCGCGGCAGGGCTCCCTATCTGGCACCGATCCCCCAACCCTTGGAGCAGACGGGAGAAATCCATGCGCCAGATCATCCGCCAGCACCCTGCTCTGCGCGACGACATCGCCGACCTCACCACCCGGCGCCCGCTGCCGAGCCGCGATCTGCCCCAGCTCGATCCCTTCCTGTTCCTCAACCACCACGGCCCGCAGACCTATCCTGCGGGCAATGGCGGCCTGCCCTTCGGCCCGCATCCGCACCGCGGCTTCGAGACGGTCAGCTTCATTCTCGCGGGCGAGATGGCGCATCTCGACAGCGGCGGGCACGAGAGCGTGATCGGCGAAGGCGGGGTACAGTGGATGACCGCAGGCTCGGGGCTGGTCCATGCCGAGATCTCGCCCAAGAGCTTCAGGCAGACGGGCGGACCGCTCGAGATCCTGCAGCTGTGGGTCAACCTGCCTGCCGCGCTCAAGATGTCGCACCCGGCCTATACCGGGCTGCAGGCCGCCGACATTCCCGCGATCCCGCTCGAGGGGGGCACGCTCAACCTGATCTCTGGCGAGTTCGCGGGCCGCGCTGGGCCTTTCGCCTCGCTAACCGGCGTCGCGATGATGACGCTCGAGCTGGAGGCGGGCGGCAAGGTCACCCTCCCCGCACCGCAGGGGCGCACCGTGTTCCTCTACGTCGTCGCGGGCGAGCCGCTGGTACAGGGCACGCGTGCGCATGAAGCGCATCTTGTGGAACTGGACCAGGGCGGCGACAGCGTCGAGATCGCCGCCGAGGGACCCGTCAGGCTGCTTTACGGCCATGCCGACCCGATCGGCGAACCCGTTGCCGCGCATGGCCCCTTCGTGATGAACACCCGCGAGGAAATCCACGAGGCGATCCAGGACTATCAGGCCGGCAAGTTCGGCGCGGTCACGCTCTAGCCGAACCGCCTCACGATATCTATAAATTATAATTATAACAGATATTTAAAACTAATTATTAAAGTCACATGGCAGAAATCAGCGCGGATGGCGGCGTGCGAGTGCGATCCCGGCGAGGTTCTGGCCACGCCTGATCCAGCGCAGCCGCACCGGCGGACCCGCCTCGGCCAGCGCGTGAAAGCGCGTCGCGTGCACTCCCTCGGCACGGCCGGTTGCCAGCACCTCCTGTGCCTTGCCGACCACCGCCAGCGCATCGCCGAGCAGGACCGCATCGTCGAGCCCCTGCGCACGCACGATCGAGAGCGCCTCGATCAGCGCCAGCCACTCGGCATCGAGGCTCCCGCCCTGCCCCATGTCCGAGAAGAGATGAACCTCGCCGCGCACCACCACGGCCGCCTCCATCCGCCCCGGATTGGGCCGGCATCCCCCGTCGAAATAGACCTTTGTCCTGCCACCCGGCATCGCCGCGCCTTCATCCTGCTGCCTTGGAACGTCGCGCCATGCCATGCGCGCGCGCCATGGCAAAGGGGGCGCGGATGGGTTCGAGCGCACGCACCTCGCGCATATGGATTTGAGCGCAGGTCCGGCCTAGGCTCGGTGAGCTGGAAGAATGGGGCTGCTATGAGGACCTGCCTGATTGTCGCGAGCCTGCTGTGCCTCGCACCGATAGCCGCATCGGCCGGGGAACTTGCCGGACCTGCGCGCTTTTGCGGATATTCTCCGGTCATCGACCTCCTTGAGGGCGAGAAGATCGAGACGCTGCAAGGCGGCATCCATGGCGGTTCGTTCCGCTGGCATGGCGCATTCGGCATCCTCGATGTCGAGGGCATCGGTTGGGCAAGGCGCCCGAAGGGGCGGATCGTCGCGACCGTCAGGGACGATGAACCTGCACGTTTCGCACAGCGACGCACCGCAGACGGGTACGAGATGGCGATCTGGAACGGCGCGCATGGCGCGGCCTATTTCCGGTCGGCCAGCCCGTTCACCCGCGAGCAATTGAACGCCATTGCGCGCGTCAGGCTCTTCGAGGAAGGTCAGGAACCCGAGGGCTGCGCGCTGCGCACGGTATTTGTCTGGGAATGAGGGGGCGTCCGCGTCCAGCCTGCGCCAGAGTCAGGACTCTAGCCGAACAGCCCCTGCAGGAACCATGCGGGGATGCCGCCACGGCCGTCGCCGATGACGCCGCTGCGGTAGATCCAGTAGCGCCGGCCGAGCGCGTCCTCGATGCGGTAGTAGTCGCGAAGGCGTACCATGCCGCGCTCGCGCCACCACTCCGGGGCGATGCGTTCGGGGCCTTCGGAGCGCAGCACGTCGTGCGTCTCGCCGCGCCAGCGGAACCGTCGAGGAAGGCCGTCGGGAGTCTCGTAGATGACCGATATCTCCTCCGGACTATCCAGAATTTTCAATGGCCTGAACTGGAAATCGAAGAATCCCTGCGAGGTCCTTTCGGGCTCCAGCGGGCCCTGCCAGCGCTGCGCGCGCTCGGGCAGGTGGCTTTCGCGCGGGACCGGGCGGCGCACGCTGGCAGCGCCCAGCCTGACGACGAGGCGGTCGATGCAGGCGGCAAGGCTGGTGCCCCTGTCGGCGATGCCCTCTCCACCGGCAAAGCCATCGCCCAAGTCCCCGGCGGCGCGCTGTTCGAGATCGCCCTGTGCGAGCATCAGCGGCTCGCACCAGGGGCTGCGCAGGCGCACCATCTCGATCCCGAACCCGGCATCGACGTCCTCGAGCCGCCGCGCGAAGAGGCGCGCGAGATGCGCGGCCTCGCGGGTGGGTGCGGCCATCTCGACCCGGCGCACGACGAGCTCGCCATCGACCTTCCACAGCCCCAGCTCGAGCCTGCGCGCGCCGAGCCCCTCACCCTCGAGCACGCGCTCCATGTCGGCGGCAAGATCGGCGACGACGCGCTCGAGCAGCTGGCGATGGCGGATCGGCTCCATCAAGCGGCGCTGGACCAGCGGGGCATGGGTGACCAGGACCGGCAAGAGCGGCTCGGGCACCCGGCCCAGGATCTGGTCCATGCGCATGAGCGGATTGGCGCTGGCCGAGCGGCGGTTGCGGAAACGGCGCGCCAGCGAATCGCGGGCCAGTCCGTCGAGGTCGCCCAGCCGCTTAAGGCCGAGCCGGCGCAGCAGCGTGAGCACGTCCTCGTCGAGCCTGAGCGCCGCGACCGGTAGCCCGGCGAGACGGCGCACCGGATCATCGCCGGAACGCAGGATCGCGTCCGCTGGCCCATGATGCGCCAGCGCCCAGGCTGCTCCGGCGGTCGGCGCCAGCGCGCAGCGCACCGCCAGCCCGCGCCGCGCGAAGCTTGCCGCGGCATCGGCGAGCAACGCCTCCTCGCCGCCGAACAGGTGCGCAGCCCCGCTCACGTCGACCAGCAGCCCGTCTGGCGGGTCGAGCGCGCTCCACGGCCCCCAGCGCATCGCCCAGGCCGCCAGTGTCTCGAGAAAGGCAAGGTCTCCAGCGGGATCGGAAGGCGCGACGGCGAGCTGCGGGCACAAGGTGCGCGCATCGGCGAGCATCATCCCGGCTCGCGCGCCTGCCTCGATCCCGGCGGCATTGGCAGCGGCGATGCGCGGCCCGTGCGCGGTCTCGGCAATCAGTGCGGTGGGCGCGGCATCGACGCCCTCGCCCTCGGCGAGCCCCGCGCCCAGCCGCCAGCGGTCGAGCGCGAAACGCATGAACCAGATCGCGAGAATGCGACGCGGCTGGCGTGCGTCCTGCGCTGCCCCCTCCCGCTCAACCGGCACGCCGGGGCTGCGCATCGGAAGTGAGCGGCGCGCTGACAGGTTCGGGGCCATGGTCCATGGCAGTTTCAGCCTCGGGTCCGGCCTTTTCTGCACCGTACTTGGCCGCCATCAGCCGCCCGGCCTGCTCACGCAAGGTCCATTGCCCGGGCGGGTAACGCCGGGCGCGAAACAGCTCGGCCTGCCAGGCGGGGCTGCCCGGTGCCTGCGGGTTCCAGCGCGGCGGCGGCGAGGCCGCGCTCTTCGCCTCCCAGCGCATCCGCGCCGACGAGAGGTCGCGCCGGGCATCGAGACGCACCAGCCAGAAGGGCACGCCATGCCGCTCGGCGGCGAGGCCGAGGCGACGCGAGGCGGTCATGTCGAGCGCGCGCGGGTTCCCGGTAATCTCGCCGATGACGAAGGCGAGGTCACGGCAGCGCAGCCCTTCCTCGAGCGCGAAGAGCGCATCGGCGGCATCGCGGGCGGCGACGTGGACCAGCCGGTGGCGCAAGTGTTCGGGCAGGCCGGGGCGATAGGGGCGCCCGCTGCGCCGCAGTGCCTCGCGATCCTGCACCCAGAGCCACCTGCGCTCGTCAGGCGTGTCGGCGAGCGGGTCGGGCACGGCCGCGCGCTGGCGGTCGAGCGCGAGCGCGAGGGCCAGCGCGGCGCCCGCGCCCTCGTCGGCCCGGGCGAAGATCTCGCCATGCGCGACCTCGCCTCCTTGCGCTCCCGCGCCCAGCCCCGGACGCCAGCCTTGGGCATCGCGCGCGCCCAGTTCGGCGAGCAGGAGATCGTGCCGCTCCCCCTCGCGAAGAGCGGCAGCGGAAATGGCGGAAAGGGCAGCTGTCCTGGACATGGGATCGCACCGGCTTGAGAACGGAACCTGAGTTATGTTCCTATTATGTTCTCACTGCGCCGGGGTTTCAAGCGCGATTTGGCCGGTGCCTTGTGGGCAGGCCTGTGGAAAAACGGTGGAGGAAGAGTGCATGACCTGCGCACAAGCTGTGCACGCGCCATGCGCAAACCGGCCGCAAGCCAACGAAAAAGGGGAGCCCGCAGGCTCCCCTTTCCCTTGTCGATGATAGACTTGCCGGCGCGATCAGTCGATCGGCGGGACCGGCTGCGGCGGCGCATCGGCGTCGCTCTCGTGGACCTCGACGAGACCGCGCCCGACGTGACTCTTGCGATAGCCGTAGGCGAAGTAGACGACGAGGCCGATGCCGCCCCAGACCGGCAGCACCATCTTCGCCTCGAACGGCAGGTTGGCGTAGAGCCCGAGGCAGCCCAGCGCGGCGAGCGGCGCGACCACCCATACCAGCGGGGTCCGGAAGGGACGTTCACGGTTGGGCTGGGTGCGGCGCAGGATCAGCACCGCGATCGCCACCATGAAGAAGGCGAACAGCGTGCCCGAGTTGGAGATGTCGGCAAGCTGGCCGACCGGCAGGAAGGCGGCGAAGAAGGCCACCGCGACGCCGGTGATCATCGTCACGATGTGCGGGGTCTTCCACTTGGGATGGATCGCGGCGAGCTTCTCGGGAAGCAGGCCATCGCGCGCCATGACGAAGAAGATGCGGGTCTGGCCAAAGAGCATGATCAGAATGACCGAGGGCAGCGCCAGGAAGGCGGCAACGCCGATGAGGTCACCTAGGCGTTCCCAGCCGACCGCGCGCAGCACGTGAGCCAGCGCCTCGCGCGAGCAGACCAGCGGCTCGGTCGCGGCAGCGGCAATGGCCTTGCACTGTGCAGCCATCTCGGGCGTACCCGGGGCGAGGACCTCGCCTCCCGGACCCGAAACCGGCTGCGCGCCGATCGCACCGATCGCACCGGCGGCGACGAGCAGGTAGAACACGGTGCAGATCACGAGGCTGCCGATCAGGCCGATGGGCACGTTGCGCTGCGGGTTCTTGGTTTCCTCGGCCGCGGTCGAGACCGCGTCGAAGCCGACGTAGGCAAAGAAGATAGAAGCTGCGGCACCCACTGCACCAAGGCCTGCGCCATGGCCGTTGCCGAACCAGCCGTTGGGCATGAAGGGCTCGAAGTTGGCACCCTTGATGACCGGCAGCGTCAGCGCGATGAACACGGTGAGAGCGGTGACCTTGATCGCGACGAGGACCGCGTTGACCCGCGCGCTCTCGGTCGTCCCGACCATCAGCAGCGCGGTGACCAGCAACGCGATCACCAGTGCGGGCAGGTTGACGATGCCATCGGCATAGGGTCCGACGATCAGCGCATGGGGCAGTTCTATGCCCCAGCTGTGCAGCAGGCCGACGAAATAGCCCGACCAGCCGACCGAGACCGCGCTGGCCGCGACCGCGTACTCGAGGATCAGCGCCCAGCCGACCATCCAGGCCAGCAGTTCGCCCATCACCGCGTAGGTATAGGTGTAAGCCGAGCCCGAGACCGGCACCATCGAGGCGATCTCGGAATAGCACAGCGCTGCCACGCCGCACACCACGGCGGCGATGACAAAGGCCCACATCATGCCGGGACCGGCCTTCTGTGCTGCCTCGGAGGTGAGCACGAAGATACCCGTGCCGATGATCGCACCGACGCCCAGCAGCGTGAGCTGCACGGCACCCAGGGTGCGATGGAGTGATTTCTTTTCCGCCGTGGCCAGAATGGCGTCGAGCGGCTTGACGCGTCCGAACATGTATGGGGGATCCCTGAATTCGTTATTGGGGCAGACGCTACCGCACTGCGACCGCTTGGCAAGGGCCAACAGCGCGCAAGGCGCGGGACTATGCCCGGAAAATCCGTCCTCTACCCTCGATGCGACTTCGCGAAGGTCACGCACCCGTCCCGATAGATGCGGGTAAACTGCATCAATGCGGCGTTTGCCCCGGCCCGAATGCCCGGCTACAAGCCCGCCCATGTCCACGACTTTCCAAATCGACACCGCGACCAGTCGCGCCACGCCCACCCCCGCGCCGATGAAGCGCCTGACGATCCCCGCGATCCGCCGCCGCAAGAAGGACGGCGTGACCGCAGAGCCGATCGTCATGCTCACCGCCTATACCGCGCGCCAGGCGCAGTTGCTCGATGCGCACTGCGACCTGCTGCTGGTCGGCGACAGCCTCGGCCAGGTCATCTACGGATTGCCCTCGAGCGTCCCGGTCACGCTCGACATGATGATCAACCACGGCGCGGCAGTGGTGCGCGGCAGCTATCATGCGGCGGTCGTGGTCGACATGCCTTTCGGTACCTACGAGCAATCCCCGCAGCAGGCTTTCGAGAACGCCGCGCGCCTGCTCAAGGAGACCGGCTGTGCCGCGGTCAAGCTCGAGGGTGGCGAGGCCATGGCCGAAACCGTCGCGTTCCTCTCGCAACGCGGCATCCCGGTGATGGGCCATGTCGGCCTCACGCCCCAGGCGGTCAACGTGCTGGGCGGCTACAATGCGCGCGGACGCAGCGATGCCGAGGCCGACAAGATCGTTGCCGATGCCAAGTCGCTCGATGATGCAGGCGCTTTCGCAGTGGTGATCGAGGGCGTGGTGGAGCCCATCGCGATCGCCGCGACCAAGGCCATCGCCTGCCCCTCGATCGGCATCGGCGGTTCGGCCCAGTGCGACGGACAGGTGCTCGTCACCGAGGACATGTGCGGCATGTTCGAACGCGTACCGCGCTTCGTGAAGCGCTACGCCGACATCGCCGGGCTGATCTCGGGCGCGGCTGAGACTTACGCCGCCGAAGTGCGTGCGCGCAGCTTCCCCGGCATCGAGCAGACCTACCAGCCCAAGAAGTAAGCGCGCTTTCGAGGTCAGGCAGGCCCTGTGCCCAGGGTCAGGACCCTAGGCCGCGCGGACAAATTCGGCAGTGACCGGAGCGACCGACTTGGGGTGGATTGCAGACGTTCGCGGGATCGCGTGATCGAAATCCGCTAGGTTTAGAAGCAGACCCGTACTGGACGGATCAGGCAGGAAAATGAATTCCGCACAGTTTGTTGCCGTCGGGATCACGAAAATAAGCCAGTTCGATGGTGCCCATGGAGGCAGTTTCGCGAGGTCCGGGCGGAGCTTCGATCGAGGTTCCGCCAGCGGCAACAGCGGTATCGTGAAGCTGCTTCACCTGCTCGGGCGAGTCGCAGGAAAAGGCGACCGTACTGCCGTTGGCGACACTTGCCGGTTCGTCGTTGATCGGCTGGCTGACGATGAAGTTGGCTCCGTTGCCGTTATTGTAGATCAGACGGATATGGCCGCTGTCGGCGATGTTCCGCGTCCCTTCCCCTGCACCCAAGGTGCCGAGCACCGTGTCGTAGAAGCGCTTGGATCGCTCAATGTCGTTCGATCCGACCATGGTGTGAAAAAGCACGCATACTCTCCTGAAGGCTTATCAACTTCCGATCGCCATTAGCGGTCTTACCTAACAGGCACGTAACCTGCAGTCACCCCCGGCCCTCGGAATGTCCGCAATCGGTCGAAACCGGACATTCGAATTTGGCTATGCCCCCTAGGTGCTGCCCGCCTCGCTCTCGCCCAGCATGGCGCGGGTTCGCTCGATGAGGCTCGTTGGCCCGACCATCTTCCCGGCCTTGTCGAGCAGCGCCGCGGCCATGCGCGGATCGCCGCCACGCGCGGCCTGAGCATAGGCCAGCGCCTGCGTCGCGAGCGGGTTCGAGCGCTGGAGGCGGTAGGCGGCCCACGCCGTCGCGCGCGCGGCCTGCGCGTCGCCCTCGCCAACCTCGAGCACGACAAGCTCCGAGAGCAGCCGCACGTCGCTGCCCTCACCGTTCGCGCGCAGCCATGCGAGAATGCGGCGCGCGCGCGCGATGTCGCCAAGGCCTGCCGCCTCGCTCGCGGCCAGACGCAAGGCCGCATGGCTCTGCGGGTTCTGCCCAAGGTAGTCGCCAAGCAGCGCGTGCGCAGCCTCGCTGTCCCCGGCTGCCCTGAAGGCGCGATAGCGGCGCAGGAACAGGCTTTCGGGGTGGCGGATCGCGGCGGCGCGCGCATAGCGCTCCTGTGCGAGGCGCGGCTTGCCTGCGGCGAGTTCAGCGTCGCCAGCCAGCGAAAGGTTGTCATAAAAGCCGGCATCGCGCGCCAGTGCGGCCTCGGCTTCGCTGCGCGCCGCCTGCGGCTTGCCCTGCGCCAGCAGGTCGCCGATCCGCGACGTCGCCCCGACCACACGCAGCGACGCAGTGCGCATGCGCGCGGCACGATCGAGCAGTTCGCCCGCCTTGCCCCGCTCGTCGAGCGCCTCGTAGGCACGCGCGACACGGGTCAGCAGGTAGGGCGAGGCATCGTCGCGCGCGACATCCTCGGCAAAGCGCAAGGTGAGATAACGGTATTCCCCACTGCGATAGATCGCGGCGGCAAGCAGGTCGCGCGCCCGGCGGTTGTCGGGACGCGCGCGTAGCACCGTCTCGAGCGCCTCGGATGCCGCTGCCGGGTTGCCAGCGACGAGATCGAGCAGGCCCTGCAGCAGCAAGGTGCCCGGTTGACCGTCGAGCGCACCGCGCGTGCGCATCAGCAGCCTGCGGGCAAGCGCATAGTCACCCGCGCGCGCCGCGATCACCGACTGGATGTAGAAGGCGCGCGGGTTCGTCGGCTCGCGTGCCAGCGCCTCGCGCGTCCGGGCGAGCGCCTCGCTTGCCCTGCCCAGTTCGGCCAGCGTCGCTGCTTCGTCGAGCAGCACGGGCACGAAGTGCGGCTGCTGCGCGCGCGCGCGTTCGAACCAGGGCAGCGCGGCCCGCAAGCCCCGGCTGTCGCGCACCAGTTGTCCCTTGAACTGGAGCGCGAGCACGTTGTCCGGCGCGAGCTCGAGTGCATGCTCGCCCGCCGCGATGGCAGCGAGATGCTGGCCTCGAACGTAACGAAGCCGCGCCAGTTCGATCCAGAGGCCCGCGTCGTCAGGGCTGAGGGCGAGCGCCTTGTCGAAAGCCTGCGCCGCCGCATCGAGATCGCCATCGATCCGCGCCAGCTGCGCCCGCGCCCGCCAGCCGGGAGCGGCGCTGCTGCCTGAAAATTCGCCCGGTGCGAGCCATTCGCGCGCACGGTCGGGATCGTTCTGCGCAAGATAGGCCTCGCCCATCCAGGCAGCGACGTCGCTGCGCTGTGCGCCGCTGTCGAGAGCGGCACGCAGCTTCATCTCGGCCGCAATGCCGTCTCCGCGTGAAAGCGCCTTGCGTGCGGTCTCGATCAGACCCGCCACGTCCTCGCGCGCTTCGGCCTTCCCGGCATCACCCGAGGATGCGCCGAAGAGGCTGCCGGCATATCCCGGGGTACTGGGCACGAGGCTCAGAACGGCAAGGGCACTGCAACCCGCCAGTACTGTGCCCAGAACGAGTGCGAAGCGTGCCTTGCTGCCTCTTGCGACCGTGCCCGCGTGCTCCTCAGGCCTGAAGATCGTACTGCTTGAGCAGGTCATAAAGCGTGGGTCGGCTGATCCCGAGCATCTTGGCGGTACTGGAAATGTTGCCTTCGCTGCGCGCGAGGGCGTGGCGGATCACCTTGCGGTCGGATTGCTCGCGCGCGCTCTTTAGGTTGAGCGCGTTGATCACCTGTTCGTCGGGTTCGAGCAGGTCGAGGTCGGCGGCGCTGACCAGCTTCTCGTCGGCCATGATCACCGCACGCTTCACGCGGTTTTCCAGCTCGCGCACGTTGCCCGGCCATGACCAGGCATCGATCGCTGCCAGCGCATCGCTGGCGAAGCCGCGCACGCGCGGATTCATCTCGGCGGCGAACCGGGTGAGGAAGGACTTGGCGAGAAGCGTCGCATCGCCGGGCCGCTCGGCAAGGCTGGGGATCTTCACCACGATCTCAGCGAGACGATAGTAGAGGTCCTCGCGAAAGCGATTCTCGGCAATCATGGCGTCGAGGTTCTGGTGGGTGGCGCACACGATGCGCGTGTCGACCGGGATCGATTCGCGGCTGCCCACACGCTCGATCACGCGCTCCTGCAGGAAGCGCAGCAGCTTGACCTGCAGCTGGAGCGGAATGTCGCCGACCTCGTCGAGGAACAGGGTACCGCCCGCGGCCTGCTCGATCTTGCCGGGCGTGGTCTTGACCGCGCCGGTAAAGGCGCCCTTCTCGTGGCCGAACAGCTCGCTCTCGAGCAGGTTCTCGGGGATCGCGGCGCAATTGATGGCGACGAATTCGCCGCCCGAGCGGTCACTCGCCTCGTGGAGCCCGCGCGCGAGCAGTTCCTTGCCGGTCCCGCTGGCGCCGAGCAGCATGACCGAGACGTTGGTGTTGGCAACGCGCTCGATGGTACGCGCCACGCGCAGCATCTCGGGCGCGGCGGTGATCATGCGACCGAGCACCTTCTCGTCCTTCGCCACCCGCGAGGCGAGACGGCGGTTCTCCTCCTCGAGGCGGTGCACCTGCAGCGCGCGGCGGACGATCAGGCCCAGCGAATCGATGTCGACCGGCTTCTGGTAGAAATCGTAGGCCCCTTGCGCGATGGCGCCGAGCGCGCTCTCGCGCGCGCCATGGCCGCTGGCGACGATGACCTTGGTATCGGGCTTGAGCGCCATGATCTCGTCGAGCACCGCGAAGCCTTCGCTGGTGCCGTCGGGATCTGGCGGCAGGCCGAGATCGAGCGTCACCACATCCGGAACCTCCGAGCGCAGCGTGGCCAGTGCGGAGGCGCGGTCCCCTGCGACGAAGACCTGAAAGTCCTCGTAGGCCCACTTGAGCTGGGCCTGCAGGCCGGGATCGTCCTCGACGATCAGCAGCTTGGGCAGCTGGTCCGCACGGTTCTGGCTCATCAGGCTACTTTCTGGTCGTTACGAGTGAGTGTCTGGTAAATCCCCGCCGCAGCGGCGAGCGGAATGTGGACGATGAAGCGCGAGCCCAGCCCTTCGCGCGATTCGACCTCGAGCCGTCCGCGCATCGCACGCACCAGTTCGCGCGCCTCGAAAGCGCCGATGCCGAAACCGCCCGACTTGGTCGAGACGAAAGGCTTGAACAGGCGGTTGCGCACGAAGTCGGGCGACATGCCGCAGCCGGAATCGACCACCTCGAAGCGTGCGTTGAGGCCCTCGGCGGTGACCGCAACGAGCACCGGACTGCCCGGCTCGCCTGCATCGACGGCGTTCTGCACGAGGTGGACGAGCACCTGCTCGAGCGAATGGCGGCTGGCGGTGATCTCGAGGTCCTGCACCTCGGTCGCGCTCACCTGTGCCGCGCCGCGGAACCGCTCGAGCACGGCATCGAGCACGTCAGCGGTGCGCAGGGCCTCGAGCCGGTCGGCCCCGCCCCCCTCGATCCCGGCGTTGCCGTAGCGCCCGAGGCGCGCGATCAGTGCGTTGAGCTTTTCAGAGGAATTGCGCAGCGTCACCAGCATGTCGGCGCGAAACTCGGGCTTGTCGGCATGCAGTTCGGCATTGCGCGCGAGCAGGCTGAACTGGCTGGCGAGGTTCTTGATGTCGTGCATCACGAAGGCGATGCGCCGGTGGAAGTCCTCGAAACGGCTCGATTCGGCGAGCGCGAGCTGACTGGCGTTCTCGGAGAGATAACTCGCCAGCTGCTGGCCGACGACGCGCAGTAGGTCGAAGTCCTCCCAGTCGAATTTGCGCACGTATTGCGGGCGCGCCAGCACGACCACGCCGACAAGACGCTCGTAGTGCACCAGCGGGATCACCGCCCATGCACGCGCGTCCTCGCGCAGCCATGCAGGCATCTCGGGTTCGACCATGTCCTCGGCGGGAAGGCACCCCTCGCGCAGGTCGTCGAGATCGACGATGTAGCCGGTGCGTTCGAGTGCAAGCTGGCTCTCGAGCGGCAGCGCGGTTGCGGGGACCTCGATTGCGGGCCAGTTCCAGCGCGCGGCCAGCGTCAGCTCGCCCTGCTCGCCGGGGCTCAGCAAAAGGCCTGCCGGACTTTCGAACAGGTCGCCGAGCGAGCGCACCACGCGCTCGCCGAGCGGAGGCGCCCCCTCGCCCGCACCACCGATGGTACGGGTAAAGCGCAGCCATTCCTCACGATAGTCGTAGCGGTGCTGGAAGAAGTGCTTGGTCAGGACCACCCGCAGCCAGGCGCGCAGGCGCCGCGAGGGCAACACCACCAGCGCCATCGCGCTCGCCAGCGTCAGGAAGGCGAGCTCGACCAGCCGCGCGAAGTTGCCCCCGGCATAGGAGAGCCACTGCGCCACCGCTACCATGCCGACGAGATAGACCCCGATGACGAGCAGCGAGAACGTCTGGAAGGTCACCGCACGCGAGGGACGAATGCGCAGGTTCTCGCGGTTGTGCGCGACCGAGAGTCCGACGAAGACCGCCAGCGCAATGGCTGCCAGCCCGCGCAGCGCGCCCAGTTCCGCGGGCCATCCGCTGGAAAGATAGGCGATGGTGTAAAGGTTGAGATCGAAGGCCCAGAGCACTGCAAGGCCGGTCGCGGGCCAGCGCAGGGCCCCGCGCGCCTCGCGCGAGCCGCCGACGTAGAGATTGTGAACCAGTACCAGTCCGCCAACCGTGACGAGCAAGCGGAACAGCACGTTGAACTCGAAGACAACGTGCATCACCCGGCCCTCGAGCGCGAGCCAGGCGAGGCCGACGTCGATGCCAAGGTGCGTGAGCTCGACGAAACCGAGCGAGACGATGACCGGACGGATCGGTGCAAGGGTATCGTGGCGCCCGTCGCTCTCGAACAAGCGGTAGATGACGAAGAGCCAGCCGAGATTGCGTGCGCTTTCGGCCAGCGAGCCCCAGGGAGCGCCAAGCGCCCCGAGCGATCCGGCGGCTATGGTGATGCTCCAGATCGCGGTGAGCAGCAGTGCCGTCAAGGTCGCGGTTGCGGCAATGCCGAGGCGCTGGCGGCGTGGCCACAGGACAAAGGCCACGGTCGCGAGCGCGATCGCACCGCTCAGGTAGAAGCCGAAGGCAATGGTCGTCCAGATCCCGGCCTGTCCCATGATCATGCCACCCTCATCGCGCGCCGTCGTTCCACAGGATCACGCGCAGTGTCTGCAGGATGATCAGCAGGTCGAGGAACGGCGTGTAGTTCTTGGCGTAGTAGAGATCGTATTCGAGCTTGTTGCGTGAATCCTCGACCGAGGCGCCATAGGGATAGTTGATCTGCGCCCAGCCGGTGATGCCCGGCTTGACCATGTGGCGTTCGGCATAGAACGGTAGATGGTGCTCGAGATCGGTGACGAATTCGGGACGTTCGGGGCGTGGACCGACGAAGCTCATGTGACCCTTGAGCACGGTCCAGGCCTGGGGCAGTTCGTCGATGCGCACCTTGCGGATGAAGCGCCCGATGCGCGTGATGCGCGGGTCGTTCTCGGAAGCCCATTGCGCCCCCGCGACCTCGGCATCGGTGCGCATCGAGCGCAGCTTGATCACGTCGAAGCGCTCACCGAACAATCCGACACGCGACTGGCGGTAGAAGGCAGGCCCCTTGCTGTCGAGTTTCACCAGCAATGCGAAAAGGACGATCAGCGGTCCGGTCAGGATCAGCATCGCCACGCTGATGACAATGTCGAAAACGCGCTTACCCGCGCTGGCGAAGACCTGCCCCGACGAAAAACCGTCGGAAAAGATCAGGAAGCTGGGATTGACCGTGGCGAGGTCGATGCGCCCGGTCTCGCGTTCGATGAAACTGGAAAACTCGTTCACATTGACGCCAGTGGTCTTGATGCGCAGCAGATCCTGCAGCGGCAGCGCATTGCGCCGTTCCTCCAGCGCCAGCACCACCTCGCTGACATCGCGCCGTTCGACGAAACGGGTGAGATTGGCGATCTCGGAGCGTGGGCGCGCGCATTCGACGAGCGGCTCGGCATCGCTCATGTTGACGAAATCGACGATGACGAAACCGCTTTCGGGCCGCGCGGCAAGCTCGGAAAGGCGCTGTGCCCGCGTACCCGCACCAAGCACGACGATGCGCCGGCGAAACGCCTGCATTCCCAGCATCGCGCCGAGCGCCAGCCGATTGACCATGAGCAGTACCACGGCAAGCGCCATCGAGTAGGCCAGCGTCGAACGCCAGAAATTCACACCAGGAAGGACGAAATCGACGAAAGCGATGGCCAATACGCCGAGCGAGACCGCAACCAGCAAGCGCGATCCGGCAAAACGCATGGAGCGCAGGCACTCCGCCCCGTAGACCCCGACACCGACCATCGCCAGAACGAGCACCGAGGAAAAGGCGAAATGGAGACCGAGCCGCGCCAGCAAGGGCCCGGGCGAAATGCCAATCTGGCTCGTTCGCAAGTGCCACGATATCTCGCTGGCCAGTCCGAGCAGGACGAAATCGACCGCCCCCAACAACAGCACCGCGTGCGGAATATAGTGTTTAAAGAGGCGAACCATTGTCGCTCAGTGCCATCCTGCGGTGGTTTTACTCGCCAGCAGACTTAGCCCCCAAGGCGTAAAATGTCGGTAAATCTGACAGAGCATTTCGTATGGTCTTGGCCGTTACCCCCGCGATTTGCAAGAAATCACCTCAGTTTGTCGGCATGGTTTACACACGGCTGCCCGCGAGGCTCCCCTGATCCGGGCTGCTCATGACAAACCACTGCAACTCCCTGACGAATTGCACGGCCTTCATGGTTAAGGAGCTCGGGCGATGAAAACGATTGTGATTTCTTAACCGATCAGCTGCCATAGCAGCGCCATGAAATCTGTTCGCTCGGGTCGCACCAAGTCGGATGGGCCATCGCTCAAGAAGATGTCGGTGCACTTCGCCGTCATTACGCTGGCCCTGACCGCAGTTCTCGCCATGTTTGCCCAGGAGCACAATCCGGGCTCCGGGCACGATGAGCCCGTGGGCGAAGAACAGCCGGTCGACGAAATCGCAGCCGCTGCGCAAGGCCAGTCGAGCAACCAGATAGCCATTGCCTCGCCGCGTGCAGTCAAAGGCAGCTTCGGACCCGACCGAGCGATCTCTCGCGGTGGCGGCAGCATCGCGGCCTATGACGACGGCGGCTATGCGCAGGCATCTTCCTCTGCCACGGGCGGGGTCCCGGTGCCCGGCGCCATTGGCCCCTTGCCCGAAGGCATGACACTGGAGGAATGGCTCGCGCTCCATGCCTCGCCTGAGCAGGGCATGGCGCAGGTTGGAGCAACACAGGCACAGATCGATGCCCTGATCGCCCAGTCGCAATTGCGCTCGGGTGCCGCGAGCGGGATCAGATAGGCTCGTCGCCTCCCTGCAAATTCAGCGTCCCAACAGCCGCAGCGCGGTCAGCGTGATGGCCTGCGATGCCGAGCCGATCACCTTGTCCGCTTCCGGCGCCCACAAGGCGCTGTGCAGCGAAGGCAACGGCGTACCATTGGCCTTGGCGGCATCGTACTTGACCTGGGGCACGCCGCCGACCCAGAAGATGATCGACTTGATGTGATCCTCGTCGGCGCGCCGGAATTCCCCGAAATCCTCGCCCCCCATGACCGAAGGCATGACCGAGACCATGTCCGCGCCCATTTCGCCCTGGAGCGCATCGACGGCCTGCTGCGTGAACTCGGGCGAGTTCCAGGTCGCGCGGGTATAGAGTTCCTCGTGCGTGACCTCGGGGAGGTTTTCCTCGGCTACCCCGGCTGCTATTGCCTCGCCCCTTGCGATGCGTGCGATACCGTCGAGCAGGTGCTTGCGGGTCGCGTCCGAATAGCTGCGCACGGTTAGTTCAAGATGCGCATTGTCGCCGATGATATTGTGCTTGGTCCCGGCGTGAAACGAGCCGACGGTGACCACGACGGGATCCTTGGGGTCGATCTCGCGCGAAGCGAGCGTCTGCAGCTTCATCACGATCGAACTGGCGATGACGATGGGGTCGACTGTCGTATGCGGATAGGCGCCGTGCCCGCCGCGCCCCTTCACCTCGATGTCGACGCTGTCGACGTTGGCGAAGGTCCAGCCGATTGCTGCTCCGACCTTGCCGGCGGGCATGCCCGCGCTGTCATGGAAGGCCAGCGTGTAATCCGGCTTGGGGAAGCGGGTGTAGAGCCCATCGGCGAGCATCGCGCGCGCGCCCTCGCCCAGTTCCTCGGCTGGCTGGCCGATCATCACCAGCGTTCCCGACCACTTGTCCTTGTGCGCCGCCATCAGCCTTGCGGTCTCGACCCATGCGGTCATGTGGGTGTCGTGGCCGCAGGCGTGCATGATCCCGCTCTCGATCCCGGCGGTCGAGACCCCGCGCTCCTTCGAGGCGAAGGCCAGTCCGGTCTGCTCGGTCACCGGGAGGCCGTCCATGTCTGCGCGAACGAGGACCGTGGGCCCCTCGCCGTTGCGCATCACCGCAACGATACCGGTGCCCCCGACGCCTTCGGTGACTTCGTAGCCTGCATCGCGCGCAAAGGCGGCAAGCTTGGCCGCCGTCTTGACCTCCTGCTTGCTCAGTTCGGGGTGAGCATGAAGATCGCGGTAGATTTCCATTAGCCCGGGCATGTCGCGTGCAACCTGCGCCGCCACCGGATTTGCCTCGGCACAGTGCGCGGTGGACGAGAGGGCAAATGCGCAGACCGAAACCGTCGCGGCAAGTCGAAGCGATGCTGAAGTGAGGCGTTTCATGCGTGCGAAGCTATGCGGCACGGACCGACACAGCAAGATATCACGCAAGCATAGTCCCCGGACAGATGCGCAATGTTGTTCAACCGCGCAGTGCTGGTGCCCCTGGCCCGACTCGAACGGGCACGCCTTTCGACAAACGATTTTGAGTCGTTCGCGTCTACCATTCCGCCACAGGGGCACGGGATGAGCCGCGGACCACTAGCCGCACCGCCTCGCGCGTTCAAGAGGCATAACGCTATCTTGCGAGAATGGCGCCGGATCGACCGGCGAGCGTATGCTAAAAGGAGGGCAGTGCCCTAGAAAGACCAGTCCATCCCCACGTGGACTATGGGCTTCTTGGTACCGTCGCGATGCGAACCAAAGGCACCCACCTCGAATTGCGGGCCCTCGTCGAGCGGACGATAGCTCCAGTTGAGTTTTATCTTGTCGTCGCCCGAGAGCTTGTCCTGATCGGTCGCAGTTAGCTCAGCGTCACGCAGGCGGCTGGCGGCAGTCTCAGCCTCGGCAAGTCCGGCAATATCGAAGACGGAACTGCTGGCCGATACGGGGATAGTCGCGGCAGGAGCTGCAAACTCTGCGACGGGCGCGGGCTGGGCACGTAAGATCGAGGGATACAGGGCGAAGGGCACCAGCAGTGCAAGGGCCAGGGCGCGATCCAGACCTCTTGCCATGCGCCAAAACTCCTGTTGCTCCACGAGAGAGTAACAGGACTGGAGGCAAAGCGGTCCGGCAATATCGCGCGATAGAGCCGAACCGTTCGATTCGAGCGCCGGAACGCTGTATCACGTTCCGGCTGACTGGAAGGTCAGGCCTTGAGCGCGCCTGCGAGCAGCTTGTGCAGGCGCGAGTGCAGCGCGTCGTTACCAGCGAGGATTTCCTCGTCGTGGAACGGCATCGAACGGCCCTTCCAGTCCGACACGAAGCCACCGGCCTCGCGCACGAGCAGGCAGCCCGCCGCGGTGTCCCACGGCTTGAGGTCCGCTTCCCAGAAGCCCTCATAACGGCCCGAGGCGACCCAGGCGAGATCGAGCGCGGCCGAGCCGAAGCGGCGGATGCCGGCAACGTTGGGCGCGATCGCCTGATAGATGCGCGACCACTGCGCGACGTTGCCATGGCCTGCGAAGGGCATGCCCGTGGCGATCAGGCTCTCGTCGAGGTGACGGCGCGAGGAAACGCGCAGGCGCGCATCGTGCAGCCACGCGCCGCGGCTCTTCTCGGCCCAGAAGCTCTCGTCGGTGATCGGCTGGTAGATGAGGCCGGCAGTGACCTCGCCCCAGCCCTTGCCGTCGAGACGCGGCTCCTGCACCGCGATCGAGATCGAGAAGTGCGGGATGCCGTGCAGGAAGTTGGTGGTGCCATCGAGCGGATCGACGATGAAGCGCGGCTTGTTCGGGTCACCCTCGATCACGCCGGCTTCCTCGAACAGGAAACCCCAGTCGGGGCGCGCGGCGCGCAGTTCGTCCCAGATCGTGCGCTCGGACGCCTGGTCGGCCTTCGAGACGAAGTCGGCCGGGCCCTTGCGCGAGACCTGCAGGTGCTCGATTTCGCCGAAATCGCGGCGCAGGCGCCCACCGGCCTTGCGGGCCGCCTTTTCCATGACGCGAATGAGACCGGAAATAGCGGCCATGACGTTGTACTCTACTGCTGGGTCCGGACGGGCCGGAGGGTTTCATTCAGGTCGCCTCGAATAAGGCGTTGGAAAGGGCAGCAGGGCCGCCCTTCCCGCAAGCTATCAGTCCGCCTTGCGAACGTAAGCCTTCTCGTAGACGTCGACGACGATACGCGTACCGCTCTCGATGTGCGGCGGCACCATCACGCGCACGCCGTTGTCGAGCACGGCGGGCTTGTAACTCGAGGACGCGGTCTGGCCCTTCACCACGGCGTCGGCCTCGACGATGGTGGCCTCGACCTGCTCGGGGAGCTGGACCGAGATCGGACGCTCTTCCCACATCTCGAGCAGGACCTGCATGCCGTCCTGGAGGAACGCCGCGGCATCGCCGAGCAGGTCGGCGGGGAGCTGGATCTGCTCGTAGTTCTCGATGTCCATGAACACCAGCTGCTCGCCCTCGACGTAGAGGAACTGGAAGTCCTTGGTGTCGAGACGGACCTTCTCGACCGTGTCGGCGCTGCGGAAGCGCACGTTGGTCTTGCGGCCGTCGATCAGGTTCTTCATCTCGACCTGCATGAACGCACCGCCCTTGCCGGGCTGGGTGTGCTGCGTCTTGGCAACCTTCCAGATGCCCTTTTCGTATTCGAGAATGTTACCGGGACGAATGTCGACGCCGCTGATCTTCATGAGAACCTGCCTTAAGATGGGAAAGAGCTGCATTGCACCGCGCCCGGACCGGACGATGCCGGTACGCACGGTGCGAAATCCCGCGCCCCTTAGACCACGCGAGCGGGCATGGCAATTGCCTGCGCTCGATGCTAGCGCTGCCGCGATGAAGAACTTTGCGACTCCGCGCCCGCAAGCGCCACGCTCCATGCCCCGGACGCTGGCCGCGATCACGCTCGCGACGAGCGGCCTGTTGGCGGCAGCTTGCGCACCGGCGGTGGCTGGCAGCAGCACGGAACCGCCACCCGTCGCGGGCGGGAAGATCGGCACGCTCGCGATCGGCAAATATGCCTGCGAACTGCCCGGAGATGCGGGCGGCAAGATCGGCGAGCCGGTGCCCGAATACGACTTCTCGATCGTCAATGCCTCGAGCTACAAGGCGCAAGGCATCCGCGGCAGTTACCTCTATACCGGCAATACCGTCACCATGACCGGGGGCAAATTCAAGGGCCTTCGCTTCGAACGGGTCAGCGCCGGCTTCCTGCGAGAACTCGGAGAGCAGCGCCCCGAAGGTCCGATGCGCTGTATCATGGTCGCACGCCGCTACTGAAGCAGGCCCTGTCCGATTTTTGCGACTGGCTCGCCTTGGCATGCAGCCATTCGCGAGACTGAACATTCCTAGGGCCGAAGGCATGGCGCGGGTGACGGTCACCCGCGGGTGACCTTCAGGGATGATGTCATGACCGCAAGCGCCAGGATCGGCATTCTCAACGACGTGGCGGATTTCGCCGGCGACGAGGATCAGACCCGCGACCTCACCTTCTGGATCGAGCGCGAGTGCGCGGCGCTGCGCGCGAGCGGTCGGCTCGAAGTCGCGGTGGAGTTCGTCCATGCCTACGGCCTTGGCCTGCCTACCGGCACTGCCGAGGCGCTCGAAGGGGCCTTTGCGACGCTCGCGAGCGCAGGAGCCTGCATGGTGGTGGGGCCGAGCACCGGCGAAAACGCCCTGGCGCTGATGGCCATGGCTGATCGCACCCATATCCCGACGCTCGCTCCTGCCTCGTCGGAACGTGCACGCAGCCCCTACATGTTCCAGTACCAGACCGGCAGTGACGAGGAAGAAGGCCTTGTCATCGCCCGCCACCTCGCCACGCTTGGCGCGCGCAGGATCGCTGCCTTCCACGCGATGTCGCCAGCTGGCGAACGCCACCTGCGCTCGCTGCGCGCCGAAGCCGAAGTCCTCGGTCTCGACCTCACGCTCGTGCACGCCCTGTGCCCGACCGGAAGCGACGATGAAATCGGCCCGGCTCTGGCCGCGCTGCTGGAGAGCGGTGCCGAGGGACTGGCCGTACTCGGGCCGGACATGCCGGTCGGTGTCATCGCTCATGCTCTCGACCTCACCGCTTGGGACGGAGCGCGCATGACCGGCACCCCCGGCATCCGGAACTGGTCCGGACGGGACATTGCAGCACTGCAAGGCTGGTTTCACGTATCCAATCACAGCGACGCCAACCGCCGCCTGGCTGCAATCGTCGCCGAAACCGGAAGCGATCCTGCCGGCTATGAAGACATGGCCGCCCATCTTGCCTCCGGCCACGATATCGGCCGCCTCGTCGCCGAGGCGCTCGCACGCACGCAAGGGACCAATGGAGAGGCGGTCAGGCGCGGGCTCGAACAGGTTCGCGCCCTGCCCGCCGCTGCCGGCGAGGATGGGACCTTGCTCGGCTTTGGCCCGCAGGATCGCGGCGCGCTGCACGGACGCCACCTCATCGTCCGGCAATGGCGCGATGGGATTTCGCACGAATTCGACGGTGCTCGCGACATGCTCGAGGCCTGATGACGGATCCGGACCCGGGCGCGCCGCGCGGTCTGGCGCAGCGAGCGAGCCGCAACGGACGATTTGCATGCAACGCGAGGGCGCGAGCGCCGTTCTCCCTCGCATGAAACAATCAGAGGCCGCCTCGTCAGGCCATTTTCGCGAGAACATCGTCCTTTACGGCGCACTCATCGCCAATCTCGGCATCGCCATCGCCAAGTTCGTCGCCGCCTCCATCAGTGGCTCGTCCTCGATGGCCACCGAAGGCATTCACTCGCTCGTCGACAGCGGCAATCAGGTCCTCCTGCTCTATGGTCAGCACCGCGCCGGCAAGCCCGCCAACGCGCGCCATCCCTTCGGCTATGGACGCGAGCTCTACTTCTGGGCCTTCGTCGTCGCGATCCTGATCTTCGCAGTCGGCGCGGGCGTGTCGATCTACGAGGGTTACGAGCATATCCGCGAGCCAAGCGCCATCGCCGACCCCACGCTTAGCTACATCGTGCTGGGCATCGCCTTCGTTCTGGAGGGCGCGTCATGGTTCATCGCGGTGCGCGAATTCGACGCCAAGCGCGGTGGCCAGAGCTGGTGGCAGGCGATCCACGACAGCAAGGACCCGCCGGGCTTCATCGTGCTGTTCGAGGACAGTGCCGCTCTTGTCGGTCTGGTGATCGCCGCAGTCGGGGTCTGGGCCAGCGTGCACTTCGAGGACCCGCGCATCGACGGCGCGGCTTCTGTGCTGATCGGCCTGGTGCTGGCGACCGTCGCGGTACTGCTGGCCCGCGAGGCCAAGGGGCTGCTCATCGGCGAAGCTGCAGATCCGCAGCTGGTGCATGCGATGCGCACGAGGCTGGAAGCCGAGCCGCGCATTACCAACGTCAACCACCTGCGCACGATCCACACGGCCCCCAACAGCATTTTCGTCGCAGTCAGTGCCGACTTCGACGACGAATTGCCCATGGGTGAGGCCGAGACCATGATCGAGGAGCTGGAAACGCAGCTCAAGGCGATTTCGCCGCGCATCTCCTCGATCTACATCCGCCCCGAGAAACGCGAGAACGCGATTCTCGACCTGGCCGCGCACTGAGTTGGTTCAGCGCGCCTTGTCCGTCTGGCGCTACTGACCCTCGGGCATGTCGAGCATCGTGCGCGCGAGACGCAGGTAGGCGATGGTGTCGTCCTGCGCCGAGGGGATCGCCTTGCGGTAGCTGGAAAAGCCGTGGATCAGTCCGCGCGCCTCGTAGAACGCGGTCGGCACACCCGCTGCCACGAGCTTGGCCGCGTAGGCCCGCCCCTGATCGCGCAAGGGGTCGAGCGAGGCGGTGACCAGAACCGTCGGCGGCAGTCCGGCAAGATCGTCGAGCAGAGGCGAAGCGCGCGGGTCCTGCGGATCGGCGGCATAGTGACGCGTCATGAGTTCGGTGCTCGCGGCATCGAGACCGTAGCCCTCGGCAAACAGCGCCTGCGAGGGATAGCTTTGGGCGAAATCGGTCGCCGGGTAGATCGGCACCTGCATGACTACGGGTACCGAGGCAGGGTCATCGCGCAGGGCCGCGGCGGTGGTGAGCGTGAGATTGCCGCCCGCGCTGTCTCCGCCCAGTACCAGTCCGGTGATACCGAGACCGAGGGCAGCGCCGTTGTCGGCAATCCAGCGCGCTGCGGCCACGCCGTCATCGACCGCGGCCGGCCAGGGGTTCTCGGGCGCAAGGCGGTATTCGACCGAGATCACGGGCAGGTCGAGCTGGCGGGCGATCTCGGCGGCAAGCCCGGCATGGCTCTCGATCGAGCCGAGCACGTAGCCACCGCCGTGATAGAACACGAAGACCGGTCCCGGTCCGCGCTGGGCACGCGTATCGAAGAGCTTGAGGCGCATCTCGCCACCGGGTCCGGGCATCGTCAGTTCGCGCTGGACCGCCATCTCTCCGACCGGCAGGTCGCTGCTGCCCATCGCCGCCGCTGCAGCCGGTCCCATGGCGTGGATTGCCGCCAGCGTCTCGCGGGTCAAGGCAGGCATGGGCCGCGCCTTGCGCGCCTCGAGGAAGGCCGCGACGTCCTCACGCATGTACGGCGCTGCATCCTCGCCTTGCGCGGCGATCTGCGCCTCATTGCCCTGCTTCGCCCCGGCCAGGCCAGGGAGGGCTCCAAGGCCCAGCAGTACCGCAGGCACAAGGCCCGCCCGCCGGTTGGTCCACTTAGCCAATCGCATCATACCCTCTCCCTGTTTACAGCGCCGCCGCTCCCCTGATGTTTATGGGGTGAGCCATCCGGCGCATGTATCGCAATCAGTAAATGCCGCCCTGCTCCTCGGCAAAGTCCTCGGCCTGTACCTGCCCCTGCGCGGCCTGCGCCGCCTCGCGGGCGCGGCGAGCACCGTCAATTTCGGCGATGAGCGCATCGCGGCGCTTCGTGAACTCGTCCTCGGCGGTGTACTCGCGCGGTTCGGTATCGGGCTTGAAGGCTTCCCAGATGACCGAGGCCTTGGGCTCGTCAGACGGTTCGACACCCATGACCTGCTTGCCGGTCACGCGGTCGATACGAACCATGCGGATGCCCTCGGGCGCGATGAAGGGCTGATGGCTCCAGCGCGACTTGGTGTCCTCGACGACCTGCTTGAACACCGGCGCGGCAATACGCCCGCCCTGTGCATAGCCGCCCAGCGAGCGCGGGCTGTCATAACCGATGTAGAGCCCGCCGACATAGTCCTGCGAACCGCCCATGAACCACACGTCGGTCGGGCCGGTGGTGGTGCCGGTCTTGCCGAACAGCGGGAGTTCGAGGCTGCGCAGACGCACCGCGGTACCGCGGATCACCACGCCCTCGAGCATGTGCACGGTCTGGTAGGCAGTGTCGGCATCAATCACCTGCTTGCCCACGCGGTCGACGCGCGGCATCGGCTTGCCGTCCCACTCGGCCATGTTGCAGCTGTCGCAGCGACGCTTGTCGGACTTCCAGATCACCTTGCCCTTGCGGTCCTGCACATAGTCGATGACCGAGGAAGGGAACTGCACGCCATTGTTGGCGAGCGCGGAATAGGCATTGGCCATGCGCGCCACCGTCGTCTCGCCAGCACCCAGTGCGAACGAGAGGTAGGGCTTGTACTCACCGATCCCGACGTTCTTGAAGGTCTTGATCACGCGCTTCATGCCGGTGTCGTTGGCGATGCGCACGGTCATCAGGTTGCGTGACTGCTCGAGCCCCCAGCGCAGGGTATGCGTGCCACCACCGCCGCCGCCGAAGTTGCGGAAGCACTTCTGGCCAAGACGCGCGCCCTGGTAGACGCAGAAGGTGCCGTCGAGAACCTGCGTCGCGGGGGTCATGCCGTTCTGCAGGCCAGTCGCATAGACGAAGGGCTTGATCGTCGAACCGGGCTGGCGCTCGGCCTGGATCGCACGGTTGAACGAGCCGAGCCCGGAATCGAAACCGCCCTGCATGGCGAGTATGCGCCCGGTCGAGGGCTGCTCCATGATCATGCCGCCCGAAACCTCGGGGATGATGCGTACACGGTACGCTCCCGATGAGACCGGCGAGGCAGCGACGAAGTCACCGACCTTGGCCTTTTCGGGCACGTTGTTAAGGGTGAAGGTCTTGCCGTCGCTGAACCCGATCTCTCCGCTGTCGCCGGAGGTCGAGAGGATCACGCCGACGCGCCAGTCCTTGTAGTCGATGGTCTTGTTCGAGACGATCAGCTGGGTCTGCCAGCTGTCCATGTCCTTGATGTGCGCGATGGGGCCAGCCCATCCGCGCTGCCCGTGATAGTTGAGCAGGCCGCTACGCAGCGCCGAACGCACCGACGTCTGGAGCTGCGGGTCGAGCGAAGTGCGCACCCACAGGCCACCGGCGTAGACACTGTTGGGGCCGTCCTCGGCCTTCTCGCCATACTTCTCGATCAGCCGGCGGCGCACTTCCTCGACGAAGTAGCCGTTGGCGCTGTCGTATTCGGGACCGCGCTGGGTGACGAGGCCCAGCGGCTCGGCCTTGGCGCTTTCGGCATCGGCAGCGCTCACCCATTCGTTGCGCACCATCTGGTCGAGCACCCAGTTGCGTCGCTCGATCGCGCGCTCTTCGTGCTGCTTGCGGCCATAGACCTCGGGCGCACGCGGCAGGATCGCGAGGAACGCGCTCTGGCTCAGCGTCAGCTCGCCGACGTCCTTGTCGAAATAGGCGCGCGCTGCGGCCTGGACGCCGAAGGAACGACGCCCGAGCGGAATCTCGTTGAGGTAGAGTTCAAGGATCTGCTGCTTGCTCAGCACGCCTTCGATGCGGTGCGCGAGAACCATTTCCTTGAGCTTGCGGGTGACCGAATACTCGTCGCCGATCAGGATGTTCTTGGCGACCTGCTGGGTGATCGTCGAACCGCCCTTGGCGCGCTCGCCCGAGCCGAACTTCGAGGCATAGTCGATCACCGCGCCGGCAAGACCGCCAAAGTCGATGCCACCGTGCGACCAGAAGGTGCGATCCTCGGCAGAGAGGAAGGCGTTCACCAGCGGGCGCGGCAGGTCGACGTAGCGCAACTGCACGCGGCGTTCGCGTGCATAGCTGTAGACGATCTCGCCATCACCGTCGCGCACCATGGTCGGCAGCGGCGGCTGATAGGCGAGCAACGACTTGGCATCGGGCAGGTCGCGCGCGAAGACCAGCCACATGCCGACGAGGCCGATCACCCCGACAAGGCACAGATAGGCGAAGCGGCGCAGCCACTTGCTGGCGTGCCAGGCGGAGCCGATCCGGGCGAGGAAGCCCCCCTGCCCCGTGCCGGACTTGCCGCGGCGAATGCTGTACTTGGCGTCTTCGGCGGCTTGAGCGTCGGCGTCGAAGCCGGTTTCCTGGGTCTCGTCGGTCATCGTGCCAGCCCTCTAGCACGGCCCTTTCCGACAAGGCCAGCAGCGATGCGCTCAGGCACCCAGCTTCCTCGCGAAAAAGGCCCGGATCGCCCGTGCGGCGGCGGCGCCGAGGCGCTCCTGCCCCTTGCGCGAGCCGAGCAGCTCTGCGTCCTGCTCGTTGTTGATGTAGCCGGTCTCGAACAGGATCGAGGGGATGTCGGGCGCCTTGAGCACGGCGAGCGCAGCAGTCTCTGCGTTCTCGCGGTGGAGCGGCACCTTGTCATCCGAAAGTTCGCGCAGCACCAGCTGGGCGAGCGCGGTCGAATCGCTCTGGGTCGAGCGCTGCGAGAGATCGAGCAGGATCGCGCCGACCATGTCGTCGGTATCGGCAAGGACGATGCCGTTGACCCGCCCGCCTTCGGAACGCCCGGTTTCGCGCGCGCTGCTCGCGAAGCGCTCGGCAGCCTCGCCGGTGCCCTTCTGCGAGAGGACATAGACGCTCGCCCCGCGCGCAAGATCGCTCTCGGCACTGTCGGCATGGATCGAGACGAACAGGTCCGCCCCCATGCGCCGGGCGATTTCGGGACGGTCGCGCAAGGCGATGAAGCGGTCGGAATCGCGCGTCATCGCCACCCTGATCCCGCCCGAGCGCACGAGATGATCGCGCAGCGCACGGGCGATATTGAGTGCGACCGTCTTCTCGCGCAGCGCCCCCTTGCCGGCGCCGGGATCGAACCCGCCATGTCCCGGGTCGATCACCACCAGAGGCCGGCTGGCATCGGGTGGACCATCAACCCGCGGCAGACCGACAGGCTCGTCCGTCGAAGGCAGGGTGAAGCGCAGCACCGGAACGAAGGACTGCCCGGCCTGAGCCCCCTCGTGCGACATGCGCCCCGAGACCATCATCGCCAGCACCCCGCCCAGCGCCAGGAGAGGCAGCATGATCAGGAGGATAATCGGAAAAAGGCGCGCCATCTTGCAGGCAGGTTTGAGCGCTGGCGCAGCGAGAGGCAATGGCACGCCGAGCAATTTCCCCGGCTTCCCGCACGAATACAGCGCCGGGGCGCAATTCTTCATCCACAACGGGCAAGCAACTTGCCGTTGCTGTTCATGGGTGCTAGGTCAAATTTAACCGTAGCTGTCATATCACGGTCAGGCTGTCCCGGAGGCACTCTTGCATGGCTTTGCCCGCAAGTTATTCCAGGGCGAGACCCGAAACCGGCGGCACGGTTACAAAGAACCGGGAAACAACCCCGGGATCCAACAGGTTGATGCACGAAAATGAGAAGCCAGCTGCAGTCCTGCCAGACCACGCCCTTTAGGGCCGTGGCGGTTTGGTCGCAGCGCCCCGCGTGTCCGATTTCGCCACGCCTGCTCGCTCGTGCAGATGCAACGTCCGCCTTCGCGGCCGCATATCCATACATCGTAACCGGGGCCTCGAACGGCCCCGATCCCGTTTACACACCGGCCCGTGGTACGGATCGTGATGTCAAGCGCCATGCCCGTGAAGGCAGGCTGCTCATCGCCGTACCAGGCCCCCATGAAAATCGACGCGCGCCCCGGCCTTCACCGGCTGGAGGAACGCGCGTCCGGAGAATGACCAATGGCAACGCGCATGCTGATCGATGCGCGCCACCCGGAAGAAACGCGGGTGGCGGTACTCAAGGGAAATCGCATTGAAGAATTCGATTTCGAATCGACCGAACGCAAGCAGATAAAGGGTAACATCTACCTCGCGAAGGTTACCCGCGTGGAACCTTCGCTGCAGGCTGCATTCGTCGATTTCGGCGGCAACCGTCACGGTTTCCTCGCCTTCAGCGAAATTCACCCCGACTACTACCAGATCCCCAAGGAAGACCGCGAGGCACTGCTGGCCGAAGAGGCCGCGCATGCCGAGGAAGAGGCCGCGCTGCGCGCCGATGACGCGGAAGACGAGGACGATCACGACGACGGTGACGACAACCACGAGGAAGATTTCGACGACGGCGGCCTGACCGAAGTCGACACTTCCGAAAAGGACGACGTCGCCACCATCGAGGACGGCGCCCTCGACACGGACGAGGATTCCTCCGAGGACGACGAGAGCACCGAAAACACCTCAGGACGCCGTGGCCGTGGCCGCCGTCGCCAGGGTGGCCGCAATGGTGGTCGCTCGAAGGAGGCCGAGGAACTGCGCGCCAAGCGCCTTGCCCTGCGCCGCCGCTACAAGATCCAGGACGTGATCCATCGCCGTCAGGTGCTGCTCGTCCAGGTCGTCAAGGAAGAGCGTGGCAACAAGGGCGCAGCCCTCACCACTTACCTCAGCCTTGCCGGTCGCTACTGCGTGCTCATGCCGAATTCGAGCCACGGCGGCGGCATCAGCCGCAAGATCAGCTCGGCCTCGGACCGCAAGCGCCTCAAGTCGATCATCGCGGAAATGCAGCTTCCGCGTTCGATGGGCTGCATCGTGCGCACCGCTGGCCTCCAGCGGACCAAGACCGAGATCAAGCGCGACTTCGACTACCTCGCCCGCCTCTGGGACGAGCTTCGCGAGAAAACGCTCCACTCGGCCGCGCCTTCGCTGATCCACTCGGACTCCGATCTGATCAAGCGCGCGATCCGCGACATCTACAATCGCGACATCGAGGAAGTCGTCGTCGAGGGCGAGGAAGGCTACCGCGCCGCCAAGGACTTCATGAAGCTGCTCATGCCCAGCCATGCGCGCAAGGTTAAGCCCTATTCGGACCCCGTTCCGCTGTTCCAGCGCTTCGGCGCCGAAGACCAGCTGACCGCGATGTACGATCCGGTCGTCCAGCTCAAGTCGGGTGGCTACATCGTGATCAACCCGACCGAGGCGCTGGTCTCGATCGACATCAACTCGGGCCGCGCCACCAAGGAGCACGGCATCGAGCAGACGGCGGTCGCAACCAACCTTGAAGCCGCGCGCGAAATCGCCCGCCAGCTGCGCCTGCGCGACATGGCCGGCCTCGTCGTGATCGACTTCATCGACATGGAATACGGCTCGAACGTCCGCAAGGTCGAGAAGGCCATGAAGGACGCGCTCAAGAACGACCGCGCCCGCATCCAGGTCGGCCGTATCTCGAGCTTCGGCCTGATGGAAATGAGCCGCCAGCGCCTGCGCACCGGCGTTCTGGAAGCCACCACCCGTTCGTGCCCGCACTGCGACGGCACCGGCCTGGTGCGCACCGCCAGCTCGGCCGGCCTCTCGGCGCTGCGCCTGATCGAGGACGAAGCCGCCAAGGGCAAGGGCGTGATCGTCTCGCTCTATGCGAGCACCGAGGCTGCGGTCTACATGCTCAACGCCAAGCGCACCGACCTCGCCGACATCGAGGACCGCTACGGCGTGACCGTCGAGGTCATCCCCGAGGGCGAGAACGAGGGCGCGAAGATGCGCGTTGCCTCGTCTGGCCCGCGCAATGACTTCGTGCCGCGCTTCGACCCGATTGCCGATGAAGTCGAGGACGACTTCATCGACGAGGAAGAAGACGAGCTCGAGGCCGAAGAGACCCGCGAGCGCGACGATGCCGAGGGTGAAGGCCGCTCCAAGCGCCGCCGCAAACGTCGCCGTGGCCGTGGCCGCGACCGCCGCGACGAACAGCGTTCGGACGACGAAAGCGCCGAGGATGCCGCCGCGGATGCTGACGGCGAGGACGAGGACGAGGCACACGAAAGCGCCCCGACCGGCGAGGACGACGAAAACGAAGCGCCGCGCAAGCGCCGCCGTCGTGGCGGTCGTCGTCGCCGTGGCCGTCGCGGTGGTGACGCCGAGTCTCAGGGCGAGAACGCCTCGGACGAAAGCTCGAGCGACGAGCGCGGCGAAAGCGAGACGGCCAACGAGGCCCCTGCCGAAATGGCGCAGGCGTCCGAGGAGCAGGTTCACCCTGCCCCCGAGGCCGAAGTCGCCGAGCCCGAAGCAGCCGAGCCGGTTGACGAAGAGGAAGCGCCCAAGCCCAAGCCGCGTCGCACCCGTCGCAAGAAGGCAGAGCCTGCCGCCGAGGCAAGCGCCGAAGTGAGCGAGGAGCCTGCAGAGGCACCTGCCGCCGAGGCCACCCCGGCCGAGGAGGAAAAGCCCAAGCCCAAGCGCACGACGCGCCGCAAGAAGGCCGAGCCCGCTGCCGAAGCTGCTGGCGAGACTGCTGCAGAAGAAGCAGCAGAGGAACCGGCGCCCAAGCCCAAGCGCACGCGTCGCAAGAAGGCTGAGCCCGCTGCCGAAGCCGCAACTGCCGAGGCAGCAGAGGAGCCGGCTCCCAAGCCCAAGCGCACGCGCCGCAAGAAGGCCGAGCCCGCTGCCGAAGCCACAACTGTCGAAGCAGGCGAGGAAGCGGTCGTGACCGCAGAGGCCCAGACCACTGCGGCTCCGGCTCCCGCCAGTTCCGAGCCGGAAGGCCAGGACGAGGCGAGCGAGGCACCTGCCCCGCGCCGCGGCTGGTGGCAGCGTACCTTCGGCGAATAACAAGGCCGAGAGGCTCGACGGGCCTCACACCGGAACAAGAATGGGCCCCTGCAAAACCTGCAGGGGCCCATTTTCTTGCATGGAAGGCCACGCACTGCCTTGCCCGGCTCACCCGTGCGACACATCGGCGCACACGCCGAACAGACAGCCGCGACTCAGGTATGACGCGGAAGGGACCGTCGCGCGCAATGCTGCACACGCGTCATCGCGAGCAGTTGCACAGAGCGCCGCGAGATCGCAAAAATCCCGCCAAACCTTCATATTTCCGCAACAGGCTATGCATTTTGACGGAGACGAAGGGCAGTTTACAGCACTCAACCCCTTGCCCCACGCGGCTGAATCGCTAGAGGGGTTCTACTCAGACGGCGCATGCCGCAATGCAAGATAACGGGGATACGTTCATGGCGCAGTTCACCCTCCCGGCCAACAGCAAGATCAGCAAGCGGGGCAACGTCCACAAGGCCGAGGGCGCTGAGCGCGTCAAGAAGTTCACCGTCTACCGCTACGATCCGGATTCGGGTGAAAACCCGCGCTACGACACGTTCGAGATCGACCTCGACAACTGTGGCCCGATGGTCCTCGACGCGCTCATCAAGATGAAGAGCGAACAGGACCCCACCCTCACCTTCCGCCGTTCGTGCCGCGAAGGCATCTGCGGTTCGTGCGCCATGAACATGAATGGCGCCAACGGCCTTGCCTGCACGACCGCAATCGAGGATCTCAAGGGCAACATCCGCATCACGCCGCTGCCGCACATGGACGTGGTCAAGGATCTGGTTCCCGACTTCACGCACTTCTACGCGCAGTACGCGTCGATCCGCCCTTGGCTGCAGACTGTCTCGACCACGCCGTCGGGCAAGGAACGCCTGCAGACCCCCGAACAGCGCGAGAAGCTCGACGGCCTCTACGAGTGCATCCTGTGCGCCTGCTGCTCGACCTCGTGCCCGAGCTACTGGTGGAACTCCGACAAGTTCCTCGGCCCGGCAATCCTGCTCCAGGCCTATCGCTGGCTGGCAGACAGCCGCGACGAGATGACCGGCGAGCGCCTCGACGAGCTGGAAGATCCCTTCCGCCTGTACCGCTGCCACACGATCATGAACTGCTCGAACGTGTGCCCCAAGGGCCTCTCGCCGGGTCGCGCAATCGCCGAAATCAAGAAGATGCAGGCCGAGCGCCAGATCTGACCTGACCGGTCAACCGCGAGACTTGCTCCCTTGCTAGCGCATCATCATCTGGGTCGTGGTGGACTTCGTGTCCACCGCGGCGCGCACTGCGTCATCACCTCGAGTGGCTGGACCACGCGATGACGGGGATGCTGGTTCGATACGAAGCGCTCGTCGCAACCGGGGAGCTGCGCAGCGATCCCGAGCAGGCCGCCGCAGCGGAGCGCCTCGACCGGCTGCAACGCGCCTTCTACAAGGCAGCGAAGTCTACCGGCCTCATCGGTAAGCTGATGGGCAAGCGTCCCGAGCCGCCGCGCGGCGTCTACATGTGGGGCGGTGTCGGACGCGGCAAGTCGATGCTGATGGACCTGTTCCACCAGACCCTCGACATTCCCGAGAAGCGTCGCGTCCACTTCCATGCCTTCATGATGGAAGTTCACGCGCTGCTGCGTGACGAGCGCAAGAAGGAAAGCGGCGACCCGATCCCGCCGGTCGCCGCCACGATTGCACGCAACGTGCGCTGCCTCGCTTTTGACGAGATGGTCGTCAACAACTCCGCCGATGCGATGATCATGAGCCGGCTGTTCACGCACCTCATCGTCGAGGAAGGCGTGACCGTCGTCACAACCTCGAATCGCGAACCCTCGCAACTCTACAAGGACGGCCTCAACCGCGAGCACTTCCTGCCCTTCATCGACCTGATCGAAGAGCAGCTTGACGTACTCACTCTCAATGGCCCGACCGATTACCGGCTGCAGCGCCTTGGCGGCATGGCGACCTGGCATACGCCACTTGGCGAAGAAGCCACCGAGCAGGCGCGCGAGGCCTTCTATCGCCTGACCGACTACCCGCCCGAGGATGCCGAGCACGTACCCTCGGCCGAAGTCGATGTCGGCGGTGGACGCATGCTCCACGTGCCCAAGAGTCTCAAGGGCGTCGGCGTGTTCAGCTTCAAGCGGCTGTGCAGCGAAGCCCGCGGCGCGCCGGACTATCTCGCGATCGCGCGCGCCTACCACACCGTGATTCTCGTCGGCATCCCGCAGATGGGGCCGGACCGGCGCAACGAAGCCGCGCGCTTTGTGACGCTCATCGACGCGCTCTACGAGAACAAGGTCAAGCTGATCGCCGCGGCCGATGCCGCGCCCGAAGAGCTTTACCAGGCCGGAACCGGACGCTTCGAATTCGAACGTACAGTTAGTCGCCTCAACGAAATGCAGAGCACCGACTACCTCGCATTGGGCCACGGCGAAGCCTGAGTCGCAAATTGCGTGGCGATTCGATTCGCCTACGTTAATCAAACGAACCAAGTTAGTTCAAAGAAGTTAGTCACTATCGACTAACGGACAGGCTCGTTAATTGAATTAGCTTATTCAGGCTGTGAAGTCCAAATCCTGACACCTTCTAAGGCTCTAGGTAATTCCCCCATAGAAAAACCCCCCGAAGAGCTTGCGCTTTTCGGGGGGTTATCCGTTTAAGAGGGCTTCAGCCTGATTTAGACTGAACCTCGATCGTTAAATTAACGACCGAAGCCACCCCACCAGTAACCGCTAAGCATAGTTAATTCCCCATGTGAACCGCCGCATTTTTGCGGCTTCCTCATGGTTACCAAGCGGTTAACTAACACTCAAGAACTTTTTAACCATCTCGTCGCGTAGTCAGCTGTGCGCCCCAACGCGGCAAGCGGCGAAGGGTCAGTCCAGCTTACCGGACAGCCCTGCACCGCGCATAAACCTGAACATGTCACATAGGCTGGCACACATCCCGGGCGTGTCAGCGGGTTAACCCCGAGCCGAACTCTCAGCCGGCCATTCGGCCCGCATCCTTGGAAACGGTTTCGACCAGGTCGCGGAAGGCGACCGGGCGGCTGATGTAGTAGCCCTGCGCGATATCGCAGCCGCGCTCGCGCAGCAGATCCATCGCGGTTGCGGTCTCGACGCCTTCGGCAACGACGGTCCGGTCGAGCGAATGGGCCATGTCGATGATCGACTGGACCAGCACCATGTCCTCCTTGTTGGTCTCCATCGAGAACACGAAGGACTTGTCGATCTTCACTTCGCTTGCCGGCAGGTAGCGCAGGTAGTCGATCGTCGCATTGCCGGTACCGAAATCGTCGATCGAGAGACGCAGGCCCGACTGGACCAGGCGCTGAAGCATCTGGAAGGTACGCGAGCTGCGATCGAGCCTGTCGGTCTCGGTGATCTCGAGGATCAGGCGGTCGGGCGAGAGGCCATGCGTCGCGAGGATTTCGGAGATCATGCCCGGGAGGCCGGGATTGCGCAGCAACTGCGCCGAAATGTTCACCGACATGGTCATCTCGAAGCCAAGCCGCCCCATCTCGACCGCGCAGCGCACCGCGTCGTTGACGACGAAGCGAGTGATGCGCTCGATGCGATGGAATTCCTCGGCGATACGAATGAACTTGTCGGGCGAGATCGGTCCGCGCTCGGGATGGGTCCAGCGCACGAGCGCCTCGGCGCCGCAAATGCGGTTCATGCGCATGTCGAACTTGGGTTGGTAGGCGACCCAGACCTCGCCGTTGTCGATTGCACGGTCGAGCGAGGTCAGCAGCGAGATTTCCCACTGCGCTTCCTGCTTGTGCACGTCGTGCTGGTAGACGAGTTCGTCGTTGCGCACCGCCTCTTCGGCCGACTGCATGGCACCTGCGACGCGCCCTGCGACCGGACGGTCGAAATCGGAGTCGAGGCCGCAGTTGAACGAGAGGTCGATGTCGAGACCGCCGACCTGAATGCCGTTCTGCACGATCCGGTGCAGGCCCTCCAGGTTCTCGAATAGATCGAAGGAACTGCGCAGCGAGGAGAGCCACATGAACATGCCGCCCTCGTGGTAGACCGTCGCGGTATCGTCGCTGATGCGGATGCGGCGTACGATTTCGGTCGCGACCTGCGCCTCCACCGTCTCGGCGAAGCTGCCGATGATCGCGCCGTAATTGCGGATCTTGAGCGCGACGAGAATGCGGCTGGACTTCTCGTTGACGTTGCGCAGCGCCTGGACACTGGGCAGGCCGGAACCGGTGTTGGTCTCGCTGGCGATCTCGACCCTGTCGAGGTTGCGGATACGCAGCACCGCGACGAAAGCGAACATCAGTGCCGGGGCGATCTCGATGCGCACGCCCACCATGTCGAGGAAGAACGGTGCGGCGACAAGTACGATGACCAGTCCCGAGAAACGGATCACATCGAGCGAACGCCCGCGTCCCAGCCCGGAGACAACGATCACCAGCACCAGCAAGAGAGCCGGCAACCACCCCAGGTTCGTGGGCAGGCCGCGCTTGAGCGTCTCAGCCGCCATGGCCTGGAAATAGCCGCCCGGCGCGGTGCCGAACTGACCGGGGATCTTGTGGATATCGTTATAATCGACCGCGGCGGGCGCGACGATGATGTCTTTGCCCCTGACCTCGGCCGGATTGAACTCGTCCTTCAGGACATCGATATAGCTGACCGAAGGGATCGAACTGACACGGATCGACCAGTCTGGCGAGAACAGCGTTTCCGTACCGCCTTTGACGCCCGAAAGTTCTGCAGCCAGTGAAGGAATCTGGCCCATCGGACTGTTCGATGCAAATGGCATCTCCACGCCAAGATTGAAGGGATGATGCAGCCCCAACAAGGAGATCACACCCGCCTTTTCGCGAAACTGGGCATCGGGGATCTTGTTGGAGAAGTTCCCGGTCTGACCGCTTCCAGGCATCGCGCCAATGAATACCCGACCGGGAAACCGCCCAAGGGTCCGGATCAGCTTGGCGCTTTCCTCGCTATCTCCCTGCCCGGCAAACGTCCGGTCGTAAAAGATACGGTTTGCCCCGGCAGCCATCAGGTGCTCGATCAGGTCCGCATCGTTGGCGCGCGAAACGTCGATCGCACTGAGCTCGTCGAGTGTGCGCCCGTCCTGCAGGACCATGACGATCTCGCCATCGGAATCATGCAGCTGGAGCGGAATGCGCATGTTGCGCAGGACATCTTCGATCGGGATGCTGAGGCCGCTGACACCGAGGAACAGGCCGCTGAGCGTGGCCCAGAAGACAATCCTGAAGCGGGCGCTGGCCCAGAGCTGGCGCAGTCTATCAAGCATGGTGGCTCGGACCTTTCACGCGTTGTGCTCCGGACGGGGCAGGCTTTCCGACATGCGAGAACGCTGCGGGAAATGCCCGCTGCCATGTCCTCGACTCGTAGCCAGTTTCACTCATTTAGGTCCCGTGATGACGTTCGATGCGTCCGTGCTACCGGGAAGTTCCTAAGATAAGGTGTAGTTAACTCACGCCCCCGCAAAACTGCCCGGGATCACGACAAGCCGTGCATCAGCGCCGATCTCAAGCAATGCCGAGCGTGGTAAATGCGCGATCAAGCATCAGCGCCTGCCACAATATCCGGGAATTGTCGGAATGACCCGAGACATGCGAATCGACGAGTCCGGACAAGGCCTGTGTATCCAACCAGCCGGTCGCTGCAAGTGTCGATCCGCTCACCAGTGAACGCATATCATCTTCGAGGGGCCCGCGCAGCCACTGCGCGATCGGGGTCACGAAACCCTGCTTGGGGCGGTAGAGGATGTCATCGGGAAGGTAGCGGCGCATGGTGCGCTTCATCAGCCACTTGCCCTGCCCACCACGCAAGCGCATCGATTCGGGAAGGCTGGCTCCAAACTCGATCAGACGGTGATCGAGCAGCGGTTCGCGCGCCTCGAGACTGGCCGCCATGCTCGTGCGATCGACTTTGGTCAGGATGTCGCCCGGGAGCCAGAACTTGAGGTCGGCATATTGCGCCCGGTCGAGCCCCGAGCGGCCCGGTGCTTCGCGCATCAACGTCTCGAATGCCGCCTCGCCGCGGTAGTCGCCGCGCAAACGCTCGAAAACAGGTGTATACAGTCGGGCGCGCAGTTCGGGCGGTGCAAAGGAGACCGCGCGCGCATAGCCCGCAGCGCTGTCACCCGCGAGCGAGAGCAAGGTCGTCTTGGCGCGCAAGGGGCGCGGTGCCCAGTCAGCCTTGGGATAGTGACGCCCGAGCGTGCCGAACAGGTTTTCGCGCCAGGATGCGGGCAGAAGCCGCCGCACCCTGTCCTCGCCATGCTGGAAGATGTGGCGGCGATAGCCCGCGAAGGCCTCGTCCGCACCGTCTCCCGAGAGCGCGACCGTCACCGTTTCGCGCGCAAGTTGGCTAACACGCCAGGTCGGCAGCGCCGAGGCATCGGCGAAGGGTTCGTCGAACATCGCAGCGAGCCGGTCGATCTCTGCGAAATCCCCGGACGAAACCTGACGCGCTGCATGGTCGGTTGCGAAGCGCCGGGCGACCTGCGCGGCATAGGCGCTCTCGTCGAGCCCGGCCTCATCGAAGCCGATCGAGCAGGTGCGTACGGGCTGCGCGCTGCTCTCGGCCATGAGCGCGACGACGCTCGAGCTGTCGACCCCGCCCGAGAGAAAGGCGCCGAGCGGTACGTCGGCCACCATGCGCGAGCGAACCGCCTCGCGCATGAGGTGGAGCAGCTCGGCTTCAAGATCGGCGCGACTGCCTTTGCGGCGCTGCGCGAAGGAAACGTCCCACCACTGGCTGGGGCGCGGCAATGGCGCATCGTGGCGCAACAGCATCGAATGACCCGCGGGCAGCTTGCTGACACCCTTGAGGATCGAACGGCTGTCGGGGACATAGCCCCAGGTGAAGTAGTCCTCCACCGCGAGCGGATCGACCTCGCGGCGCAGCAGCGGGTGCGCGAGCAGTGCCTTGAGCTCGGAGCCGAAGGCGAGACTGCCATCGCTGAGCGGCGCCATGAACAGCGGCTTCACCCCGAGCCGGTCGCGCGCAAGAAACAGGGTGCGTGCCGCGAGGTCGTAGATCGCGAAGGCGAACATGCCGTCGAGCCGGGACAGGCAATCAGTGCCCCAGCGCTGCCATGCGGCAAGGATGACCTCACTGTCGCCATCGGTATGGAACTGCGCACCGCTCTGCTGCAGTTCGCGGCGCAGCTCGCGGTAATTGTAGATCTCGCCGTTGAACACCAGCATCGCGCGTCCGTCGCTCGATGCCATGGGCTGCGGCGAGCCGGCGATGTCGATGATCGAGAGGCGGCGATGGCCAAGGCCGACACCGGGCGCTGTCCAGACGCCGCCACCGTCGGGCCCGCGATGCAGCATCGCGTCGCACATTGCGGTGACGCGCGCCGGATCGACGGGCTTGGGCGTTCCCAGATGAAAGATACCGGCGATACCGCACATGGTGCCCGCCCCTAGCGCCCCGCCGCGCGGGCGTCCATCCAGCGCTCTAGCGGCCCGGTGGACTGGTGAAACGCATCGAGCGTGGCAATCGCGTCTTCGCCGGCTCCCTCGGGTGCCGAGAGGATCAGCATGGCCGTCGGCTGCGCCTTCAGGCGCATACGGCTGGCGATGACAGCCAGCTTGAGGCGCAGGTTACTACCGCTCAGGAGATCTCCATGGCGATACCAGGTCATCGCCACGCGTTCGGAACGATCGTTGGCAAGCAGACGCTCCCCGCGCCCCTTTTCGAAGGCGGGCAACGCCGAATGCCAGGACCATGCACTGTCGGGAACGAGTGCCCCCTGCCCGAAGCCCCCCGCCTCGTACCCCTCGCCTTGACGGGCGTAGAGCGCGAAGACGACGTCGACCTTGTGCCCCTGCCCATCGACGTAGCGCGCCTGCAGACGATGGTCGGCTCCTCCCGCGCGCGGTTGCCATGGCACTTGTGCAGCCGAGGCAACGCGGCTCCAGCCCGGCACCTGCGGGAGGGCGACATGTTCGGGCAGTGGCGCCTCGAGCGCATCGGCAAGCGCAAGCCAGAGCTGCAGGGCGGCAATGAGCGCAAACACCGCGCCAACGACCGCAGCCAGCCGGCCACGCGAGGAGGCGGCGCCGCGTTCCAGCGAGGCAAGCAAGCGCGAACTGTGCAACGCATCGAGCGAGATCATCGGCGCATCGACCGGCCGGTCGAAGAACTTCCAGGCCACCCCCAGCACCGCGAAGAGCACGAGCGCGAAGAAGACCCAGCCATAGACGATGTGGTCGAAGCCCGCTGCGACCGCCACACCGAAGAACTGGGCCGCATAGATCGTCGCCCAGGCACGAATGCCATTGGCCACGATCGGCACGACGAGGCAGGCCGCGAGCAGCGCTGCCCGGCGGCGCCAGGAGAGGAAGCAGACATTGGCCGCGAGCACGCCGAAGCCGATCATCGCGATCAGGAACTTCACCCCCGAACAGGCTTCGGCGACCTTGAACAGACCGGCCGGCGTATCGATGAAGACCCCGTCGATTTCGGCTGGAACGCCGCTCAGGTGCGTGAGCGCAATCGCGATCTTGGCGGTCACCATCTGCAGCGGCTTGACCAGTTCCTCGCCGAAAGGGATCAGGAACGCGAGGTAGAACAGCGGGAAGAGCACGCCTGCCGTCACGCGCGGACCGAGCAACAAGGGCACGAGCATCGCCAGCATGCCGACCACCCCGGCCTGTCGCAGCAGGTCGAAGCCCGACACGCCGCCAAGCAGCCAGACCAACCCCGCTGCGGCAAACAGGGGCAGGCCCGCCCACCATGCACGTGGCTCGATCCGGGCAAGCTCGTGCCGGCGGTTCCACAAGAGCCAGCACTCCACCGGGGGAATGAGGAGCATGTGGTTGTAGGTCGAGATGTCCCACCACTGGCGCGCCATCGCCGCCCAGTCCGATGCGAACACGATGAACAGCGCAAGCCATCCGGCAACCAGCGCCAGCAGGGGAAAGCGCCAATGGGCAGGAATACCGCCTACGCCGGATGCGCGCGGTTCTTCGTATGCGACGATACGCTCAGGCTGCATCGATGTGCTCTCGGCCCTGCGCGAGCCCGCAGAATTCGGGGAGCCGTGCGAGCGCTGCGGGCCAGCTTGCATTGGCGAGAATCCAGCCGCGCGCCGAAACTGCCATGGCGCGGGCAGCCTCACGATCGCGGGCAAGGGAAATGAGCGCCTGCACGAGATCAGCATCACTCTCCGCAATGGCGAAATCACGGCCGTCACGCGCCGCAATTCCCGTCGCAGCGCCAGGCGAGAGCACGACCGGCAAGCCCATGGCCATGGCCTCGAGCACCTTGTTCTGCACGCCGCGCGCGATCTCGAGCGGAACCAGCGCCAGATCGGCTCCGGCAAGGAAGGGGCGAATATCGGGGACCCGGCCCCAGACCTTCACCCCGCCGCTACCGTCGAACGCGCGCAGGCTCTCGGGCGGATTGCGCCCCACGACATGGAAGCTGGCATCGGGGAATATCTCGCGAACGCGCGGCATGATCGCCCGGATCGCGCGCTCGGCGGCAGCGATGTTGGGTGCATAGTCCATTTGCCCTGTAAAGATCACGCGCGGGCCGGGCATCGCGGCCATCGCCGGATTGGCAGCAACCAGTGCAGGGTCGAACAGGGCCGCATCGATGCCATTGCCCATCGCGTGAACATCGCGTGCCGAGACGCCGGACAACAAGCGCGAGCGCAGCAGTTCGCACTCTTCGTCGCTGATGAGCAAAGTTGTGTCCGAACGTTCGACGACCGCCTGCTCGACCCGCGACAGCATGCGCCCCTCGCGCCGTTCGATCCAGGCCCGAGGCCCCTTCCCGCTGGCACCATATGCCTCGAACTTGGCGGAATCGACGTCGACGAGATCGGCTACGACGTGCCCTGTGAAGGTCTTGGGCACATATTGCGCCATCTGCCCGGAAAACACGTAGATCGCGCTTATCGGCCGTTCGGTCAGAACCTTGGCAACGTAGCTGGCAAGAGCCCGGTCACGGAAGGCCGCAAGGCTGACCGGCTCGCGGCGTGCAAGCGCCTCGAGCCCGGCTATCGCGAGGGGCTTGCGCCGCTCGACGAGGCAGTGGCTCGCGGCAAGCGTAGCCAGCTCGGCTTCTTGCGCCATGTCTTCGGGCTCGTCGGCGAAAGTCGCGACATGGACCGGGGCCAGCCTAGCCAGCGCCTTGAGCACGTGGTGCGACCTTATCTTGTCGCCGCGATCGGGCGGGAACGGGATGCGGTGCGCCAGGAACAGGATCTCGCTCATCTGGCGCGCCTCAGCCGATGCCGCGCGCGATGAGCGGGCCGAGCCGATTGGCGATGGCGAGCGGCAGGCGCTGCCACAAGGTAATCTGCGCGGCGAGGCGCGGATTGGCAGGATTGACCTCGCGCACCGCGCTTCCCGGCGCCGACCATGCCGCGTAAGTCAGCGGCCTGGGCTCGAAACCCCAATTGCGCTTGTAGGCATAGGCTCCGCTGCCCGTCTTCGAGCGGCCGAAATCGAAATGCGTGCAGCCACGCCGCCGGGCATGGAGCATGACTCCGTAGTACATCCGCTCGTTCGCGCGCAGGCCGCGCGCCGCAAAGGTGCCGCCGCCCCAGTAGGGCATGACGGTTGCGCGGTGATAGAGACTGAGGACGGAGCTGACCGGCACGCCGCGATGATACACGCTCAATATCTCGGCGTCGTCCCCGAAGCCATCCATCACCGCGTCGAGCAGCGCTCGCGGGAATACCGGCGTACCAAGGTTGCGATAACTCTCGCAGAACACCGCGTAATGGGCCGCCCTCGCCCGTTCGTCGCGGCCGGTCTCGACGCTCAGTTCTCCTGCGAGCGACTTGCGCACCTCGGCGCGCTGCTTGCGCGGGATGGCGGTGAGTTCGGCCTCGTCGTCAGCGGCAAGCGCGCGCGAGAAGGTGGCATGGCTCTCGCTGGTGCGCGTCCAGCCCGAACCTACCTCGGGCAGGATGCCGCCACGCAGCTCGATTGCCGGGCACGACCGACGCACGGCCAGTTCCTCGAGCGCGGCGAAGATCGCGTCCGGCGCGCTTCCCGGCAGCGTCAGCAGCCCGCCATCCACTGCAAAACCGCTAGAGACCAGCACCCGCCCGAATATCGGCGAATGGATGGCATCGAGCGGCAGGAAGGCGAGTATCTCGCCATCGTGTTCCTCGACGAGGGCAAGCGGCTCGTTGCCGGTCGCGCGGGCGACAGAGACGAACCAGGCCGGTCTGTGGAACGGAGTGGCCGCCGGGTGCCGCGCGACGAACCCTTCGAGCCGCGCCAGCTCGCCCGGATCGGCAAGATCGAGCAGCCGGGTCCTCGTCACGGGGCGGGCGAAAGGGGCATTCATGCCGCCGCCCGGATCGCCCTTGCCGCCTCGCGCGCGGCCAGTTCGTCCATGCGTCCCCATGCAAAGTCGCGCAGCAGAACCCGCAGCTTCTCCGCCATGATCTCGAGATTGGTGTAGTGACGCATGCGCGAGCGCAGCGAGGCATCGTGGACGCGCGGCTGTTCGGGATCGATCTCCCAGGGGTGGAAGTAGAACACCGCAGGACGCCCGTCGCGCGTATTGACCTGGCGGATGGCCCAGCGCGAGAAGCTATAGGGCAGGACCCTGAAGAAACCGCCCCCGCCAGCGGCAAGGCGGCGTCCGGCGAACTGCGCGGTGGTCACGGGAATCTCCACGAAGTCGCTGCCATCGACCGGCTGGAACGCGAAGCGCGGGGCCTCCCGCCAGCCATAGTGATCGTGCGCGATGGGAGCCACGCTGGAACTATAGGCATAACCCTGTTCGGCCAGGATATCGAAGGCCCAGGGTGTGCGCGCGTCGATGGAGAAGCTGGGCGCGCGATAGCCGGTCACGGCGACCCCGGCGCTGTCCTCGATGGTCTTGCGGCTGCGCTGGAGATCGGCGGCAAAGGCTGCCGGCCCCATCCGGAAGACGCGTTCGTGGTCCCAGCCGTGACTGGCAATCTCATGCCCTTGCTGGGCGATCCGGCGCATCATGTCGGGCGCGCGCTGCGCCACCCAGCCGAGCGTGAAGAACGTGGCGCGCACGCGCGCGGCATCGAACATCTCGAGGATCGCATCGCAATTCGCCTCGACCCTGAGCGCGAGGGCATCCCAGTTCTCGCGCGCGATCACGGTCTCGAACGCGCCGACCTGGAACCAGTCCTCGACATCGACCGAGAGGCCGTTGACCGGCCCCTCGAGCGGTCCGTTGTAGACGTTTTCGCGCTGCATCGTGACGGCCTAGTCCCCCTGGCTGACGGCAGTCCGGACGGTCACGCCGCCGAACGCTGGTCCTCGGCGCCCTCGATCCATTCGATCAGCATGGTCAGGACATGGCGCAGGGTATGCTCCTGCTCGGCCATGCGCGATTCCATGTCGGCGTTGTGCGCGGCAAGCTGCTCCACCATCTCCTCGAGCGCGGCGATGCGCTGCACGGTGGCGGCATCGGCCTCCTCGCGCACATGGTCATCAGCGGCTGGCTGCGAGAGCGCGGCGACCTGCGCCTCGAGCGCTGCGATGCGCTCTTCTTCCGCCGCCCGGCGATGCTCTTGATCCCCGACCTGTTCCTCGCTTTCGGAACGGCTCTGCGACAAGGCCGCGAGCTGCGCCTCGAGCGCTGCGATACGCCCTTCGTCGAAGACGGGCTGGCCAGCGTCCTCCTCGAAGCGGGCATCCTGCGAGTTGGCGAGCTCGACGAAGGCCTGCTGCAGTTCGGCGATCTGGGCATCGCGCTCGGCGAGAGCCTGCTCGATCAGCGCTCCGGTGGCCTCGGCGTCGAGGCCAGAGGCGACAGGCGCGGCTACGGGGGGCGTTGCGGAAGCGACAGCGGCCTCGCCCTCACCGTGCGGTTCATCGGACCAGGCCGCGACGCTGGGCGCATCACCTGCGCTTGCCTCGGCCTCACCGGCGAGGACGAGCGTGCCGTCCTCGTGCAGTTCCTCGAGCACCTGCGCGAGCATCCCGCCATCGATGTGGCTACGCTGCTCGACGGCGCCGAGCAGCAGCAGGCGGTTGAGGATCTGGTTGATCCGGCGCGGAATGCCGCCGGTGGCGTCGAAGATTCCGGCAAAGACGCGCTGGTCGAAGCTGGGATTGCCCTGCCAGCCCGCGCACGTCATGCGGTGCTCGATATAGGCCTGCACTTCCTTGGCCTGCATCGCCGAGAGGTGGTGCGTGGCGATCACTCGCTGGCGCAGTTGCTCAAGCTGGTCGCTCTCGAGCAGCGTGCGGCGAAATTCGGGCTGACCGAGCAGCAGCGTCTGCAGCAACGGGTGCGAGCCGAGCTGGAAGTTGGAAAGCATGCGCAGCTCTTCGAGCGCGGTGATCGAGAGGTTCTGCGCCTCGTCGACGATCAGCAGCGTGCGGCGGCCCGCGCGCGCTTCCTCGTGCAGATAGGCCTCGATCGCGCCAAGCGCGGTGGCCTTGTCGTGCCCCTCGACCGCAATGCCGAAGGAATGGGCGACGACATGGACGATCTCCTCGCCGTCGAGCGCGCTGGTGACGACATTGGCCGCGGTCATGCGGCCCGGATCGATCGTCGCCATGAGATAGGCGACCAGCGTCGACTTGCCCGAGCCGACCTCGCCGGTGATGACCACGAAGCCCTCGCCCTGCGCGAGCCCGTAACCGAGATAGGACAGCGCCTTGCGATGCGTCAGGCTCTCGAAATAGAAGGCCGGATCAGGGGTGAGCTGGAAGGGCCTTGCCTCGAGCCCGTAGAAATCGTCGAACATCGTGAAATCCTTCCTCGAGTTCAGAAACTGTAGCGCAGGCCCGCGAGCGCGGATGCCGTCCAGATGTCGTCGATCGACGCATCCTTGTATTCGGCTCCGTCGAGCGAGATCGCGATTGTGCCGCGCAGGCGCGACGTGAGAAGCTGGTAGTATGCGGCCGAGACGCCGTATCCCGCAATATCGCCGAGCAGGGTGTCGCTGGACGATATCCAGTTGGCATAGCCATTCGTCGACCACCCGGCACGCGGGCCGAGCTGGCCACTGAGATAGGCCGAAAGCCAGTAGTTTTCGTCTACCACGCCGTCGTAGGCGGCAAGGATCGAGCCTTCCGCCCCGAAGAAGCGGCGCCGGTCGTAACCGATGCCAAGCCCCGCATCGAGGCGGCCCATCTGCATCGAATAGGTTAGCGCGCCGCCACGTGCACGGAAGGCCGCCGAACGCACCGAGCCGAGCACGCCCGAGAGGCAGTTACTGCCCTGGAGCGAGGACACGCAGCCGCGCAAATCCCCGGTCACCGGATCGCGCACCGCCTCGAAGTCGGTCGGCAGGTTGCCGAGCGCACGGTTGACCTGCCCGCCAAAGCCCGAAAGCGTATCGTAGACGACGAGGCTGAGCTGCTTGCGATCGTCGGGCGCGTAGGCGAGCGTGCCACCGAAGGTGAACGAGCCGTAGCGCCGCCCGACGTGGGCCGAGAGCGAGGTGCGCCGGCTCGGCCGCCACATCACGGCGACATCCCAGAGCACGCCCGAGATGTCGTAGGCCATGAGGCGCGGCGAGCTCTTGTCGGTCACGAAGCGACCGTCATCGTCGATCAACGGGTTACCCTCGCCATCGAAGAGCACTTCGCGGCTCGATATCTCGACGTCTTCGTAGCCGATCGCGGCAACGACCTGGGTCGTGCGGTTGACCGGCACGGTGACCATCGCGCGCGCCTGCATGTCACGCACGCGCTGGTCGAGATTGGCGATGTCTTCCTGATAGAAGCTCCCGGCAACCCCGAGCCCGACCGGGGCGACGACGCCCGGCTTGACGCCGACCTGCGCATCGGCGGCCTGGCTCACGCTCTCGTCGAATACGTCGATATCTGTGCCCGCGACATAGGGCGTGCCGTTGTCGATGCCGGTATAGCCGATGCGATAGCGCGCCGCGATGTCGAGGTCGCCCGCGCGCGTCTGCACCGAGGGACCGGCATAGAGCGAATAGACCGTGCTGTCGGCGCCGGTGGTGATCGGCCCGCGGCCCTCGAAGGCGCCGCGCGTGGCGAGCGCGCCTGCCTCGAGCGTGACACCCGGGGTGACCTCGGCATAGCCGCGCGCGATGCCGCTGATGATGTCACCATCGCCCGCATCGCCCCAGCCGATCTGGCGTGCATAGCGCAGCGAGGCCGAGGCCCCTGTGCGCCGTCCGGCAATCGCGGCATCGAGACCGACTGCGGCCTGTGTATAGGTCAGCACTTCGGAGCCCGGCGAGAGCTCGGCCGTGACGATCTGGTTCAGCTCGATGTAGGGCGTGATCTCGAGCTTGCGCGCGCGCTTGGTCTCGATCCGCTCGACCCCGTCGCCCGATTGCCCGCCGGCAGCATCGCCCTGCCCGGATGCACCTTGCCCCGGCGCGCCCTGGCCATAGCCGGAGCCGCCCGGCTGGCCGCCGAGCCCCTGCGCCATGGCGCCGCCTGCGGGCAGCAGGGCCGCCGCGACGAGCGCGCTGGTGAGGGAGAGGTAGTGGCGCATCAGCCCTTGTATCCGTAATACGAGCCGAAGCGGCGACCGCTCGGGCTGAACTGGGCACCGTTGAGCAGGAGCTGCAGGTTCGGGCAGCCGCCAAGCAGCGAGAGCGCATCGTCGAGCGCGCCCTTGCCGGTCTGGTCGGCGCGCACCACCACCACCGTCTGGCCCACGTGCTTGGCGAGCTCGGCAGCGGGCGACGCGGCGAGGACCGGCGGCGAATCGAAGATCACCATGCGGTTGGGCGCGCCTTGCGTCAGGCGATAGAGCACGCGCGCGGTGCGCGAGCTCGAGAGAAATTCGCTGTCGGTATTGGTATCCTCGCCCGCTGGCAGGACCCAGAGACCGGGAACGTCCGTCCCGACGACGAGGTCGGCGACATCGACGTTCTCGTTCATCAGCGCGTCCATCAGGCCCGGACCGCCCGGAATGCCGAGCTTGGTCAGGATCGAGGGCTTGGCGAAGTCGGCATCGACGAGCAGGACCTCGCTTTCCTTCTCCGCCGCGATCGAGAGCGCGAGATTGAGCGCGCAGTAAGTCTTGCCCTCGCCCGGGTGCGGCGAGGCGATCAGGATGCGCTGGCCCATCGCCCCCGCGCGCTGGCGACGCAGGTCCGCCGCCTGCAGCAGCAGCTGGCGCTTGACGATGCGAAATTCCTCGAGGAGCGTCGTGACCATGCCCTCGGGCACGATCAGGCCCTGTTCGCGCAGGCGTTCACGGTCGATCGCATGGCGCTGCCACGAGAACTGGACCGGCTCTTCCTCGGGGTCGGAGAACGCGGCGAGCGGCGTCGATGTCGCAGCAGGAGCCGGGGTCGGTGCTGGCGGAACCTCGCCCTGGCTCACGCTGGCAGGCAGGCTTTGCGCAGCGGCATCGACCGAAAACCGGGGCCGCAGGTCCTGCGGCGGCGCACCGGCCGCGGTATCCTTCTCGCCATCGCCGAGCACGATCGACTTGCGGCGCGGCTCGGCATTGGCCCGTGCGACGGCATCGGGCGCAAGGCGGTCGGGAAGCGCGATATGGCGGCCGAAGTTGAAATGACGCGAGGCTCGCTCGAGCAGCGAGTTGCTGTCCTCCTGCGCCTGCGTCGCCACGTCCTTCGCGGCAGCGCCTTCGGCGCCGGTCTCATCGCCGGACTGCGGCGCGTCGCGCTCGTGATCGGGGGACTGGTCAGTCATGTCCGGCTTCCTCATGCGACCATGCCGCGCTGGATGAATTCGACAAGTAGCAGAACCACGAAGAGCCCGCCCAGTGCCGCCGACCCGGCAAAGAACAGCTTGAGCTTGCGGGTACGCTCGGCGCGCGCGGCATCGGTGAGGTTGCGCGAGATCGCGCCCAGCACCGGCAGTCCGGTCGAACGCTCGAGCCCGGCGGTGGTGGCGAAGACCGAGCGCACCTTGCCGAGCGCGAAGGCTCCCGCACAGCCGCCACCGATACCGACGATGAGCACGCCCAGCAAAAGCAGCGGACGATTGGGCGCGACCGGCGCGCGCGGGGTCGTCGGCGGATCAACCACCTCGAACTTGACGGCCTCGCGCTCGGTCTTGACCTCGCCGCGAATGCGCAGTTCCTCGCGGTCGCGCAGGAGCTTGTCGTATTGCTGGCGCAGGACGTCGTAGTCGCGCGCGATGCGCTGTGCCTCGCTCGCCAGTTCGGGGTTCTCGATCGCCTGCGCGGTGAGATTGGCAACGTCGGATTCGAGCGAGACCTTGCGCGAGGTGAGCGCCTGGACATTGGCCTGGCGTTCGGCACGGATAGAGAGCAGCGAGGTATAGGCCGGGTTCGGCGTACCGCCGCCATTGGCCGCCTCTGCCGCCGCCGGTCCCTTGAGCGCGGCGACCTGATTGCGCTGGGCGATCACGTCAGGATGGTTTTCCGTCAAACCGCGTGCACGCATCCCGGCAAGCTCGGACTGGGCGGCGTTGAGGGCCGCAGTGGCCGAGCCGGTGGTACCGCCGGGCAGCGAGCGCGGGGTGCTGGCGAGCTGCCCCTCGATCGCGGCAAGCGCGCTGCGCGCCGCGCCGAGGTCGCCGTCGACCCCGTGCAGTTCCGCACGCGCGGCATCGAGACGCTGGGCACTGCCCGCGCTTCCGCCCGCGAGTTCGGGATGCGCCGCCTCGAAGGCCGAGCGCTTGTTCTCCGCGGATTCCAGTTCGCGCTCGCGCTGCTTGAGCTGTTCGTTGAGGAACTGCATCGATTCGGCGACGTCGCCGCGGTTCCCCGAGAGGTTCTCTTCACGGAAGATGTCGATCATCTTCTGCGCGACGTTCTGCGCGAGCTGCGCATTCTCGGCGTCCGAGAAGGAGGACTGGTCGGCAACGGCCGTGATCTCGAAGAGGTTGTCCTGCTGGGCGACGACCGAGACGTTGCGTCCCAGCGCGAGGACCGCAGCCTCCATCTGCTTGGGCGATTCGATAGTGTCGCCAAGACGCGTCGAGCGCACGACCTTCTCGAGGTTCACCGCGCTGGTGAGCGTCTGGCGGATGCGCTCGATGTCGCGCTTCTTGTCGGCGACGCCGATGCCCACCTGTTCGGCGAGCGCGTCGTCGAGCTGGATGAAGATGCGCGCGCGCGATTCGTAGCTGTTGGGGATCAGCGCCACCGCGAGCCAGCCGAGCAGGCAGATGCCCCAGGCGCAGGCGAGCGCGATCCAGCGCCGGTGCCAGACGCTGTGGATCGCCGCCAGCAGCTCTTCGTAGAGGTTGTTCATCTGCGCCCCGCCAACCGCAAGATCAGAACATGCTTTCGGGGATGATGATCACGTCCCCGGGCGAGAGCATGACATTGGCCTTGCTGTCGCCTTCCTTGAGCAGGTCGCCCAGACGCAGCTTGTATTCCTTCTGCTTGCCGCTGGCCTTGTCGAAGCGGATCAGGCGCGCCTTGTTGCCCGCCGCATATTCGGAGAGCCCGCCCACCGCGATCATCGCGTCGAGCACGGTCATGTTCGCGCGGTAGGGGATCGAGGCAGGCTTCTCGGTCGCGCCGACGATACGGATCTGCTGGCTGAAGGTGCCCGAGAACGAGTTGACGATGACCGAGACGAGCGGATCCTCGATGTACTGCGAGAGCTGCAGGCGAATGTCCTGAGCGAGCATCGAGGGGGTCTTGCCGACCGCAGGCATGTCAGTGATCAGCGGCGTGGTGATGCGCCCGTCGGGTCGCACCTGAACCTTGGCGCCGAGCTCGGGATTGCGCCACACGAAGATGGTGAGGTCGTCGAGCGGGCCGATCACGTATTCCTCGCCGGGCCCCTCCTGCATCGCGACGAAGGTCGCGGGCGGGAGTTCGGGCGCGGCATTCGTGGCACAACCGCCCAGCGCCAGGCTGGTCGCACCCAGTACGGTGCAGACAGAGGCGATACGGGCAGCACGGTTCTTCGACATCGACAATTCCCTCATTCCACGACCCTTGCCGTGGGCTGCGTGCACGACCTCGGGCGAACCCGTAGTCAGCGCAGTGCAATTCACTGTGCTTTATCCAGAAAAAGGGTGAACATTGCGTTAGCCGTGCCCGCTAACCGACGCACGCACCAATTTCGGCACGGTGCCCGAAAGATCGTGTCAGTCGTTCGTCCCGACGAGCATTTCGTGCGCTGGCCCCTGCCCGAGGAACGAGGCCGGGCTGGCGCTCGCGCCGTAGGCCCCGGCGCAGAACACCGCGACGAGGTCCCCTGGCTCCGCACGCGGGAAACCGCCCTTGTCGGCGAGCTTGTCGAGCGGCGTGCACAGGCACCCCACGATGGTCGCTTCCTCGTCGACGGGCGCGCCGAAGCGGGTGGCGATGGCCGAGGGGTAATTGCGGCGCACGACCGTGCCGAAGTTGCCCGAGGCGGCAAGCTGGTGGTGCAGCCCCCCGTCGGTGACGAGGAAGACTTCGCCGTGGCTGAGCTTGCGGTCGATCACCCGGGCTATGTAGACGCCGGCCTCGCCGACCAGATAGCGGCCCAGCTCGATGCAGAACTGGGTCCCGGCCAGCACCTCGGGCAGGCTGACGAAGCGCTCGGAGAGCCGGGCGCCCACCTCTTCGACGTCGACCGGTGCGTCGCCCGGGAAATAGGGGATGCCGAGCCCGCCGCCGAGATTGCAATGCGGCAGGGCGACGCCGGCCTCCTGCGCAAGCTGCGCGGCGAGGTCGAGGGCCTGACCTTGCGTGTCGGCGATGGCCGCCGCGTCGAGCGCCTGGCTGCCCGCGAAGATATGGAAACCGCGCCAGTCTGCCCCGCTCGCGACGACGCGGCGCACAAGCGCGGGCACGCGCTCGGCATCGACGCCGAACGGCTTGGCCCCGCCGCCCATCTTCATGCCCGAGCCCTTGAGGTCGAACGCGGGATTGACCCGGATCGCGAGGCGCGGGCTCACCCCCAGACGCTCGGCAATCGCGATCGCGCGCTGCGCCTCGCCCTCGGACTCGAGATTGAGCGTGACCCCTAGGGCAATCGCGAATTCGAGTTCGGCATCGCGCTTGCCCGGTCCGGCAAAGCTGACCCGCGCGGGATCGATACCCTGCCCGGTCACGATGGCCAGCTCTCCGCCCGAGGCGATGTCGAAGCCGTCTACCAGCCCATCCATGCGCGCGAGCAGCGGCGCGAAAGGGTTGGCCTTCACGGCGTAATGCAGCGCGAGCCGCTCGGGCATTGCGGCACGCAGGCGTGCAATCGTCGCCTCGACGATGGCCATGTCGTAGAGAAACAGCGGCGTTGTACCCGACTGCTTGACCCAGTGCGTGACCGGCTTGCCGCCAACCGCGAGCACCCCGTCGATGGCCGAGAAAGCCTCGGGAATGGGGCCAAGCGCCTTCATGCCTCAGTCTCCTTGGCGAGCTTCGCCGCGATCTCGTTCGCCAGCCCGGTGCGGTCGAGCTTGCCATTGGGGCTCGTGGGCATGGCATCGCGCCAGTGGATGGCCCTTGGCTGCATGAAATTGGGCAATTCGCGCATGAGTCGTCGTGGCAGCTCGGCTCCGGCCTCCTCACCCTCGACACCGGCTGCGGGGCGCACGACGAGGTGGATCGCCTGTCCCAGCCGCGCATCGGGCAGGCCAAGCGCAACCGCCTCTGCAGCGAGCCCGGTCGCGACCACCGCGTCCTCGATCTCCTGCGGGCTGATGCGGTTGCCTGCGCTCTTGATCATCGCGTCGCGCCGCCCGACGAAATAGAGCAGGCCGTCCTGCGCGCGGCGTACCCTGTCGCCCGACCAGACTGCCGTTCCGCCATAGCGCGAAGCGGCGGGTGCGGGCCGGTAACGCTCGGCGGTGCGCTCGGCATCACGCCAGTATCCTTGCGCGACGAGCGGGCCGCAATGGACCAGCTCGCCCTCCTCGTCATCGCCGGCGACTTCGCCTGCATCGTTGATCACCAGCACTTCGGCATGAGGCACCGCGCGCCCCATCGAGGTGGGATGGGTATCGACGAGAGCGGGATCGAGATAGGTCGAGCGGAAGGCCTCGGTCAGGCCGTACATCGGGAAGAGGCGCGCTTCGGGGAACAGGGCACGCAGCTTTGCAACGAGATCGACGGTGAGCGCGCCCCCGCTGTTGGTCAGGCGCCGCAGCCTTGCAGCGGTCTCGGCAGGCCAGTCCAGCTCGGTCAGTTGCACCCACAAAGGCGGGACCGCAGCCAGCGTGGTGATGGCGTGGCGCTCGACCGCCTTCACCACGTCACGCGGTAGGAGGTAGTCGAGCGGGACCACGCAGCCTCCCGCAAGCCAGGTCGAGAACAACTGGTTCTGTCCGTAATCGAAGGCGAACGGCAGCACCGCGAGCGTGCGGTCCTGCGCTGCCATGTCGAGGTAGTCGGCCACGCTTGCCGCGCCCAGAGCCATGTTGGTATGGCTGAGCATGACCCCCTTGGGGCGTCCTGTAGAACCGCTGGTATAGAGGATCGCGGCCAGGGTGTCGGGATCGGCATCGGAGGGGCCAAGACTGCCGGTGCAGGCCGCGACCTGCGCCATGACTTCGGCTTCGCCCTGCGTGCGGCAGCCATCGGGCACATCGCCCTCGCCCAGCGTGGCGAGCCGCGAAGGCGTTGCGATCAGGAGTTCGGCGCCGCTGTCGGCGAGGATATGCGCCACCTGCGCATGCTTGAGCAGCGGGTTGACCGGCACGTGCACGAGCCCTGCCCGCGCCGCCGCGACCGGCAGCAGGCAGGTCAGCTCGCCCTTTGCAGCCCAGCTGGCGACGCGTGCGCCCTTCGTGGGCAGCATCGCCGCAAGCCATGCCGCCATGCGCGCGACACGCGATCTTAACGCGGCATAGTCCAGTGTCCCATCGCGCAGGACCAGTGCATCGGCCTCGTCCGCGCCGTGCAGCACGACATGATCGAGCGGCAGTGACGCAGATGAGGCAGGTGCGGCAGCATTTTCGGCATTGTCGGCTGGGCCGCGCATGGGCAAAGTCAGGCTCCGCGAATTCGGGAAGGTATCTTGATCCAGATCGCTTATCACTCCGATCTTAAGGAAGTCCATTCCCGCAAGGCGCTCGAGGCCCTGCTCGAACACAGCGAAGCGCGCGCGCCGTTCGACCGCTTGTGGTGGTGGCAGGGGCTTGCCGAGCATTGCGGCCTCGCCCCGGTCCTCGCGGTTGCCTCGCAGGGCGGCGAGCATGCGCTGCTTCCGCTCGCGGGCAAGGGTGGCCACCTCATGGCCCTTGGCAACTGGTACAGCTTCCGCATTCGGCCGCTACTCGATGGCAGTCCTGCGCTGCTCGAGGCTCTGGCGGGCGACCTTGCGCGCTATGCGCACCGCGTGACGCTCTCGCCCATGCCCGACGAGGACGGCAGCGCATCACTGGTGGAAGATGCCTTTCGCAAGGCCGGATGGCTGGTCCGGCGCGAAGCTTGCGACGTCAATCATGTGCTCGACCTCAGGGGCCGCGACTATGCCGCCTATATCGCCGCGCGCCCGGGACGCCTGCGCACCACGCTCAAGCGCAAGGCGCCCAAGGTCACAACGGTAGTTCACGACCGCTTCGACCGCGATGCCTGGGACGACTACGAGGCGATCTATGGCGAGAGCTGGAAGCCCGCCGAGGGTTCGCCAGCCTTCCTGCGCGCCTTCGCCGAGGCCGAGGGGCGCGCCGGGCGGCTGCGGCTCGGCATCGCGCGCTCGGCCTTCGACAGCCACGGCCCGGCCATCGCCGCGCAATTCTGGACCGTCGAGGGCGGAACGGCGTGGATCCACAAGCTCGCGCACCGCGAAAGCGCGGCCGATCTCTCGCCCGGCTCGGTGCTGACCGCCGCCATGATGCGCCAGGTGATCGATGCCGACGGGGTCGACCTCGTCGATTTCGGCACCGGCAACGATCCCTACAAGCGCGACTGGATGGAGGCGGTGCGCCCGCGCTACCGGCTCGACATGATGCGCCCCTTCTCGGCCCGCAACTGGCCGGTAATGGGACGCGGGGCCTTGCAACGCCTTGCCGCAATTGCGAAGCGCGGCTAGAGGCGCTCGAAACCAGAGCCGTAGTGCCGACCGAGGGGCCCATGCAAGAGACGACCGACCAGCTTCTGCGCAGCATCCTGACCGATGTGCTCGGCCTCGAGCAGGGCCAGGCCGAAGGCTTCGATGCCGATACAGGCCTGTTCGGCCATCTGCCCGAACTGGACTCGATGGCCGTTGCCGGACTGCTGACCGAGATCGAGGACCGCCTCGACATCGTCATCGACGACGACGAGATCGATGGCGAGATGCTCGAGACCTACGGCGGGCTGCTCGCCTTCGCCGAGGCCAAGCGTCCCGGGCCCCAGCAAGCCGACGCATGACGCAGGCGGCCAGCGTCCCGGCTGCGGTGATCGGCCCGGTCACCTGGAACTGCCCGGCGCGCGGCGCGGCCCCTTCTCCCGAACTGGCACTCGTCTGCGATCGTAGGCGCGCCTCGCGTCTGCTGATCGTGCCTGCGCTCTTCGACGAGAGCAATCGCATGCGCCGCTTCGCCGCCGATCTCATGCGCGCGCTTGACCGGCGCGGGATCGACAGCTTCCTGCCCGACCTGCCCGGCTGCAACGAGAGCCTGCGCGAGTCCGCAGGCGTGACCCTGCCCGACTGGCACGCCGCGATGGCCGAAGCAGCGCGCCATTTCTCGGCTAGCGCGACCCTCGGTATCCGTGGTGGCTGCCTGCTGACGCCTCCGGGCCTGCCCGCGTGGCACTACGCACCGGCCAAGGGATCGGCGATCCTGCGCCAGATGCTGCGTGCACGCCTCCTTGCCGCACGTGAGGCGGGACGCGAGGAGAACCGCGAGGATCTCGAGCACACCGCTCGCGCCTCCGGAATTATCCTTGGCGGTCATATTCTTGGGCCAAGTTTCTACAGCGAATTCGAGGAAGCTGGACCGACAATCCCTGCCCATCCAATTGCGCAGGCGCAACTTGGCGGGGCGGGCCTGTGGCTGCGCGCGGAGCCGGGCGATGATTGCAAACAGGCAGAGACGCTGGCCGACCTACTGGCGCAAGGCCTCGCGCAATGATCCGCGAGCACCTGACTTTCGCCTGCGAGGGCGCAACGCTGGTCGGTACGATCGACCGCCCCGAAGGCGGAGTGCTCAGTGCCACCACGGGACTGCTCATCGTCTCGGGCGGAAACGAGACGCGCGCGGGCGCCTGGAACGGTCAGGCTCGCCTCGCCGCGCGTCTCGCCAAAGCAGGACACGCGGTGCTGCGCTTCGACAGGCGCGGCGTGGGTGACAGCGAGGGCGAGAACCGTGAATTTCGAAACAGCGCACCCGACATAGGGGCCGCCATCGAAGCCTTTCGCGCGGCCTGCCCCGGCCTTGCCCGGATCGTGGGCATGGGCAATTGCGATGCCGCGAGCGCGCTCATGCTCGGCGGCGGCTTCGGGCTCGACGCGCTCGTTCTCTCGAACCCCTGGACCATCGATGCGCAGGAAAGCGAGGAAGAGGCCCCGGTGGAAGTCCTGCGCGACCATTACCGGCGCCGTCTCACCGATCCGGTCGCGATCAGGCGACTGCTTCGCGGACAAGTCCCGATCCGCGCCCTCGCGCGCAGCCTAGTCGCGATGGCGCGACGGTCCGGCGCTCCGTCAGGTCCGGAAGGTCTGGCCGCCGAGATCGCGGCAGGCATTGCCGACTACACCGGCGACATAAGGTTTCTGCTTGCAGGGAGGGACCGCACTGCCCTCACCTTTGCGGCGAAGTGGGACAAGCGCGATGCACGCATCCGCACCTGTCCCGATGCCACGCATAGCTACGTAGAGCCCGAGGCCTTCGCCTGGCTCGAGACGCAGGTGCTCGAGGTGCTCGAGGGCCAGCGCGCGAAAGCGACGCGCTGGCCCTGAACGCTCAGTACTGGACGGTTTCGGTGACGCCCGCGAAGTCGCGCTCTGCGAGGTAGCGCTCGGCATCGAGCGCGGCCTGGCAGCCCATGCCCGCCGCCGTAATCGCCTGACGGTAGATGTGATCGCACACGTCACCCGCCGCGAAGACGCCCGGAACGTCGGTCTTGGGCGTGCCCGGCGTGACCAGCAGGTAGCCGGTCTCGTCCATTGCCAGCTTGCCCTTGAACAGCTCGGTCGCGGGCGCGTGACCGATGGCGACGAAGGCACCGTCGGTCTCGATCTCGCTGGCATCGCCGGTGACCGTGTCGGTCAGCGCGAGCGCGCGCAGCTCGCCGTTCTCGCCCGCGAGGAAGCTGTCGACCTTCTTGTTCCACAGCACCGAGATCTTGGGATTGGCCTCGAGGCGGTCCTGCAGGATCTTCTCCGAACGCAGCGAATCGCGGCGGTGGATCAGAGTCACGTCGTCAGAGTGATTGGTGAGGTAGAGCGCTTCCTCGACCGCGGTGTTGCCACCGCCGATCACCACGACCTTCTTGCCGCGGTAGAAAAAGCCGTCGCAGGTCGCGCAGGCCGAAACGCCCTTGCCTGAAAGCTCCTGCTCGCCGGGAACGCCCAGCCACTTGGCCTGCGCGCCCGTGGCGATGACGAGGGTGTCGCCCTCGTAAGTGTCGCCGCCGTCACCGGTAGCGACGAAGGTCTTGCCCGAGAGATCGACGTTGGTGATCGTGTCCCACATCATGCGCGTGCCGACGTGCTCTGCCTGGGCCTGCATCTCCTGCATCAGCCAGGGGCCCTGGATGACCTCGCGGAAACCGGGGTAGTTCTCGACGTCGGTGGTGATGGTGAGCTGGCCGCCGGGCTGCAGCCCCTGCACCACGATCGGCTCGAGGCCGGCGCGCGCGCCGTAGATGGCCGCGGAAAGCCCCGCCGGACCCGATCCGATGATGAGCATGCGGGTCTTGTGGTTGGTGGCCATGTCTTGTCTCCGGGTGAAACGCTGTTCGTCAAAAGTCAGGCCGCGAGATAGGGGCAAGTGCCCCGGTTTGCCAAGCCGCGAGCAGCGAGGTTTTGGTTGATGAACCCAAACCAGCGCTTTCGCCGGGGCGAAGCTGGCATGTCCCCAACCATCGGACGATTGACCCCGGCCTCCCGGCACCCCACCTGTGGTGTCATGGATTCGCAACTCGGCCCGACCTCGAACCGCTTCATTTCCCAGCGCCTTCGCCTCAACTACGTCGATTGGGGCAATGCCGAGGCGCCGCTGCTGATCCTCCAGCACGGCGGGCGCGATCATTGCCGCAGCTGGGACTGGGTTGCGCAGGAACTGCGTCACGACTGGCACGTGATCTGCCCTGACCTGCGCGGCCATGGCGACAGCGAATGGTCGGCCGAGGGCCACTACGGCATGGACGCCTACGTCTACGATTTCGCGCAGCTGGTGCACACGCTCGGCGATCCCGAGGTGACGATCGTCGCGCATTCACTGGGCGGCGCGATCACCACGCGCTACGCCGGACTGTTCCCCGAGCGCGTCGCGAAGTTCGTCAATATCGAGGGACTGGGCCCCGGCCCCCAGCACCGGCGCGAGGCCGAGGAGCGCGGCGTCTCGGGGCGGCTGCACAAGTGGATCAACGACAAGCGCAAGGCCTCGGCCCGAACACCGCGCCGCTACACCACGCGCCGCGCGGCCTACGAGCGCATGAAGGCGGAAAACACCTTCCTCACGGACGAGCAGGCGCGCCATCTCACCATCCATGGGGCAAGCCGCAACGAGGACGGGACCTGGAGCTGGAAGTTCGACAACTACGTCAACGTCTGGTCTGGATCGGACCTGAGCGGCGACGAGATCGAGAGCCTGTGGCGTGCCGTTACCTGCCCGACGCTATTCCTGTGGGGCAAGGACAGCTTCGCCGACAGTCCGGCCAGCGACGGCAGGCTCGATCATTTCCCGACCGCCAGACTGATAGAGTACGAAAACGCCGGGCACTGGCTTCATCACGACCAGTACGAGCGCTTCATGCAAGATGTCAGGGATTTCCTTGGCTGACAGTGGAAGCCTGTTCGGCTGCCGTGGCCTCTTCGTCGAAAGGGGATGCAAAGGCGCCCATGGCGGCAAGCAATGCGGCAATGACCAGTGGCATCACGAGGCCTGCTAATCGCGACGAGCTTTCGCTCTCGTCATCGCGGCGCTGACGCAAACGGCCATTTCGAATTCGCGCGTCACCCTCAGGCCGGGAACGGCCTTGCGCGTTGCGAGAAAGTGAAGGGTTTTCCGAGTGCATGAAACCATAACACACCAATAAACCATGAGTTTCCGTCGCTAGAGCAACAGGCCGCATCAAAGCCACCTGCCGCCTTACGCAACGGTAGCCGAGCGCGAGGGCCCAGCTTCACTTCTTTGGATCAGGACCCGATCGCGGTCAGGAGGGCATCCGTTCCCCCGGACCGCGACCCGAAGCGCTCTGTTTATTGCAGGACGAAATAACCCAGGACAGCCCAGCAGGCCGCGCTAAGCGCAATGGCCACGAGCAATCCGCGCGCGTCGTGCTCGGTACCGCCGTCCTCGAGACGCTGCGCTGCGTAGACCCGATCCATGGTGGCATCGGACATGTCGAACTTTCTGTTGGCGACCTTCATTTCACATCCTCATCAACCAAACCGGTACGCGGCATGCTCCTTTCGAGGTTTCTGCCTTAAGCACCGGGCATCCAAATTGGCCCGGACCGACCGTTGCAGCGTGACGCCGTCTCATGGGGTCGCTTCCGATGCCCTGATGTATAACAAGATTACCGATGAATATCCAGATAGACCTTTTGCTAGGCTCAGGATTTCGAGAAACCGCAATTTTAAGCAATAATACACTATATGCGCGATAATATGCGTCTCAAAAGTGTAATAACCACTGCCCGGCGTTAACCAACTTTTCGCACTGCAAAAACCTGCCGACCGCCTGAAAAGTGTGCCGTTCTGACGCAACCCGAGGCGCAAAGCCTAACCGCGTGCTGCAAGGCACCAGCGAAAGACGGATCGCTGCTGCACCTGCGGCATGAACCGCAGGCGCGCCCGCCTCCTGCGGCTCCGCGCATAGGGCAGACGGCAAAAACCCGCGAATCACATGCGTGATTCGCGGGTCTTCATTTCGGGACCTCGAAGGTGTCGCTCAGGTGGCCAAGCGCTCAGCGTGCCAGGCGACATGCTCGGCCATGAAGCTCGAGATGAAGTAGTACGAATGGTCGTAACCTGCCTGCATCCGGATCGTGGCGGGCTGCCCGGCCTTCTCGCATGCCGCGACGAGAAGCGGCGTGCGCAGCTGCTCCTCGAGGAAGCCGTCGGCATCGCCCTGATCGACCAGCAGGTCGGCAACGCGCGCACCGTCCTCGATCAGCGCGCAGGCATCGTATTCGCGCCATGCCGCCTTGTCGCCACCGAGATAGCCGCCCAGCGCCTTCTCGCCCCATGGGCACGCCAGCGGCGAGACGATGGGCGAGAAGGCGCTGACCGAACGGAAGCGCTCGGGATTGCGCAACGCGATGGTGAGCGCACCGTGCCCGCCCATCGAGTGCCCGGTGATCGCCTGGCGATCCATGTCGACCGGGAACGAGGCTGCCAGCAATGCGGGCAGCTCGCTCTCGATGTAGGAACGCATGCGGAAGTTCGCCGCCCAGGGCTGCTCGGTGGCGTCGACGTAGAAGCCGGCGCCCTTGCCGAAGTCGTAGCCTTCGTCGTCGGGCACCTCGTCACCACGCGGGCTGGTGTCGGGCGCCACGAAGATCACGCCGTGCTGCGCGCAGGCCTCGCGGTACTCGCCCTTTTCAGTGACGTTGGCATGAGTGCAGGTGAGCCCCGAGAGGTACCACAGCACCGGCAGGGTCTCGCCCTCGGCGTGATCGGGCACGAAGACCGAGAAGGTCATGTCGGTGCCGGTCTCGGATGAGCGGTGCTTGTAGACGCCCTGGGTGCCGCCGTGGCTGCGGTTCGTGGAGATGGTCTCGAGGCTCATGCGATCAGGCCGCTACGTGCCACAGGCAGATCTTGTTGCCGTCCGGGTCGCGCAGGTAGGCGCCGTAGCTGCCCGGGAAAGCCGCGCGCGGACCGGGCTCGCCATCGCAGGCCCCGCCATTGGCGATACCAGCCTTGTAAGCCGCATCGACCACCTCGGGGCCGCTCGCCCTGAGGCCGATGGTCCCGCCGTTGGCCCAGGTCGCAGGCTCGCCGTTGGCCGGGGTGCCGACGATGAAGGCCGCGCTGCCGTCAGTGTAGTAGGTCGCCGCGCCGTCCTTGATCTCGGTGCCCGCAGCGTGGCCGAGGCCCGCCATCACCGCATTGTAGAAAGTGCGCGCCGCGGCGGGATCGTTGCTGCCGACGAAGATGTGCGAAAACATGGCTGTGATGCTCCTTAGTAGACGACGACCGAGCGGATGGATTCGCCCGCGTGCATCAGATCGAAGCCCTTGTTGATTTCTTCAAGCGAAAGAACGTGCGTGATCATCGGATCGATCTCGATCTTGCCGTTCATGTACCAGTCGACGATCTTGGGCACGTCGGTCCGGCCCTTGGCGCCGCCGAACGCGGTACCCTTCCATACGCGCCCGGTGACGAGCTGGAACGGACGGGTCGCGATCTCCTTGCCCGCTTCGGCCACGCCGATGATGATGCTCTCGCCCCAGCCGCGGTGGCAGGCCTCGAGTGCGGTGCGCATGACATTGGTGTTGCCGGTGCAATCGAAGGTGTAGTCCGCACCGCCATCGGTCATCGCGACGATCTTCTGGACGATCTCGTCGTTGCTCATGCCCTTGGTGTTGAGGAAGTCGGTCATGCCGAACTTGCGGCCCCATTCCTCGCGATCGGGGTTGATGTCGACGCCGATGATCATGTTCGCACCGGCAAGCCGCGCGCCCTGGATCACGTTGAGGCCGATGCCGCCCAGACCGAAGACGACGACGTTGTCGCCGACCTGCACCTTGGCGGTGTTGGTCACCGCGCCGACACCCGTGGTCACGCCGCAGCCGACGTAGCACGAGGTCTGGAACGGTGCGTCCTCGCGGATCTTGGCGACAGCGATCTCGGGCAGGACGGTGAAATTCGAGAAGGTCGAGCAGCCCATGTAGTGGAAGATCTGCTGGCCCTTGTAGGAGAAGCGGCTGGTGCCGTCGGGCATCAGGCCCTTGCCCTGCGTCGCACGGATCGCGGTGCACAGGTTGGTCTTGCCCGAGAGGCACGACTTACACTGGCGGCATTCGGGGGTGTAGAGCGGGATCACGTGATCGTCCGGCTTCACGCTGGTGACGCCCGGGCCGACCTCGCGCACGATGCCGGCGCCCTCATGACCGAGGATCGAGGGGAAGATCCCTTCCGAATCGAGCCCGTCGAGGGTGTAGGCATCGGTGTGGCAAAGGCCGGTGGCCATGATCTCGACGAGAACCTCGCCCTCCTTGGGGCCCTCGAGGTCGACCTCGACGATTTCCAAGGGCTTCTTCGCCTCGAAGGCGACGGCGGCACGGGTCTTCATGAGCATGTCTCCTGTAGTTGGGGAGCCTTCTAGCGCCTTGCCAGATTGACGTGAATGGGGTTCTTGGGCAAAGCATTATAACAATACGGGGATAATGACGACGACAGGGAATTCATGGCAGGCGCCTGGGACGGCATCGAGGAATTCGTGAGCGTGGCGCGTGCGGGCAGCTTCACCGCGGGGGCGCGCAGCTTCGGCGCATCGGTCACGCACATGAGCCGCGCGGTGGGCAGGCTCGAAGCGCGGCTGGGCAACCAGCTGTTCCACCGCACCACCCGCTCGCTCAGCCTGACCGAAGCCGGGCGACACTTCCTCGAGACCGGTGCGCGCCTGATCGCCGAGCGCGACGATGCCATCGCCGCGATGAGCGCAAGCGCCAGCCCGCGCGGGCACTTGCGCATCACCTGTTCCTACACGCTGGGCGAGCAGTTCATCGGTCCGATCCTGCGCGGCTATGCGCTGGACTACCCCGAGATCTCGGTGACCTGCGACCTCGACAACGACGTCGTCGACCTCATCCGCGACGGCTACGATCTGGCAATCCGGACCGGCCACCTCGAGGATTCGCGTCTCGTCGCGACCCGCGTCGCCTCGCGCGCGATGGTCACCGTGGCCGCGCCCGCCTATCTCGAAGGGCACGGCACACCGCAGCGCATCGCCGATCTCAAGGGCCATGCCTGTCTGGTGGGCTCGAGCAGCCTGTGGCAGTTTGCGCGGGGCGAGACCTTCCGGCCCGAGGGTCGCTGGAAGGCCAACAGCGGGATCATGGTCCTCGAGGCCGCGCTCGAAGGCATGGGCCTGTGCCAGTTGCCGCGCTTCTACGCCGCGCCGCACCTTCAGGACGGAAGCCTGCGCGAAGTGCTGGCGAGCGAATGCCCCGAGGACGAGCCGATCTGGGCGGTCTATCCGCGCCCCAAGCATCACTCTCCCAAGATCTCGACATTGGTCGAGAGGCTGCGCGCCGAACTCCAGCCGCGCCTTGCCGGCGCACCGCTCAGCTAAAGGCTGCGGTACATGACGAGGGCATCGACCAAGCCGATCCCGGGCTGTTCGAAGGCGCCGGGAAGCCGGCCCACCACGCTGAAACCCAGCCGCTCCCACAAGGCAATGGCGCGCAGATTGGTGCTCACCACGAAGTTGAACTGCATCGCGCGGTAGCCTTGCGCGCGAGCCTCTTCAAGCGAGTGCTCGCACATCGCGCGCGCAATGCCCCTGCCCGCTACCGCGGGTCGCACCATGTAGCCGCAATTGCACACGTGCGCGCCGCCGCCGGGCTGGTTGGTGCGCAGGTAATAGGTTCCGAGAACCTCGCCCCCCGCTTCGGCGACGAAGGTCTGCCGGTCCTCCCCCAACCAGTAGCCGAGCGCCCCCGCCTCGCCCATCTGCGGGTCGAGCGCGTAAGTCTCGCCCGCCTCAATGACGGGCAGGATGATGGCGGCAATCGCGGCGGCATCGCGCGGGGTGGCTCGGCGGATCAGCATGACGGGGCTGCTAGCCGCTTCAGTGCCCCGGCGCCATGCCGTTAGGCTTCCTCCCTTGCGGCATAGTCGGAGCGGGCCTGCTCGATGGCAGCGCGATTGCGTTCGGCCCAGAGCCAGACCCCGCAGAAGGCCTCGCTCAGTCCGAGCCCCATCTCGGTCAATGCATATTCGACCTTGGGCGGAACGACCGGATAGATCTTGCGGGTCACGAGCCCGTCGCGCTCCATCGCGCGCAGGGTCTGGGTCAGCATCTTCTGGCTGATCCCCACGCATTCACGGCCGAGTTCACCGAAGCGGCAGGTACCCTTTTCGGTGAGCACCTCGATCAGCAACATTGTCCACTTGTCGGCGACGCGGCCGATGATCTCGGTGACGAGCCGGTCGAGCTCGGGGTCGGTTTCGGGCAGGGACTGGAGATGATCACGCATGGATTGTGCCGTCATTTCAACATGCTCTCTTTTAGGTAAGTATAATTCTTTTAGGTGCCTACTTTCGCAAAGGTAGCATGGAGAGCATCTCCTGACGACACGAAACCAGGAGCATCCCCCCATGCAGTTCACCCATCGCAAGATCCTCATCACCGGCGGCAACTCGGGTATCGGCCGCGCATTGGCCGAGGCGCTCGCCGGCCACGCCAACACGTTGATCGTGACCGGTCGCAACGAGACGACTCTAGGCGAGACACTGGAAGCAAACCCGGGCATGCACGGCTACAGGCTCGACGTGACCGATCCCGCAGACCTGGCCGCCTTTCCCGGCCGCGTGCTCGCCGATCATCCCGATCTCGACGCGGTAATCCTCAATGCCGGGATCATGGAACCCGAGAACTACGCCGCCGATACGGTGTCGACCGAAGTTGCCGACCGCATCATCGCGACCAACCTCACCGCGCCGATCCATCTCGCCGCAGCCTTCCTGCCGCACCTGCGCGCACGGCCCGAGGCGGCTCTCGTCACAGTATCCTCGGGGCTCGCCTTCCTCCCACTGGTACGTACGCCGACCTATTCGGCGAGCAAGGCCGCGATCCATTCGCTCAGCCAGACGCTGCGCCACCAGCTGCGCGAGACTTCGGTGGCAGTCCACGAACTGGCCCCGCCCGAAGTCGCGACCGAGCTGACCCCGGGCCAGTCGCAGCGCGAGAGCGCCCTTCCCCTTGAAGACTTCATCGCCGAAGTAACCGCAATCATGACCGCGCCCGAAGTGCCCGACGAGATCCTCGTCGAGCGCGTGGGCTTCCTGCGCCACGCCGAGGCGCAAGGCGAATTCGCCAAGCGCTTCGCCATACTCAACGGGTGACGCTCGGGGGCGGAGCGGTCAGCCCGCCCCGATGAGCTCGCGCCCGATCAGCATGCGGCGGATCTCGTTGGTTCCTGCGCCGATGTCGAGCAGCTTGGCATCGCGCAGGTAGCGCTCGACCGGCCAGTCCTTGGTATAGCCCGCGCCGCCCAGCGCCTGGACCGCCTCGCCCGCGACGCGAAAGGCGCTCTCGCTTGCGAGCAGGATCGCGCCGGCTGCGTCGAAACGGGTCGTCTGGCCTGCATCGCAGGCGCGCGCCACGGCGTAGACGTAGGCGCGCGCCGACTGGAGCGCGACATACATGTCCGCGACCTTGGCCTGCATCAGCTGGAAGGTGCCGATCGCGGTGCCGAACTGCTTGCGCTCACGCACATAGGGAATGACCGTGTCGAGGCAGGCCTGCATGATGCCCAGCTGGAGCCCCGCAAGCACCACGCGCTCATAGTCGAGGCCGCTCATCAGCACCTTCACGCCGCCGCCCAGCGGGCCCATGACGTTTTCCTCCGGCACGAAGCAGTCGTCGAAGACCAGCTCGCAGGTCGGCGAGCCACGCATGCCCATCTTGTCGATCTTCTGGCCGATCGAGAAGCCGGGCATGTCCTTCTCGACGATGAATGCGGTGATGCCCTTGCTGCCAGCGGAAGCGTCGGTCTTGGCATAGACCACCAGCGTATCGGCCTCGCTGGCATTGGTGATCCAGAACTTGGTGCCGTTGAGGCGATAGCCGCCCTCCACTGCGTCGGCGCGCAGCTTCATGCCCACCACGTCGGAACCTGCGCCCGTCTCGGACATGGCAAGGCTGCCGACATGCTCGCCCGAGATCAGGCCCGGCAGGTACTTCGCCTTCTGGGCATCGCTGCCCCAGCGGCGGATCTGGTTCACGCACAGGTTCGAATGCGCGCCATAGGAAAGTCCGACCGAGGCCGAGGCGCGGCTCACTTCTTCGACCGCGATGACGTGCTCTAGATAGCCGAGGCCGATGCCGCCCTGTTCCTCCTCGACGGTGATGCCGTGCAGGCCCAGTTCGCCCATCTCGCTCCACAGTTCGCGCGGGAACCAGTCCTCTGCATCGACGCGGGCGGCAAGCGGCGCGATGCGCTCGTCAGCGAAGCGCGCGACCGTCTCGCGGATCATCTGCGCGCTCTCGCCAAGCGCGAAGTCGAAATCGGGGGTAGCCTTCATCTGCAATCCTTTCACGGCCCGTCGTTGCGGGCCCCTCTCATCCATTAAAGCCTTCATGGGCCTTGTTGTTCTCGTCAGGCATGCGGAACCCGCCGCCCGGGCGCCGGTTTCACGAGGAAGCCGCGCCAATGCCCGCGCACATCAGGCACGCGTGCGCCGCCGTCAAGCGCCCGCTTGCGAACGTGGCCCGAACGCGCGTCCTTTTCCAACGGGGTCGCAATCGCCCCCCAGCCGTGACAGGATCGAGCGCGATGAAGGACCAGCAGATCGCCCCGCACCAGCCGGACAACGAAGCGCAGAGCGAAGAGCCCCTGCATGCCCCGCCCCGCATACAGGTGCTGGTGACCTATGGCTTTCTCGTGGTGATGGCGGCCGAGCTCGTCACTCTCGTGATTTCCAGGCAGTGGCCGCACGTATTTCTCGTTGCGGGACTGATGGCCGTCATCGCGCTGCCGATCAGCTTCCAGCGCCATCTCGTCGCCAATATCCCGGTCGAGATCCAGATCTTCACCGTGGCCTTCATCTTCGCCACGCTGTTCCTCGGCGAAGTCGGCGACTTCTACGAGAAGTTCTGGTGGTGGGATCTGGTTCTGCACACCAGTTCGGGCGTGCTGCTGGGGCTGCTGGGTTTCCTCGTGCTCTACCTGCTCAACGAATCCGAGACCGTCAGCCTGCACATGCGCCCGCTGTTCCTCGCGTTCTTTGCGTTCTTCTTCAGTGTCGGACTGGGTGCTATCTGGGAGATTTTCGAGTTCTCGATGGACCAGCTTTTCGGCATGAACATGCAAAAGGAAATGCTGGGCGACCCTTCGGGCCTGACCGACACGATGTGGGACCTCATCGTCGACACCACCGGCGCGCTGATCGCCAGCCTCGTCGGGCTGTCCTACATGCTCAGCGCAAGACGCGAGGGTCGGCGCGACTGGCTGCAGCGCTTCGTCGCGCGCTATCCGCGCTTCTTCGGGAGCCAGACCGCAAGCGACCGAAGCTGACCTGCCCTGGGCCGGCCCGCTCTCAGCTGCCGGTAAAGTTCGCCGGACGCCGCTCGAATACCGATGCCACACCCTCGGCATAGTCGGCAGTGGTGCGCAGCGCTGCCTGCTCGGCATGTTCGCGCCGCATCGCTGCCGCAGCCGCCTTGGCCATGCCGTCGGTCAGCGTGCGGCGCACAGCGAGCAGCGCCAGCGGCGCATTGTCGGCGATCTCGTGGGCCATGGTCCGCGCGGCCTCTTCGAGGTCGCCATCATCGGCGAGCCGGTCGAGCAGCCCCCAGTCGAGCGCCTGTTCGGGCTTGATCCGCTGCGAGGACATCATCATCCAGCTGGCTCGTTGCTCTCCTAGCAGGCGGGGCAAGGTGTAAGTCAGCGCGAAGCCGGGATGAAAGCCGAGACGGGTGAAATTGGCCGCAAGCCGCGTCGTCGCATCGCCGATACGAAAATCGGCGGTGAGTGCGAGCCCAAGCCCGGCCCCGACCGCCGCGCCCTGCACCGCCGCGACCATCGGCTTGCGCCTGCGGAACAGGCGTTCGGCCTGGCCGTAGAGCTGCGCGATCGTGGCCATGCCCCCGGAACCTGCGATCTTCTCGTCACCGGCCAGATCGGCACCGGCGCAGAACGAACGTCCCTGCGAGCTGAGCAAGGTGCACCGCAGCCTGGGATCGTTGTCGACCTTGTAAACGGCGTCGGCGATCTGACGCAGGAGGTCGGGGCAGGCGAAGTTGTGCGGCGGCTTCGAAAACGTGATCCTCGCCAGCGGCCCGTCGCTCTCGAGACTAACCGAAATCGTCATGCGCCCATTGCTCCTGCCTTGAATTGCCTCGCACCGCCTGCGGTCACTATGCCACAGCCGGACATGGCAGGACAGGCTCGGAGCACCGATTTCAGCGGCTTGCCATCAAGGACATCCGCTCTTCGGACAATCGGCGAGGCACCCGATGCTTTCATCAGTTGCGAAAAAGGACCCGAAGGCATGAAGCCTACGGGTCCCTTTCCAGAACAGCTGCCCGCAGTAGCGAGCGCTGCGGGCCCAGTTGCTATCCGGGCCGGAACAGTCCCCTCGCCGAAGGAGAGAAACGAGGGAACGCCAGCCTGCGCGTCATGAGCCCCCGGCCGGTCAGGCCATGAGGATCTTGTCGAGGGCGAGGCAGAACTTCTGCATCTCCTCCATCGAGCCAACGGTAATGCGCGATGCCTGGGGATAGGCACTCCAGCCGCGGCCGATCTGCACGCCCTGATCGAGGAAGGCTGCCATCATTTGCTTGGGCGTCTTGTCCTTCCACTCGACCATGAACATGTTCGCGTGGCTGCCCGGGATGACCTTGAGGCCGCGCTTTTCGACATGGGCGGTGGCATAGTCGCGCGCGGCGATCATCTCGTCGGCGCGAGCCTTGATCTCGCTTGCGAGCGGGACCGAGGCCGTGCCGCAGGCGACCGCGGTCATCGGCAGCATGTTGGTCACCTGGCCGCCATCGTAGCGCATCATCTTCTCGTGAAGCGAAGGCGCCGCGAAGGTCAGCCCGAGGCGCATGCCGGCCATGCCGAACAGCTTGGAGAAGGTACGCATGACCAGAACGTCGTCGCGTTCCACCGCAAGCTTCGCCGCGCGCGGCGTCTCGGACCAGTGGATGTAGGCCTCGTCGATCAGCAGCACCGCGTCCTTGGGCTTGTTCACGGCCAGCCACTCGATATCCGCGATCGGGGTGATCGTGCCGGTCGGGTTGTTGGGCGAGCAGATGTAGTAGAGCCCGGCATTGGGATCGGCGGCGAGCATTGCCTTGACGTCGTGGCGGTAGTCGGCGGTCAGTGGAACCTTGGTCACCTTGGCGCCGATGTAGTCGCCGGTGCGCCAGATCGATTCGTAGGTCGGGTCGGCGGTGACGATGCCGCGGGTGGGCGAGGCAAAAGTGACGGGGACGCGCGCGAGCGGGTCGCTCGAGCCCGGCCATGCGAGGATACGCTCGACCGGTACGCCCTCGACCTCGGAGACCGCGGCGAAGAGCTTGGCGTGCTCGTCGTCCGGCTCGTAGCGGTTGCCTTCGGAAACGATCTTCATCGCCGCCTGCGCACCGGCGGGCAGCGGCCCGGTCCAGCACTCGTTCGAACCGATCCGCACGGCGCCTGCTACGGCCTTGGCCGACTGCTGTGCGAAAGCGGGCGAAGCTGCGCCGGCAACGGCGACGGTGCCGCTCAGCAGCGCCGCGATCTTGCCCAGCGAGCGGCGCGAATAGCCACGGCGCATGAGATCGGCATTGAACGCGTCCTGGTTGGCATCGGTGCCCACGGGGGCTGCGAGAGTTTCGGTGACGAGGTCGGACATGGGATGCAACTCCTGATAATTCTCTGGGAGGTGATGTCGTGGCGAGGGGAAATTCGCGTGGCCGGGCATCACACCTTGACCGCGCTGCGGTACATGATCAGCGCGACGAAGATGAGGTAGACACCGAAGGTGCGCTTGAGCGTCTTTGGTTCGAGCGAGTGGGCCGCTGCCACGCCGAGCGGCGCGGTGATCAGCGACATCGAGGAAATGGCAAGGACCGCGGGCAGGTTGACGAAGCCGACCGAGCCCCAGGGCAGCCCCTGCTCCTTCAGGCCGATGATGGCGAAGCCGATGGCACTGGGCACCGCGATCAGCGTGCCGACACCCGAGGCCGTGCCCACCGCCTTGTGGATGGTGCGCCCGCACATGGTCATCACCATGATCGCGATCGTGCCGCCACCGATGCCGAGCAGCGAGGAGAAAACGCCAAGCCCGCCCGAAATGCCGACCCGGACGATACCGCCGGGCATGTGATCTGAGAGCACCAGCCGCGAGAGGTGCGGGAGCAAGAAGATCATAGACATGAGCAGGACGCCCGTGGCGAAGACCAGCTTGAGGAAGGTGCCGTCGACGAAGTTGGCGAGCATCACGCCCAGCACGTCGCCGATGACGATCCAGGGTGCCCAGCTCTTGAGCACCTCGAAATCGACCGATCCGCGCTTATTGTGGCTCAATACGGAGCGGATCGAAGTAATGATGATGGTGGCTGCCGAAGTACCGATCGCGACGTGGGCATACTGCGCATGATCGCCGCCGAGCAGCGGGAGCATGATCAGCAGCGCCGGAACGACAACGAAGCCGCCGCCGATGCCGAAGACACCGCCGGCGAAACCCGCAGCGAGCCCCGCCGCCAGCAGTCCGATTACGGGAATAAGCCAATCCATCGACTCGAACACTATCATTACTCCACTAGATCGGACTTCAATTTTATGACGTCTGCACAATTTTGATGATTTGCGAAAAAACGGGCGCCCCTCCCGTAGACTGACAGAGGCGCCCGAGTTGCCGTAGGATCAGAACTTCACGCCAACCCTGGCGTACCAGAAGCCACCGTTGATGCCGAAGGGGCCACCGCTCGAGGGGTAGACCAGGCCGTTCGAGAGGCTGTTGGTAAGGACGTAGATCGGGTTCTGTGCCGAAGCCTCGATCTTGTCGGGATAGTTGTTGAAGACGTTGGTCGCGCCGACCGCGAGGGTGAAGCGCTCGTCGAAGGTGTAGCTGGCCTCGATGTCGGTGGTGAATTCCGAACCGAAGGTCTGGCCCGGGAACTGCTGCTGGTTCTTGAAGGACGAGTAGAAGTTCTCGCGCGCCATCAGCGCGAAGTCGCCGAAATTGTAGCCTGCGGAGAAGGTCGCACGGTGCTGCGGGTTGAGCCGCTCGATGTCGATCTTCTGGTTTTCGCCGATCACGTCGGTGTCGTAATCGGTGACCTTGGTCTTGTTGTAGTTGTAGGCGAGCGTCAGGTTAAGCAGGCCTGCCCCGAGACCGGTCTTGTAGGTACCCACGACGTCGACGCCGCTGGTACGCGAGTCGTAGCCGCTGGTCGGGTACTGGACGTCGCCGCCCTCGCCCACCGCGAGCAGCGCGGGCTGCAGTGCGATGTCCTCGGCAGTGACCGAGTAGGTCTGCGAGACACCGATACGGTCACGCAGCTCGATGATGTAGCCATCGACCGTAAGCGTGAAGCCCGAGACCGGGGTGAACACGAAGCCGAGACCGTAGTTGGTCGACTTCTCCGGCTTGAGCGGGGTCGCGCCGAAATACTGCGAGATCGCGCTCGAGGTCGGATAGGTACCCGTCTGGACCTGGAGGCCGTTGGTGAACGAAGTGGTCAGGATCTGGACGTTGTCCTGGCCCGGCGACGGAGCGTGGAAGCCGGTACCCACGGTACCGCGTACCGAGAGGCTCGGGGTCACGCGCCACAAGGCGTTGATCTTGCCCACGGTCGCACTGCCGAAGGTATTGTAGTGCTCGTAGCGGCCCGCTGCGCCTAGCGTGAGCGCGTCGGTAACGTCAGCCTCGACGCTGAGGTAACCGGCATATGCGTTCTGCGAGTAGCTGCCTGCCGCATCGGGGCTGGTGCCACCGTAGCCACTCGCGCCCGGCGACATCGACACGGTCGAATCGTAGGCGAAGACACCCGGTGCGGTCTCAACGTAGAGATCCTGGGAGGTGTAGGGCCCGAGGCCGTAGCTCTGCTCGTCGCCCTCGGTCGCGGTGTAGACCTCGCGGCGGTATTCGGCGCCGAACGCGATCGTGATCGGGCTCGCGAGTCCGGCATCGAGCGCATAGGTGAAGTCGGCGTTGTAGTCGAACTCCTCCTGGATCAGCTTGCCGAAATAGAAATCGGTCTGGCTGTCGGGGCCATAGCTCGCGTTGAGCGAGTTGAACATCGAGAGCTCGAGCTGGTTCTTGGCGGTCGAGGCCGAGATGTTGAAGGTGAAATCGTCGCTCAGGTCACCCTTCCAGCCGACCACGCCGTAGGCCTGGTCCTTCACGCCGACGAACATCGGGGTGAAGCCTGCGGGGTAGAGATCGGTGAACGAGAAGGTGTTGTCGTCGAGGACGTAGCCGCCGCTCGGGCAGGTCGCATTTCCGGTCGGGCACGATGTCAGGTAGATCGGATGGCCGAATGAGCTGTTGCGGCTCTGGTTGCGGATCTCGCCGGTCGTCGTCTCGGCCGGGAAGGTATAGGGCGGGCGATAGTTGAAGCTCTGGACCTTGCGCTCGTGGGCGAAGTTGCCGAAGGCGTAGATCTGGCTGGTGTCAGTAATGTCGTAGTGGGCGTTGAAAGTCGCCTTCCAGCCCTTCGCCGGGGAGTTGCCGTAGATCTGGACCGGCCCCGGATAGTTGGGCAGCTGGTCTGCGAGATCGGGGTAGGTGTCCGCGAAGATCACCGCGCTGGGGCGGGTCTCGTTACGGATGGTGCCGTCGTCCTTGTTCCATTCGCCGGCAACGCCGATGAAACCGCGCTCACCGATGTTGAAGCCGGCATAGCCAGCGATCTGGCGGCTCTTGCCGTCGCCGCCGCCATCGTAGAACTGCCCGTAACGGCCCGTGAGCTCGAAGCCTTCGTCCTCGCGCAGGGTGTAATTGATAACACCGGCAATCGCGTCCGAGCCATATTGCGCGGTCGCGCCCTCGCGCAGGATCTGGAGGTTGCCGAAGGCGATCGAGGGCAGAACCGAAAGGTCGGCACCTTGGGAAAGCGCGTTGGTGTCCGAAGGGGCCACCTGCACCAGCGCCGAACGATTGAGGCGCTTGCCGTTGATCATGACCAGGGTCATGTCGCCCGGAAGACCGCGGATCGAGGGGGCGCGCACGAAGGTCGAGGCGTCGGCGATGGTGTTCTGCCCGACGTTGAAGCTGGGCACGATGTTGCGAAGAACGTCGAGCATGTCGCCGGCAGGCTGGCTGGCGAGTTCCTCGGCGCCGATGACGTCGACCGGCGAAGCAGAATCGGTGATCGAGCGGTCGGTACGGCGCGTACCCAGCACGACGATCGATTCAGCCGCCTCGGCGATGGCATCGGCAGAGGTTGCCGGTGCGCCAGCGGACTGTGCAAGCGCGGGCGAGGCGACACCGAACATGGATGCCGCGCCGAGTGCGATCTTGATGGCAGCGAGCGATGTAGAATCCCTGAACTTCATTTTATCAAGCCCCCTTCGGATGGATTACAGCTCCTCTGAACAACCCCTCCCGGGCAATTCCCTCATGAAATGAGTATGTTTTTCATACTTTTGCATTTGACGACCAAAGCCCGGGCACGCCGACCGCTATGCTTGGAGCAAACCCTGTCGCGGCTCTGGCGAAACCCGTCCGGACCTTCGTCGTGTCATGGAGGCTAGGTGCGGCGACCTGTCATCAAGCTGTCACTGCCGGCACCTTTCCAAAAAGAAACTGGCGCCCGGCGACAGATTGATGACAGGTTCTTGCCCAACACTCGCGAATCGATAATAAATCGGTCGCAACAGCCAAATGCCCTGAGGGGGGCAGGCGGCGATCTCATGCAGGGAGCGGATGCCTCAACTCGTTACGGGGAGTGAGTTGATGCGTGTGCTGATCGTAGAAGATGACTGCAGCCTCGCGCGCGGCATGGAAGGTTCCATGGCTTCGGCGGGCTTCGCGCTCGATCGCGTGTCGAGCGGCGAGGAAGCGATCGAGGTCGCCCTGTGCGAGCCTTACAACCTGATCGTCCTCGACCTCGGCCTGCCCGACATGGACGGCCTCGAGGTGCTCTCCACGCTGCGCCGCAAGGAAGTGCAGACGCCGATCCTGATCCTCACCGCGCGTCACGCCGTGAACGACCGGATCGAGGGCCTCGATCGCGGCGCAGACGACTATCTCACCAAGCCGTTTCACCCACGCGAGCTTCAGTCGCGCGCCCGCGCGCTCGTGCGCCGCGGACTGGGTACGCCCGACCCGGTACTGCGTGTCGGCCCGCTCAGCCTCGACCGCTCGACCCGCACCGTCGCGATCAACCAGTCGATCGTCGAACTGCGCCGCCGCGAGCTCGCCGTCCTCGAGACCCTGATGGGCCGCCCTGGCAAAGTCGTGACGCGCGAATGCCTGACCGCCGAGGTCTTCAACTTCTCCGACGCGGTCGCTCCCAACGCTCTGGATGTCTACGTCGGCCGTCTGCGCCGCAAGCTTGGCGATGCCAGCCCCTCGATCCGCACCATCCGCGGCCTCGGCTACATGCTGGAGGGCAATTGACGCCCTGCCCGCCGAATGCCCGGCGCATCACCGGCGCGATGACGCGAGGATGACCGCGCTTCGTCACGGCGGGAACCGGTCCCGATGAAATCGATGCGAGCCCGCCTCACCGCGGCGGTGATGATGCCGCTGCTCGCGCTGGCGCTGACCTTCGGCGGGATCACCTGCTGGATGATCCATCGCACCTTCTCGACCACGGCCGACCGCATCCTCGTCGGCTCGGCCACGACCCTGAGCCGGGCTATCGTCATCGACGATGGAGGGCGCACGGGCTTGGTGCCGATGGCACTGGACCTGCTGCGCGGGCGAATCACGGAAAGACCGGTCTACAGCGTCTATCAGGGCGAGAAGCTGCTTGCCGGGAACCCTGACCTTCGCCCCCCTGAGGACTACAGGCGCAAACCGGCCCCTGACCGCGGGGCCGACGCCAAGCCGCTGCACGAGCCTGCCAGCTTTCCGCGCGGCTACCGTGTTCCGGCGCTGATCGACGGCTATTCCTCGGACGAGGCGGTCAGCGGCCTGATCCAGCCGACCTACCTGCACGACGGCGTGCTCGGAGGTCGCCCGGTCCGCATTGCCACCGAGATCCGGTACTTGTCCGACAGGGACGAGACCATCGTCGTCCAGGCCGCCGACTTCCTCGACGATCGCGAGGCCTACGAGCTCACCTACTACTTGCGCGTAGGCGGTGCGGGCGTGCTGGTGGCGATGATCGCCCTGCTGCTGTTCTATGGCGCGATCACCTGGGGACTTGGCCCCTTCGCCTCGCTCACCGCACAGATCGAAGCCGCCCGGCGCCACCCCGGCAGCAACGTGCGCGTGGCCCTCGCCGAGGAGGATCCGCTCGAGGCGCGGATGCTGGGCCAGGCCTTCAACGACCTCATGGCGAGGACCGAGCGCGCCATCGATTCGCTGCGCCAGTTCACCGCCAATGCCTCGCACCAGTTGCGCACCCCCCTCGCGATCATGCGCGTCCACGCCGACGTACTGGCGCGCTACGGCCCGGGCACCCGTCAGGGCGACACCGCCCTTTTCGACATCCTCGCCGCCGTCGAATCGCTCGATCGCCTGCTCACCCAGCTCATTGCGCTCGCCCGCATGGACGAGCAGGCCGGAGACGATCGCGCCCATGTCCAGATCGATCTCGTGGCGATTGCTGCCGATGCGGTGGCTACCCGGGTCACCCATCCCGATGCTGCGCGCATGGATGTCGGTTTCGAGAGTGCTGCCGCCACTCTCCCCGCCCTCGGCAATGCGATGCTCGCCGCCGAGATCGTGAGCAACCTGCTCGACAACGCGATCCGCTACAACCGCGAGGACGGCGCGGTCACGGTCCGCGTGCTGGAACGCGGCGGTCACCCGGTGATCGAGGTCGAGGACGATGGTCCCGGTATCGGGCGTGCCGACCGGGAAAAGGTCTGGGAGCGCTTCTACCGCGCACCCCTGCCCGGCGGTCCGTCGGGCAGCGGACTGGGCCTGCCGATCGTGCGCGCGCTGGGAGAGCGCATCGGCGCAACGATCAGCCTCGAGGACGGACGCGAGGGACGTGGACTGCGCGCAGTGGTCGTCTTTGCACGGACGCTCCCCTCCGACGGCGATACCGCTAGCGACTTCCCCGAGATCGACGACGATTTCCCCGGCGACATTACGAATACCCGGTACCCACGCGTCGAGACCGTGGAGCAGGCTTCAAGACCCGATGCGGACAGCTGCGCAAATTTCGTCAGACCGCGCCAGACGACAGCTTGCTGACAGACTGGATCGCGCAAGATCGTCTCGACCCCAGTTTCGCCAGCGCGCGCATCAGCCGAGCGCCGGGCGGACTGCCCGCACCACAGGGCCTCGCGCTCTTTGACGACCACCTCGAACCGACAGGATCACGATTGGCCCATGCGGCACGCCGAGATTCCCACCCCCGCCTCTGCCTCGATGCTACCCGCCGGATCGCAGCGTCCCGGCCTGCGCTCGCAGATACTGCTCGCAGGCGGCATGGTCTCGGGCATTTCCGCCGGACTGGCGGTCAAGGTTCTCTATCCGGGCAGCACGCATCTGGAGACGTTCCTGGTGTGGTTCGTGCGTCCGATCGAGCAGCTGTTCCTGGGATCGCTGTTCCTGCTGATCGCACCCTTGCTGTTCAGTTCGGTGGTCAGCGGCGTCGCGCGGCTTCGCGGCTCCAACACGATGCCCGGCCTGCTGGCGACGACGCTGGCCTACATGTTCGCGGTCTCGGCCGCGGCAGCCCTCATCGCCATGTCGATGACCAACCTGTTCCGCCCCGGTGACGGTATCCCTCCCGAGATCGGCCAGCGCCTGCTGACGATGCAGGTCGCGCACCTGCCCAGCTCGATGTCGCCTTTGATCCCCAGTCCGTGGAGCCCCAACGGGATCATCGTGATCCTCGTCGTGCTCTCGAGCGCGATAGCATGGGCCTTGCCGACATTGCGGCGGCAGAAGGGGCAAGGCCTCGTACGGCGGTGCGACCGGGTCTTCGCGGTGGGCATGAAGGTGCTCTCGACGGTCATGCGCTTCGCCCCGCTGGCGGTCGCCTGCTTCATGTTCGACATGACCGTGATGTTCGGCTGGCACCTGATCCTCTATCTCGGTGCCTACATCGGCGTCGTCACCGCAGCGCTCGTGCTGCAGGTCATGGTCACCTTCATGATCGTCGTGTGGATGCGCGCCGACGTCAGTCCCGCGGTATTCCTGCATTCGGTACACGAGGCGGCACTGATCGCCTTCTCCACCTCATCCTCGAACGCGACCCTGCCAACCGCGCTCAAGGTCGCGGAGAGCGATCTCAAGCTGCCCGGCCGCATCGCCCGTCCATTGCTCGGCATCGGCACCGTTGCCAACCAGAGTGGCACCACGATCTACATCGTCGTCACCGTGCTGTTCATCGGCCAGTTCTTCGGCATGGACACCGCGCTCGACCGGCAGGCCCTCGTCTTCACGGTCGCCACGCTGGCCGGCATGGTGACGGTCGGCGTACCTGGCGGCGCATTGCCGATGGTCGCCACCGTCCTCGCGCTCGCCGGGCTGCCCCCCGAAGGAATCGGCCTCGTCATCGGCGTGGACCGCCTGCTCGACATGGCCCGCACCCTCGTCAACGTCGTCGGCGATCTTGCCATCGCGGTCGCCATCAGCCGCGAACCCGTCGCCGCACTTCCTGCCACATCACCCGGAGCCACGTCCCAATGAGCGGTACGATCGAAGCCACGATGAAAGACGGCCGCAGCGCCCGCGTCACCCGGCAGGTACTGATCGCCATCGTGCTGGCCATCGCCACCGGCCTGTTCCTGCGCAATGGCATGGGCCTCGAGCAGGCACAGGCAGCGCGCGTTGCCGGGTACCTGCACTTGCCTGCCGACGTCTTCCTTCACCTGATCAAGATGATCGTCGCACCGCTGGTGTTCTCCACGCTGGTCTACGGCATCTCGCATGCTGGCGACAGCACAGGCCTTGGCCGTATCGGCCTGCGCGCGATGATCTGGTTCCTGACCGCGAGCCTGATCTCGCTCTCGATCGGGATGGTCATGGTCAACCTGTTCGAGCCGGGCACGGGCCTTGGCCTGCAGGCCGGCGGCGCTGCCAGCGGCATCGACCCGCAGGCGCTCGATTTGCGCAGCTTCGTGCTTCACGTGTTCCCGGTCTCGATGACCCAGGCCATGGCCGAAAACGAGATCCTGCAGATCGTCGTGTTCTCGCTGTTCATCGGCTTCGGCCTGTGTGCCATCGGAGAAAAGGGGCGCCCGATCGTCGTCCTCACCGAAGCGATGGTCGCGCTCATGCTCAAGGTCACCGGCTATGTCATGACGCTCGCGCCGATCGCGGTCTACAGCGCCTTGTCGAGCGCGCTGATCGAGCACGGCGTCGGCATTCTCGTCACCTTCGCGCAGCTGCTCGTCGAGTATTACCTCGCCCTGGCGCTGCTGTGGGCGCTGATCCTCGCGGCCGGTTTCAAGATCCTTGGCCGTTCGCTCGGCGCGCTTCTCACCGCCGTGCGAGAGCCATTGGCCATCGCCTTCACCACGGCTTCCTCCGAAGCCGCGCTGCCCAAGCTGATGGAGCGGCTGGAAAGCTTCGGCGTGCCGCGAAGGGTCTACAGCTTCGTCCTGCCGCTGGGCTACAGCTTCAACCTCGACGGTTCGATGATGTCGGCGACTTTCACCACGCTGTTCATCTGCCAAGCCTACGGTATCGAGGTCCCCCTCGCCACCCAGATCACCATGCTGCTCACCCTGATGGTCACCAGCAAGGGCATCGCCGGGGTGCCGCGCGCCAGTCTGGTCGTCGTCGCGGCCACGCTGAGCCAGTTCGGGCTGCCGGTCGAGGGGGTCGCCTTCGTCCTCGCGATCGACCAGTTCATGGATATGGGGCGCACCGCGACCAACGTGCTCGGCAATGCCGTCGCCACCGCGTCGATCGGCCGGATCGAACAGGCAAGCGGCACCCTTCAAACGACAGACCCGGCCTCGGACGAAGTCATCGCGACCCTCGGAGAAGCGGCAAGCCTCGCCGAGGCGTGAACGCCCCCGCCCGCGCGCCTGACCGGTAGGCTTTCAGCTGTCCGCCTGCGCGCAAAGCCGGGCGAGCAGGCGCTGGACGAGACCGAACCAGGCATCGAAATCCTCGTCACCCAACCAGTGGATCGACAGCACGTCGCCGGCGCGCGGCCCCTCCAGCCCTGCCTCGGCGATGTCGGCCAGCACTCGCGCGCCCTCGATCAGCCAGAGCACGCGGCGAATGCAGACATGGGGCGCCCCGTTGGCAGCCTCCAGCATTCGCCCGAGCAGGTCATCGTCGGCGGTCAGGAAAGCAAGCAGGAGCAGCCAGCCGATCTCGCAAGGATCGAGCAGGCCGAGCGCCGCGTCGCGGCTGCCCTGTAGCCGGGCGCGCCGCACCAGCCATTCGCGCGCGCCCTCGCGCTCGCCCAGCGCGAGCGAGATCGCCCCCATCAGGAACCACGGCTCACCGACATGGCCGACCCAGCCCATCACCTCGGTGAGATCGCGCGTAGCAGCAGCGAGGTCGCCGCCGCTTAGCAGCGCTTCGCGTGCGGCGCGCAGGCGCTGTGCCATGGGGTTGTCACGGACCATGTACCCCGCAATGCGAAGGCCCTGCCCGCTTGCGGCAGCCGCTCGAAATGCACCGAATATGCCGTCCTGCTCGACCACTTCACCGGGACCGAGTGCGCTGTGGCAAGCGTGCCAGTCGAAAATCTGCTTCCAGTTGCAGCGCGTATAGCGCGCATGGACGAGAGCATGGCCCTTGCTTCGTATCTCCTCGTAGCGCTGCGGGTCGCGCGCCGTGGCCAGGACCCGCTCGTAGAGCGCCGGGCCCGCCTCGCCGAGCAGGCAGTTCTCGCCATCGACGAAGCCGTAGTCGGCCAGCGCGCGCGAGGGAGGCGATACCAGCACCGCGCCACAGGCGGGTATCTCGAGATGCTTGCGCACGACGTAGTCGAGCCGCGTGGTGTCCGCCGCGCAGAACCAGCTGCGCGAAAGCATGCGCGCATAGGCCTCGCCATGAATGGCAAACGGCGCGGGTTCGCTGCGGACATAGCCGGGGTGCGTGTAGAGCAGCGTTGGCACAAGGTGCTGGATCTCTTCGGTCAGCTTGGCCCGCCAAGGATAGAAGCCGGGAAACAGGTGTGCGCTGGCGATCATGAAAGGGATCACGCGCGGCTCGCAATACTCGCGAAATACCGTGGCATCGACGAACTTGGGCAGAACGAAGCAGTTGAAACGCCGCAGTTCCTTCATCTGCTCGAGGTCTTCGCTGCCCGTGCAGAAGATCGTCTCGATGCCGTAGGCGCTGACCATGTCCATGGTTAGCGGGCGCATCGGATCGTGCGGATCGCTGTTGAGCAAGAGTGCGCGCGGGACCTGAGGAAATGCTTCGCTGCTGGTGATGCGCGGGGGATGGCTGCGCCCCCAGTGCAAGGCATCGAACAGGACGAAATCGGGCCGCACCCGCTCCATCGCCACGGCCATGTCGAAGTCCCCCTCGATCACCTCGACGTCGCCGTGCAAGGCCAGCGCGTCGAGCCACTCGTCGACCACGCCATGCAGCTCTCGTGCGCAATCCGGATTGGCGTGTCCGCGCACGCACAGCACCTTCTTTCGCGCAGGCCCTGCGCTCATCGCCCCTTCCCCGCGAAGAAGCCGTGGATGGCGGCAATGACACGGTCCTGCTGGCCTTCGCTCATGCCTGCAAAAAGGGGCAGCGAGAGGCCGTTGCACGCCCAGTCCTCGCTCCTCGCAAAGCCTTCGTCCGCAGCCGGCACGATGCCGGCAAGGCACGGCTGGCGATAGAGCGGCACAGGGTAGTGCAGGCCGGTCTGTACCCCATGGCGTTGGAGATGGCTGCGCAGCGCATCGCGCGCACTGGCTCGCACGACGTAGAGGTGGTGGACGTGGCTGCCGTGGACCGTGCAGGGCAGACGCAGCGGCGTGTCAGCCAGCAGGGCATTGTAGCGCGCGGCAAGTGCGCGCCGCTGCTCGGTCCAGTCGTCGAGATGCTCGAGCTTGGCCGACAGGACCAGCGCCTGAATCGCGTCCATGCGGTAGTTGTAGCCAACCTCCTCGTGAACGTAGCGCTCGCGCTGGCCGTGATCGCGCAGCGCACGCAGCCGTGCGGCCATCGCCATGTCGTCGGTGACGACGAGCCCCCCCTCACCCGCTGCGCCGAGATTCTTTGCGGGATAGAAGCTGAAGCAGCCCATCGCCCCGAAACTGCCCAGCGCGCGCCCTTGCCAGCGCGCTCCGATCGCCTGCGCCGCATCCTCGATCACCTCGAGGCCGTGTGCCATGGCGAAATCGAGCAAGGCGGCGATGTCGACGGCCTGGCCATAGAGGTGCACTGGCACGATGGCCCGCACGCGCAGGCCTTGCTGCTCGCACGCGGCCAGCCGCCGTGCCGCATCGGCGAAGTCGATCGTCCCGGTTGCGTCCTCGACGTCGCAGAACACCGGCACTGCCCCTTGATAGAGCAGGCCCCAGATCGTCCCGATGAAGCTGTGCGCGGGTACAAGCACCCGATCGCCCGGTCCGATCCCGGCGGCGACCACCGCGAGATGCAACGCAGCGCTACCGCTGCTCACCGCGATAGCATGACGCACGCCGAGATAGCCGGCGAGCGCATCCTCCAGCTCGGCGACCCAGGGACCGAGCGAAAAGGCGCTCGCCTCGAACAGGGTTTCGAGCTCGGGCAGGACACGCGCGCGCACCTGCGCCCATTGCGGCGCAAGATCGACGAAGGGCACGCACGGGTCTGGGATACGGGTCATGGCCCGCCTCCCTCGCCAGCACTGCGCCGCTCGCGCATGTCCCCGATCACGCGCGCCGGTACTCCGGCGACGAGAGCAAACGGCTCCACGCTGCGGGTCACGACCGAGCCGGCGGCAATGCAGGCGCCCTCGCCGATCACGACCGGCAGGATCGTCGCACCCGAGCCAATCGAGGCTCCGCGCCCAACATGCGTCTCGCGGCAGGTCCAGTCACCTGCTGCTTGCAGGCGGCCATCCGAGTTGGTCGCCGCCGGGACCCTGTCGTTGGTGAACATGACCCCGTGCCCGACGAAGACCGCATCCTCGATGGTGACCCCGGTGCACACGAAGCTGTGCGACTGGATCTTGCAGTTCGCACCGATCTCTACGCCCCGCTGTATCTCGACAAAGGTGCCGATGCGCGTACCTGCACCGATGCGGCAGCCGTATAGGTTGACCAGCTCGGGATGATGGACGCGCGCATCGCGGTGCAGCTCGACATCTTCGGCAATCGGCATCAGGCGGCCCTGCGGCAGGTCTTGGCGAGCGTATCGCCCAGAACGGCGACCACCGTGTCCTGCTCGGCCCGTGTCATCCCGCAAAACAGCGGCACGATCAGATGCGTGTCGCCGACATGTTCGGTCCGGGCGAGGTTGCCGCGCCGGGCATCGCGCCAGGGCGGCTCGCGGTGACAGGCCATGACCGCCGGGCGCGTCGCCACGCCGTGTTCGAGCATCGCCTGCATGACCTGATCGCGCGCCCCCCCCTCGGGCAGGCCAATGGTGAAGCTTTGCCAATTGCTGCGCGCCCAGTCCGGCTCTTGCGGCAGTTCCAGTCCGGGAACCTGTGCGAGAAGGTTCAGGTAGCGCGCGGCCAGTTCGCGGCGCTCGGCGACAATACCCTCGAGCCGGGTCAGTTGCACCCGCCCTACCGCGGCCTGCAGGTCGCTCATGCGATAGTTGAACCCGGTCTCGAGGTAGGTTTCCACCAGCACCTTGTCGGCGCGATGCCGCGCAAGGTCGGAAAGGCTCATGCCATGTTGACGCAAGGAACGGCAGCGCGCGTCGAGCTGCGGATCGCGGCTGGTGATCATGCCGCCCTCGCCGGTAGTGAGTATCTTGCGCGGGTGGAACGAGAAGCAGGCGACATCGCCCACCGGGCTGCCAATCGCCTGCCATTGCCCCTCCAGCCGGACCTCGCTTCCCACCGCGCAGGCCGCGTCCTCGACCAGCCGTAGCCCGTGCCTATGCGCGATGCCCGCGATAGCGGCGAGATCGCAAGGCATCCCGAGCTGGTGGACACACAGCACCGCGCGCGTGCGTGGCGAGATCAGCGCCTCGATCGCTGCGGGATCGAGGTTGAAACCGGTTTGCTCGATATCGGCGAAGACCGGCTCGGCCCCGCACATGTGCACGGCATTGGCGCTGGCGATGAAGCTGTGGCTGACAGTGATTACCTCGTCGCCCGGCCCCACGCCGAGAGCCAGCAGCGCCAAGTGGAGCGCGGCGGTACAGCTGGACACGGCACAGGCGTGGGGCGCCCCGACACGCTGCGCAAACTCGTCCTCGAAGGCGGCAACCTGCGGGCCTTGCGTCAACCAGCCCGAGGCGATGACCTGCGCCACAGCCTCGGCCTCGCGTAACCCCATGAACGGTTTCGCCAGCGGGATCACGACGCGCAGGCCTCGCGCGCATGGCCTTCGCGTTCGCTTTGCGCACGCCACCAGTCCACAAGATCGCGCAGGCCGCGCTCGAGCGGGATCGCGGAGCGGAAGTCGAGTTCCTCGTGAGCGCGGGTCACATCGGCGAGGCGTCGCTCGACCGGGTTGACCGCGCGCGCCTCGCGGGTCTCGATGCCCAGATCCTCGCGCCCCATGATCGCAAGCAAAGTTGCGGCGAGTGTGCGCAGCGAGACCTCGTTCCCGCTGGCGATATTGTAGACCCGGTCGGAAACAGGAGCGAGCACAGCCGCGAGGTTGGCGCGCGCGACATCGCGCACATCGATGAAGTCCATGGTCTGCGAACCGTCGCCAAAGATCACCGGCGGCAGCCCCTGCGCGATCCGCTCCATCCAGCGGATCAGGACCTCGGTGTACTTGCCATGGATATCCATGCGCGGCCCGTAGACGTTGAAATAGCGCAGTGCCGCGTAAGGCAGGCCGTGCATCTCGTTGAAGGCGCGCAACATGCTCTCGTTGAACAGCTTGAGCCCGCCGTAGAGCGTCCGGTCGGCATAAGGCGCGGCATCCTCGCGGATCGGAAAATGCCCCGCCAGCCCGTAAATCGAGGCGGAAGAGGCTGCGACCACCTTCTCGACACGGTGCCTTGCACAGGCCTCGAACAGCGTGAAGCTCGCGCGTCCCATGACCTCGAAGGCAAGCGCCGGCTCGGCCGCGCAATGGGTGATGCGCAGCGCGGCCTGGTGGAACACGATGTCGGCATCACGCACGCGCGCCTCGACAAGTCCGGCATCGCGTACGTCCCCCTCGACCAGCGTGACGCGCCCGGTCGCGAGCGCCGAAGCGAGGTTGCCCGGATGCCCGCGCACCATGTTGTCGATCACGGTGACAGCAGCGACATTGTGGGTCAGCAGCTGGTCGACGATATGCGAACCGACAAATCCGGCACCGCCCGTCACCAGCACCCGCTTACCCGCCAGCGCGTTACCGCCGACGATTTCGGCGCGATGAGAGGGCGCTGGCGAAACCTTCATCGCTTCATGCCGCGACCGTGCGGGGTGCCGCACAAGCCATAGCCGAGCGCGCGCGTTCGAGACTCTCATCGAGCGCGGTCTGCGCCCGTTCGAGCGTACGCACGATGCGCCGCCCCAACCGCCCGTCGCTGCGCGGCGCAGCCTCGCCGGCAATGACCTGCCGGAAATGCTCGACCGCCAGTGCCAGCGGTTCGTCTCCACCAAGCCTCGGCGATGTAACCGAGCCGATGCGATAGTTGGGCAGGATGATCTCACGATCCTGCCGGGGATGGATGGTGATGCCGCTGTCGTGGATCTTGAGCGGCTCGTCGCGGTTGAGATCGTCCCACACCGCCATCCTCGCGCTGCCGCCGACCGCGATGCGCCGCACCTTGACCGGAGACATCCAGCTCAGGTTGAGATGCGCGACCATCGGGCCGGGATAGTGAAAGGTCAGATAGGCGATATCGGGAAAGCCCGGGTTCACGTGGCAGTGCCCGGAAGCCTCGATGTGCACCGGCTCGCAGGCGAAAAGATGGTCGAGGATCGAGAGGTCGTGCGGAGCGAGGTCCCACAGCACGTTCACGTCGGGCTGGAACAGGCCCAGATTAACTCGCTGGGAATCGAAGTAGCTGATCTGGCCCAACGCGCCCGAACGCACCAGTTCGCCCAGCTTGATGACCGCGGGATGAAACAGGAAGGTATGGTCCGCCATCAGCGTGAGCCCGTGCAGTTCGGCACGCGCAACCAGTTCGTCGGCTTCGGCGCTGCTGGCACATAGGGGCTTTTCGACCATGACATGCTTGCCGCGCTCCAGCGCCACGCGGGCCTGCGCGAAATGGCAGGCAACCGGCGTGGCGAGCACCACGGCATCGACCTCCGGATCGCCGATAAGGTCCGTCGCGTCTTCGTAAATGCGAAGGTCGCGATCGCGTGCTGCCAGTCCTTCGCGCACTTCCGGCTTGGCATCGGCCAGCGCAACCAGCGCGATCCCGGCGTTGGCCGAAAGTGCGCGCAAGAGGTTCTTGCCCCAGTACCCCAGTCCGCAAAGGCCGATCCTGATCATGGACCAAGCGCTAGGGGCACAGCGTTTAGAACATCTCAAGCCTGTGCCCGTGGTAAACCCTCAGTCCAGCCGCGAGGGCGAGAGAGATCGTCGCACGGCGCCGGATTCTTACCCTTAGGCAGACCCTGCACCCGCCCCGCTGGCGCGATGCCATCGCCCGTCATTCACCTGGGTTGCCCAGCCGCCGTTCGAGCGCCTCCAGCCGCGCCTCGAGGCGGGCCAGCGAGCGGGGCGCGCTGACCCGCTCGCCCGGCGCGACATCGCGATCGACGAAAGTCAGTGGCGAGACCATCGCACCGTCACCGATGGTGACACCCGCCGCTATCACCGAGGGGCCGGCAATGAAGCAGTCGCGTCCGATCCGGGTCTCACGGTAGACGATGCTGTCACGCGTGCGCCCGGTCTCGCCGCGGATCGCCTGCAGATGGCTGCTATGGCTCCAGACCATCACGCCAAGCCCGATCTGCGCGCCATCTCCTATGCTCAGCCCGCCCTGCGCATCGAGCACGGCACCTTCGCCAATCCACACGTTGCGCCCGAGGACCAGCTTTTCCGGCGCGAGGATCTTGGCACGCTCGCGGATGCGGCAGCCTTGGGGAAGGCCGAAAAACTCGGCTCTTTCCCGATCGGTCATCAGCACGCTGGCGTGATAGCGCAGGATCTGTGCGCGCAATTGCGCATCACTGGCTAAACCATCCTTGCCCGCGTCCCGGTTCTCGCCACCTTCCGCGCCCTCGCTCCGGCACGCGCCAGCGGCGATCAGCGGCAGGAGAGCCGACAAGCGCTCGTCGTCGCGCGCACCGGCCAAACCGGACACGGCCGCTTCGAGCGCTGCGCGATCGAGACCGAGCAGGCCGGCAAGAGCGTCGAGGGGCGAAGACGAAGGCGAAGGCGCGCTCACCTGCGCAAGGCCCGCAGGTTGTCGAGGAAGCGCGCGTGGGCAATGGCGAAGTTGCCGCTGACATGGCCCCCATCCTCGACATCGCGGGTCACCACCGCTCCGAGCGTTATACGCGCGCTGTTCCCGATGTTCAGACCGTTCGAGACAGTCGCGTTGGGACCGATCCGCGCGCCGTCCCCGATCTGCGTCGATCCGCCGATCATGGCATGGGCAATCACCTGGCAATTGCGCCCGATCCGCACGTTGTGCGCAACATGGACGAGGTTGTCGATCACGCTGTCCTCTCCGATCTCGGTGACGCCCCCATAGAGCCCCCGGTCGACCGAGACATTGCACTGGATAACCGCGCCGCGCCTGATCAGGACGCTTCCGTAGTGGGGTACGAGACGCTGCCGCCCCGCCAGCATGCCCACCTCGAAGCCCTCGCCCCCGATCACGCTATTGGCACCGATCACGGCATCGTCCTCGATCGAGACCCTCTCGTGAATGACCGCGTTGGCACCTATCGAGACCCGCTCCCCGATCGTCACCCCATGCTCGGCGATGACCGCAAGCGGGTGGATAGAGGCCGACGAGGCGATCGCATTGGGAACCGGGCCGGACAGCTCGAGGCTGGCTCCGTGGCGCAGGTAGGCAGCGAGGAACAGCTCGCGCGGATCCTCGCACAGGGCCAGCGCGAAACCTTGCGGGACCAGCGCAGCAAGGTCCTTGGTCGTCAGCACCGCACCGTGACCGGCCAGCCGCTGCAACTGATCGGTGAAGCGCGGGTCTGCGAAGTAGTGCAGCAAGCCCTCGCGGTTCATGGAAAGCGGGCCGAATCCCGTCACCGCACCATCGCGCAGGACCCGCGCGGGCAAACCCTCCAGCACTTGTGTCAGCAGCACCCGTCCCTATCCCTTCCCCGGTCACAATGTCCGGCACAATTGGGCCAGCGTCACGAATTCCCCGCCCGAGCGCCGCACCCAGTCGATCACCGTATCGAGAAAAGTCGCCGCCCCGGCACCGCGATGACGCAAGGCCTGCGCCTCGTGCGCGGCAAGAGTGGGGATACGGTTGCGCTGCGCCGCGTAGAACTGCCCGTCAGGCACATTCAGCGCCCAGATAAAGGGATGGAAGTTCAGAACCTTGACCCCCGGGCTCGCAAAGAGCTCACGATATTCGGCGAAGTTCCAGTGCCCGCCTGTGGTCCAGTGGACATCATCTTCGAAAAAGACCGGAAGGCGCAGCACCCCGTTCCAGTGCCGAAGCGCAGGCAAGCCTTGCTGGAGGTGGCAACACAGGTTGCTGTCGAGCGTGACCCCGCGCCGCGCAAGAGCAGCGGCAATTGCGCTGGAATCGACATAGCAATGGCTGCGGGACGCCACCGGCTCTGGGACGAGCGCAAGCACATGGTCGAGCACCTCGTCGACCGTGTGCCCGTGGCTGCTGCCCGGCCCGAAATTGGGATGGATGCCAAGCTGCACCTTACCCGCCGCAGCCGCACCCTCGAGCACCGCGGAACGATGCGTCACGAACAAGGTCGGCACGATGCCGCAGCGCGCCATGTGCCGGACATAGGCATCGAGACAATATTCGGAGGCCCAATCGACGTCTCCGGTCAGGACGAACCTGTGCCTCGCCATAGCCCGCCCAATGCTCCCTGCGATGCTGCTCTCATCCCTGCCCCGCGGACCTCGCGCCAGCCCACATGCCGGTCCCGCTCGCGACCGGACAGCCAGGCCCGGCCCGAGCCAGCTTGCGCGGCATCGATACAAATGCCGTCGGCGCCCAGTCTAGGCACGCTCCCCCAATTGCCGAGCACATCTGGCGCCGTTCCGGACCTATTTCAGCGATGCCAATCGTTCACGCTCGCTTCCAGCGGACACCATGTCCTGAGCGTTGGGCAATCCCACATCCGCAGCAAACAAAGAAAAACCCCCGCAAGCCTGAGGCTTCGGGGGTCTTCTTGGTGGTAGCGGAGGAGGGACTCGAACCCCCGACACGCGGATTATGATTCCGCTGCTCTAACCGGCTGAGCTACTCCGCCATACCATCGCCGGGGTGCCTCGAGAGACTGTCCGGCCCGATGTGGTGCGCCGCATGTGCAGCGCAGGCCGCGTCCTCTAGGGGGGGGATCGGGTTCGGTCAATAGGGAAAAATCATCCGCGACCGCGAAATTTCATCTCGCGCAAGGGACGCCACAATCCGTCCTCGTAGGCGTGCAGTTCGAAGCCCGCGAAGCGGAAGCGGCGGGGGTGGAATTGCGGCTCTAGTTCGGCCCTCAGCGCCCTCGCCTCGCTGGCGGTGACCTTGTTCTGGATGGTGACGTGAAGGCGCAGCGGCTGGGCATCCTGGCTGCTGAGAAGCCCGTGCATGCGCTCGGCGATCTCGGCGTGGAGCGCGACCATCGCTTCGCTGCGGATGGCAAGCGCGGTTCCGCTGCCAAGGTTCATCAATCGCTCGACCACTGCCTCGGGCGGCGGCGCGGCGGCGAGGTCCTTGAGCAGGCGCACCAGTTCGTCCTCGACCGAGGGCGGCAGCGCATGGAACAGCGTGACGTGGGCGTGGAGCCGGTTTCGTTCGGGCGGGAAATGCGCGCGGCGCAGACCATCGGCCCAGGCGAAGACATCGGGCGGAAGCTGCGCGGTGACGATCAGCGGCGCGCCCGGCTTGCGGGTCGGGGCCAGTTCGTGTCCGGGCAGGTTGGCCATCGTACGCTGGAACTCCTCGTTAGCCCCGAGCTAACGCGGCCTCATACCGGCTCACACCGTAGAGCCACCGAAAGGCAACGCGTCAGATCTCGCCGCGCTCCCGGCGGATCGCGAACCACTTCTTCACGTTCTCGTTGTGCTTTTCGAGGCTCGCGGCAAAGACGTGGCCGCCCGTGCCATCGGCGACCATGTAGAGCGCATCGGTCTTGGCCGGGTGCAGCACGGCCTCGATCGAGGCGCGGCCCGGATTACAGATCGGGTGCGCGGGCAGGCCGACCATGGTGTAGGTGTTGTAATCGTTGACCGCCTGGATCTCGGACTGGCGGATGCGCCTGCCGAGCGGCTTGCCCTTCGTGATCGGGTAGATGATCGTCGGATCGGCCTGCAGCAGCATGCCCTGCTTGAGGCGGTTCGAGTAGAGCCCGGCGACGACGGTACGCTCCTCGCTCTTGCCGGTCTCCTTCTCGACGATCGAGGCGAGGATCAGCGCTTCCTCGGGCGTCTTGACGACGAGGTCCTTGCCGCGCTCGGCCCACAGCTCCTTGAGCGTGCGGCTCATCGCCGCCTGCATGCGGCGCAGCACTTCCTCGCGCGCATCGCCCTTCTGGTAGGCATAGCTGTCGGGCAGGACCGAGCCTTCCTCGGGCACGGCGACCTTGCCGGTCAGCTCCTTGTTGGCCTCCAGCCGCTCGAGCACCATGATCGAGGGCATGCCCTCGGGGATGGTCACGAAGCGGCGGATGACATCGTCGCTGGTGATGATCGAGAGAACCTGCGAGGGGCTCGCGTGGGCGGGAATCGCGAACTCGCCCGCCTTGATCGTACGCCCGCCCGCGAAGATGCGCGCGCGCAGCGAGAAGCCGCCGGCCGAGCGCACCAGCCCCTTTTCCTCGAGCCGCTCGGCGACAGCGCTCAGGCTGGCGCCGCTCGGCACGACGAAGCTAGTCTCCTTCTCGAGCGGGCCGGAACCGTACCAGCCGCCCAGAAAACTCCAGAGAGCCAGCCCCAGCGCAAGCGCCAGGGCCAGAACGATCGCATAGGCGCGGCGAGTCATCATCGCGAGCCGGACCCGGTCGGGGACCTGGTCAGTCGACCTTCTTCATGATCAGGCTGGCATTGGTGCCGCCGAATCCGAAGCTGTTGTTGAGCACCGCGCGCACCTCGCGCTTGCGCGCGACCTTGGGCACGAGGTCGACGCCCTCGCAACCCTCGGAAGGATTGTCGAGGTTGAGCGTCGGCGGAACGATCTGGTCGCGCATCGCGAGGATGCAGAAGATCGATTCGACAGCGCCCGCACCACCCAGAAGGTGGCCGATAGCCGACTTGGTCGAGCTCATCGAAACGCCGTCCATGGCCTCGCCGAACAGACGGCGCACGGCGCCCAGCTCGATGGTGTCGGCCATGGTCGAGGTGCCGTGGGCATTGATGTAGTCGATGTCCGCCGGCGTCATGCCTGCCTTCTTGAGGGCGGCCGCCATCGAGCGATAGGCACCGTCCATCTCCGGATCGGGAGCGGTGACGTGGTAGGCATCGCCAGAAAGGCCGTAGCCGACGACTTCGGCGTAGATCTTCGCGCCGCGCGCCTTGGCGTGCTCGTATTCCTCGAGCACGAGGACGCCCGCGCCCTCGCCCATGACGAAGCCGTCACGATCTGCATCGTAGGGACGGCTCGCCTCTTCGGGGCGATCGTTGAAGGTGCAGTTGAGCGCGCGTGCCTGTGCGAAACCGGCGATGCCGATCGGGCAGATGGTGCTTTCCGCGCCGCCCGCCAGCATGATGTCAGCATCGTCGTCCTTGATCATGCGCGCAGCGTCGCCGATCGAGTGGGCGCCGGTCGAGCAGGCAGTGACGACCGCATGGTTCGGCCCCTTGAGGCCGTACTTGATCGAGACCTGACCCGAGATCAGGTTGATCAGACGACCATGGACGAAGTGCGGCGAGACGCGGCCCGGGCCACGTTCTGCCAGCACCAGCGATTCGCTCTCGATGCCCGGCAACCCGCCGATGCCCGAGCCGATCGAACAGCCCGCGCGCAGCTTGGTGGCCTCGTCCATGTCGACGAGCCCGGCATCCTCGAGCGCCTGTCCTGCGGCATCGATGCCGAAGACGATGAAGGGATCGACCTGGCGCTGGATCTTGTGGTCGACGCGCTTGCCGGCATCGAAACCGTACTCGTGATCGGCGGGCTTGACCTCGCAGGCGATCTGGCACTTCTGATCCGAGGCATCGAACTTTGTGATCGGCCCTGCCCCGCTCTTGCTGGCGAGGATGTTCTTCCAGGTCGTTTCCACGTCTCCGCCCAGCGGGGTGACGAGACCAAGTCCGGTTACGACGACACGACGCATTATGTTCTCCGAAACGGCAACAGGCCCGCCCCCTTAGAGGTCGAGCCTGTCAATTTCAATCCTGCTCCCGCACCTTCGCGGGCAACCGGTGGCTGCCTGCGAAGGCCCGCGGGAGGCCCGGATCAGCCCTTGTTCTCGTCGATGTACTTGATCGCGTCCGAGACGGTGCTGATCTTCTCAGCCGCGTCGTCGGGGATCTCGACGCCGAACTCTTCCTCGAAGGCCATGACCAGCTCGACGATGTCGAGCGAGTCTGCGCCCAGATCGTCGATGAAGCTTGCATCTTCGGTGACCTTGTCGGCTTCGACGCCGAGGTGCTCGACGACGATCTTCTTAACCCGATCGGCGGTATCGCTCATTTGTATAGACCCCTTCAGAAAGCGGAGGATTAATCTTGTCGCTTGTCGCCCTAGTGCGAAGGGCGCTGGCAGGCAAGTGCCGCCACAAGCATGGGCCTCGCACTTGTCCCAAGTCCGCGGGCATTGCAAGGGGCAATCCCCCACGAACCCCGGAAAAACGCGCTTTAATGAACGATCCTGCGCACAACGCCATCGCGATCACGATGCTGCACCGCAAGATCGCCCGGCCTTGCGCTCAGCCCGGGACGGCCTGTCCCGACAGGACCGGCGCAGGAACAGGTACGAGCGCGGGTTCGAGCTCGGATTCTGGTTCAGGTCCGGCACTAGGAGCAGCGGCAGGCATCCGGCGCCTGCGCGCCTTGCGCCGCCAGACGTTGAGCGGCTCGTCGACATAGATGCCCAGCAGGTAGGATAGGCCGACGATGATCGCGCCGCCTGCGAGCAACACGGCATAAAAGGCCACGCCCGAGCCGATCTGCACGCGCGCGAGCAGATGCTCGCCAAGCGTGAGCATGCCGCCCTGCACGAGGTAGAGGGGATAGGACAAGGCGCCCAAGGCGCGTGAAGCCCTGCCAAAGCCGGTCGAGACCCTCCCCAGCATCAGCAAGGCGGGAAAGGCCAGGCCGACGATCAGGGGATCGCGATAGTGATTGAACAGTTGGGAAATCGTGGTCGATGGCTGTCCAAGCAGGCAGAAAAGCAAGAGCGCCGGCAACCATGCGGGCAATACCGGGACGCGCGCGATCCAGTGCTTTTCGAGACGGAAGAGCAAGACGCCCAGAAAATAGCTGAACACGACGCGCGGCAACCCCAGGTGCACATTGTCGACACCCCAGCCGTAGTTGATCACCCAGTGCCTGTCCGCGATCACCAGCAGTGCGATGAAACTGCCACCCACGATGACGGCGAGCAGCCAGGTTTTCAGCCAGCGATGGAAGATCGCGTGAAACAGGTTGGCGCATAGCTCGAACATGATCGACCACTGCGCAGGATTGTGGACGTATGCCGTACGCGAGGCGGTAAACGGCACGAGCAGGAAGAAAGACACGAGGACCGCGAACCAGCCGACGTCACTCTCGATCCCGAAATACCCGGTCGGCACCGCAATCGACCAGCAAAGCAAACCGAGCAGGCCACCGATGATGATCATCGGATAGAGCCGCTCCAGCCGCTGGAGCATGTACGCCCTCACGCCGAGCCCGGCCTGGAAACGGGCCTCGTAGACGGTCCCGATCACGTATCCGCTGAGAAGGAAGAAGAAGTCTACCGCGAGGTAGCCCCAGATAAATCCGGTTGGCGTCAGGCGGACATGGTGGAGCAAGACCGCGATCGCGGCAATTCCACGAAGCCCATCAAGCGATTCCATGCGAACGGCATCGATGCGCCCCGCAACCGGCTTCGCAGAAATGCACTGATCCAAGCACACCTCCAAGCAATTGCAAGGAGGCGGACCGACCCGCTTCCTCTGGCCACATTTGCACACAGCCAGAAGAAGCAGGCAATAGATTAAACTTCGTTATACTGTCCCATTACTGTTCAACCTGCCCGTTATTGGCCGCCCTGCTTGGGAGGCTCAACAACGCGCAAGTGCAGTTCACGCAGCTGTCGTGCTTCTGCCGGGCTCGGCGCAGACATCAGCAAGTCTTCTGCACGCTGGTTCATCGGGAACAGCGCCACTTCACGCAGGTTGTGCGCACCGCACAGCAGCATCACGATGCGATCGACACCGGCGGCCATGCCACCGTGCGGCGGGGCGCCGTACTGGAATGCGCGGTAGAGGCCGCCGAAGCGCTCCTCGACGTCGGCCTGCGAGAGACCAACCATTTCGAAGGCCTTGACCATGAGCTCGGGGCTCTGGTTACGGATCGAGCCCGAGGCGATCTCGAAGCCGTTGCACACCAGGTCGTACTGGTAGGCCTTGATGGTGAGCGGGTCCTGCCCGGTCAGCGCTTCCATGCCGCCCTGCGGCATCGAGAAGGGATTGTGCGCGAAGTCGACCTTCTTGTTGTCCTCGTCCCACTCGTAGAACGGGAAGTCGACGATCCACGCCAGCTCGAAGCGGTCCTTGTCGATGAGGTCGAGCTGCTCGCCGACGCGGATGCGCGCGAGACCTGCCAGCTTGGCCGCCTGCTCTTCCTTGCCCGCGGCGAAGAACACGCCGTCGTTGGGGCCAAGGCCAAGCGCCTCGATCAACGCCGCGGTCTTTTCCTCGCCGTGGTTCTTGGCAATCGGACCGCCCGGAGCGCCGTCCTTGATGTTGATGTAGCCAAGGCCCGAGAAGCCCTCGCCGCGCGCCCAGTTGTTCATCTCGTCGAAGAACTTGCGGCTGCCCGCGCCAGCGCCGGGAGCCGGGATCGCACGGATCTTGCCGCCATTGGCGACGATGCCCGCAAAGATGCCGAAGCCCGACTCGACGAAGTGCTCGGTCACGTCCTTGATGATCAGCGGGTTGCGCAGGTCAGGCTTGTCCGAACCGTAGTCGAGCATAGCCTGGGCGTGCGGGATGCGGCGAAACTCGCCTGCGGGCGTCACCGGCTTGCCATCGGCGAAATCGGCGAAGACGCTCTGGATGACCGGCTCCATCGTCTCCCAGATCTCTTCCTGGGTGACGAAGCTCATCTCGAGGTCGAGCTGGTAGAACTCGCCGGGCAGACGGTCGGCGCGCGGGTCCTCGTCGCGGAAGCAGGGCGCGATCTGGAAGTAGCGGTCGAAACCGGCGACCATCAGCAGCTGCTTGTACTGCTGGGGCGCCTGCGGCAGCGCGTAGAACTTGCCCGCATGGATGCGGCTGGGCACGAGGAAGTCGCGCGCGCCCTCGGGGCTCGAGGCGGTCAGGATCGGCGTCGCGTACTCGGTGAAGCCGATGTCCTCCATCTTGCGGCGCATGTCCGAGATGATCTTCGTGCGCTTGACGATGTTGGAATGCAGCGTGTCGCGGCGCAGGTCGAGGAAGCGGTACTTGAGGCGGATGTCCTCGGGGTACTCCTGCTCGCCGGCAACCGGCATCGGCAGTTCCTCGGCCTTGGCAAGGACGGTGGCCGAACGGGCATAGACCTCGATCTCGCCGGTCGCGAGGTTCGGGTTCACCGTCGCCTCGGTGCGCGCCTTGACCGAGCCCTCGATGGTCACGACCGATTCAAGTCGCAGCGAATCGAGCAGTTCGAGCCCGGGGCTGTCGCTATCGGCGACGACCTGGGTCATGCCGTAGTGATCGCGCAGGTCGACGAACAGGACGCCGCCATGGTCGCGCTTGCGATGGACCCAGCCCGAGAGACGGACCGTCTGGCCGACCTCGGCTGCCTTGAGAGCGCCGCAGGTGTGGGAACGATAGGGATGAGTCATGGCGGATCGGTGCTTCTTTGTCAGGAAAACTGGATATGGCCGCGTCCCCTAGTCGAGTGTGGCCGCGATTTCCAGCCACCGATTGCACGCGGCTCGCGTCCATCCCCGCAGGAAAACCTTAACGGCCGGGTTAAACCTGCGCCGTAACTCTACGTAAACCAATCGCGACTAGTCCCCGAGAACGGGTGCTAGGAGGGACACATGCTGGCAGATGCCACGGCCGCAAGGCCCGATGACACGCAATTTCTCGAGGCCGTCGAAACCATGCTGCGCGACGGCGATGCCGATACCGCACTGGAGCAGATCCGTGCCCGGCTGGCAGAACATTGCGGCGATGGGCGCCCCCTGCCCGCCAGCGTCCTCGACCTCGACCCGAGCACGATCGACCTTGTCGGCTGGGACCGGCTCGAAGAGGAAATCTCCCAGCTCGACGACTGCGGCGAGCCGGTGACGGCAATCGCCTTCGACCTGGTGCCCACACCGATGGCCGCGGTCGAACCCGCCATCGAGACCAGCTTCTACTTCGACACCGCCTGGCCCTTCTCCGAATGCGACCGCGCGGGACTTCTCGACGGCTACGACGCCAATGGCACCGCCTGGCAGAGCGAACGCGCCGACATCGACGGCGAAATCGTCTCGGTGTCAGGCCTCGAACCGCTCTTCAACGCCATTCGCGCCCTGAGCGGCAAAGGCGATGCACGCTACGCATCGCAACTCGACGAGGACGCGCAAGCCACCGGCGAACACGTCGCACTCGTCGCGGGCGCCTACTTGTGCACGCTGCTTCACATCGCCGTACGCGACAAGGCCCTGCAGTATCCGCTGACGAGCGAATCAATGCCCGGCGGTCTCGCGATCCTGGTGGGCGCGCGCGAGGTCGAACCCGCGCTGCGGGCCCCGGTCGAGGCCTGCTGCAAGGACAGCCATGCCATCGTCGCGGGGCAATCCGGACCCAAGAGCCACGGCGCGATGATGCCGTCGTTCGGTGCGAGCGACGAGCTGCGGCGCAAAGAATGCGACGAGGAACTGCCCGAGACTTCCCTCGACAGCCAGAGCGATACCCTCGAGCTGCACGATACCGCCGTGCAGGCCGATGATAGCGACCACGCGAACGGCCACGAAGTCGCCTTCTTCCGCGCGCCCGGAGAAACGCTCGACGACTTCGCGCAAGAGCAGACCGACATCGGCGAAGAAGAGCCCGCCAGCGAGAGCGTCGCGACCGTTCTCGATGTGCCACGCAAGGGACTGGACGAAGTCTTCGCAGACCCCGCCGACGATCCGGAGAGCTGGCACCTGCCCCCGCCCGACATCCACACCACCGGCACCCAGCTGCGCCGCCGCCTGGTCTCGCAGGACGATATCGAGGAGCTCGAGGCGAGCCGTCCGAGAACATTGCTGCAACGGCTCAAGGCGCGCTTTCAGCCCGCGTGAAACCATTTCGGCGCGGAAACGGTCTCGAATCGTACACTTGATCCCGCAAACGGTGCGCTCGGGCGTTGATCCGCGCTCCGCTTGCGCGTAACGCAGCGTGCAAATGCTTATTCATCCCCTGATCACAAAGACCGAGGACCTCGAGTCCCTGTGCGCCCGTCTCGCGCAATCCGAATTCGTCGCCGTCGACACCGAGTTCATGCGAGAGAACACCTATTGGCCCGAACTGTGCCTCGTGCAGATCGCCAATACCGAGGAAGCCGCGGCGATCGACCCGCTGGCGCCGGGCATCGACCTCACCCCGCTCTACGAGCTGCTCACCAATAACGAGGAGGTCCTCAAGGTCTTCCACGCGGGCGGGCAGGACGTCGAAATCATCTTCAACGCCACCGGCCGCACGCCCCATCCGATCTTCGACACGCAGATCGCGATGATGGCGATCAGCCAGAGCGAGCAGATCGGTTACTCCAATCTAGTCGAGGCGTGGCTCGGCCTGACCATCGACAAGGGTGCGCGCTTCACCGACTGGTCGCGTCGTCCGCTAACCGAACGCCAGATCGAATACGCGATCGGCGACGTCACCCATCTCTCCAAGATCTTCCCCAAGATCCTCAAGCGGCTGATCAAGACGGACCGCGGCGCCTGGCTCAACCAGGAAATGGAAAAACTCGCCGATCCCGAGAACTACCGCAACGATCCGACTCTCGCATGGCGCCGGATCAAGGCGGCGGGCCGCAATCCGGCAGTGCTTGGCCGCCTGAAGGCGATTGCCGAGTGGCGCGAGCTCGAGGCGCAGGGCAAGAACATCCCGCGCGGGCGCATCGCGCGCGACGAGACCATCGCCGACATCGCCAGCCATCCGCCCAAGGCCCAGGCCGACCTCGCCAAGGTGCGCGGCCTCTCGCAAGGGTGGCGCGACAATGACATCGGCAAGCGCCTGATGGCGACCATCGCCAAGTCCGCCCCGTTGCCCGACGACGAGATGCCGCCGCGCAACCACCGCGGCGCACCGCTCGGCAAGGAAGGCGCGCTCGTCGCCGACCTGCTCAAGCTGCTGCTCAAGATCCGTGCGCGCGAAATCGACGTCGCCGCGCGCCTGCTCACCCGCAGCGACGAACTCGAACAGCTCGCCGCGGGCGTGCGCCGCGACCTGCCGATCCTCGAGGGCTGGCGCTTCGAGATCTTCGGCAAGGACGCACTCGAACTGGTCGAGGGTCGGCTTGCCTTCGCGGTCGAGAATGGCCGCCTCAAGATGACCCGGGTCAGCGCCGACAGCGACGTCTTCGCCGATACCCCGGCGGAACTCGACGACAGCGCGGCTGTCGGTTCGGACGACGGCGCCGAAACCACCGCATGACGATCTACCAGCCGACGCTCAAGCAGCTGCAATACCTCGTCGCGCTGCACGAGCACGGCCATTTCGGGCGCGCCGCCGAGGCCTGCTTCGTCTCGCAGTCGACCCTCTCGGCGGGTCTTCGCGACCTTGAGACGCTGCTCGACGTGACGCTGGTCGAACGCACCAAGCGCGCGGTGCGCTTCACCCCGCTCGGCAATGCCGTGGTGGAAAAGGCGCACCGCATCCTGCGCGAGACCGAGGAACTCTCCGACCTCGTCCAGTCGAGCGGCAAGCCGCTCTCGGGCGAAGTGCGCATGAGCGTGATCCCGACGATCGCCCCGTTCCTGCTTCCGCGCATGCTGCCGCGCCTGCGCCGCGAGCGGCCCAACCTCAAGCTGTTCCTGCGCGAGGAGCCCAGCCAGCACGCGATCGAATCGCTGCACCACGGCCGCGCCGACTGCGTCCTGCTCGCCCTGCCCTACGCGACCGGCGAAGTGGAGAAGGAGACGATCGAGCTCGACGCCTTCTTCGTCGCCTTCCCCGCTGACGATCCGCGCGATCCCCCCGCCGAAGTCGGGCCCGACATCATCGACGAGCACCGCCTGCTCCTGCTCGAGGACGGGCACTGCCTCAAGGACCACGCGCTGGCCGCCTGCAACCGCTCCGAACTGCGCGCCTCGGCGACGATGATCGGCACCTCGCTGCACACGCTGGTGCAGATGGTCGACAATGGCCTTGGCCTGACCATGCTGCCCGAAATGGCGCTCGATGCGGGCATCCTCAACGGTACCAACGTCGTCGCACGCCCGCTGATCTCGCCCAACGCCAACCGCGAGATCGCGCTGGTCTGGCGCAAGAACTCGCCGCGCTCGGACGAATTCCGCATGCTCGCCGACGAACTGCGCGCGGGCTAGGCCCCTTGGCCTAGAGCCTGCGCGCGGAGCGCAGGCTGAGCGGCTGCAGGGCAAGTCCGGCAAGGCTCACCGCGAGACCCAGCGCGCTGACCCCGGTCCAACCGTAGAGGTGCCATGCCGCGGTCGCGCCTGCCGAGGCGAGGCCTCCGGCGACGAACATGCTGGTCATGTAGACGGTGTTGATGCGCGAGCGTGCCTCGGGGCGCAGCGCGTAGATGATGCTCTGGTTCGAGACCTGACTGCCCTGCACCGCGAAGTCGAGCAGCAGCACGCCGACCACCAGTCCGGCAATCGAAGCCCACAGGCCGAAGACCACCCACGACGCAAGAGTGACCACCGCGGCGGCGGCTACCACGCGGCGCGGTCCCCCGGCATCGGCGACGCGCCCCGCGATGGGCGCCGCGAGCACGCCGACGACGCCGAGCACGCCGAACAGTCCCGCGACCTGAGGACCCAGCTCGAAACGCGCCTCGAGCCGGAGCGAAAGCACCGTCCAGAACACCGAGAAGGCCGCGAACTGGCACGACTGTATCCAGGTGGCGATGCGCAATTGCGGAAACTCGCGCCACAACCCCCGCAGCGAGCGCAGCAGGCCCATGTAGCTGTGCCCGGTCCGCTCGGGCGCACTGCGCGGCAGCCTGAGCGCTGCGAGCAAGGCGGTGAGCAGCGCCAACGGCACCGCCAGCCAGAACATCGCGCGCCAGCCCCAGTGCTCGGCGACGACACCCGCGACCGTGCGGCTGAGCAGGATGCCGCAAAGCAGCCCGGCCATGACCGTGCCGACGATCCCCCCGCGCTTGTCGGGCGGCGCCAGGTTCGCGGCGAGCGGAATGATCTGCTGCGCCACCGCGCCCATCAGCCCGACCAGCAGCGAGGCCGCTACGATCAGCGCGCCGGTCGGTGCCAGCGCGACCGCGGCAAGCGCCACCGCGAGGCCCAGACACTGCGCGACGATGAGACCGCGCCGCTCGACGAGATCGCCCAGCGGCACGAGAAACAGCAGGCCGATCGCGTAGCCGATCTGCGTCGCGGTCGGGACGTAAGTCACCAGCTCGCCCGCAACGTCGGCGTGCATGCGCTCGAGCATCGGCTGGTTGTAGTAGATGTTGGCGACGGTGAGCCCTGCCGCAACGGCCATCGCCATGACCACCCCGCGCCCGAGAAGGTCCGCGGCAGGTGGAGAGGCTTGGCGGGTTGCGGCGCTGCTGATGATCGTCTCCATCACGGCTTCACTAACGAGGCCGGTTCAAGGCCTTTTCCTGCAGATAGTCGCGCAAGGCTCATGCCACGAATGCAACGAGCGCAAGCAAATGCGCGCACCGTGCATCACCGCAGGTCCAAAGACGCAGCGCGGCGCGCTCAGTCCATGTGCTTGAGGCCGACGCGAAGGTAGTCCCAGCCGGTGATCAGCGTGAGAACCGCCGCAGCCCACAGCGTGGTCAGGCCGACCGTGTGCGGGATGTTGATCTCGATCGCGCCGAAGGGCGTGTTCCACCAGGGCATCGCCCGCCCGAGGATCAGGGCACCGAGCGAGACCATCTGGAAGGTGGTCTTCCACTTGGCGAGCTTGGAGACGGGGATCGAGACTCGCAACGGCCCAAGGAATTCGCGCAGGCCCGAGACCGCGATCTCGCGCACGAGAATGATCAGACCGGCGATAACGTGCATGTCGCCTACGTAGGGCCCGCGGAGGATACCCTGCGCGGTGAGCACCAGGATCACCGCCGCGACCATGATCTTGTCGGCAATCGGATCGAGGAAAATGCCAAGTTTCGAGACAGTTCCACTCGAGCGCGCGAGGTACCCGTCGAAGTAGTCGGTGATCCCCATCAGGCAGTAGAGACCGAAGGCCAGTCCATAGCCGAACTCCCAGTTCGGCCACCACAGCAGGAACGCCAGAAGCGGTACCGTGAAAATTCGCGAAAGGGTGAGGATGTTCGGCAAGGTCAGCATGTGCCTTGCCCATAGCCGCGAAGACGGGTCGGAATAAAGTCCAGATGAGGGCTTGTGCCCTCCGCCCGGCGCATTAATGGTCCGCGCGACCCGTGAGCGAGGACCGCAACGCGCTTTTTCCATGACGCAATCGACAAAACTGATCCGTTCGCGGCGCTTCCTGCCCCTTTTCGTGACCCAGCTTCTCGGCGCGTTCAACGACAACCTGTTCAAGAACGCGATGGTCCTCTTCGTGGTCTATTCGGTCTACAATTCGGAGGCCGCCGAGGCCCGCTTCAGCGCGCTGGCCTCGCTGATCTTCGTTGCCCCCTTCTTCCTGTTCTCCGCACTCGCCGGACAGCTCGCCGACATGCGCGACAAGGCCGCGATCATCCGCGTGATCAAGCTGTGCGAGATCGCGATCATGCTCGTCGGCGGGCTCGGGCTCGCGATGGCGTGGAAAGGCATCGCGCTGCACACGGTCGCGATCCCGCTGCTGCTGCTCGCGGTCTTCGCGATGGGCGTGCACTCGACCTTCTTCGGGCCGATCAAGTACGCGATCCTGCCCCAGCACCTCGAGGACGACGAAGTGCTCGCCGGTACCGGGCTCGTCGAGGCGGGGACCTATATTGCGGTTCTGGCCGGCACCATCGTCGCAGGCTGGATCAGCGTCGATGCCGCAGCAATCGGCGTCATCGTCGTCGCGGTGATCGGCTATGTCTCGGGCCGCAGCGTGCCTGCCGCACCGCCCATGGGCAAGGTCGAGCCGCTCGACAAGCACCTGCTGCGCGCCCCGGTGCGGCTGGTGCGCGCAACGATGAAGGACAAGCGCATATTCCTCGCGGTTGGCTCGATCAGCTTCTTCTGGGCGATCGGCACGATCCTGTTCATCCAGTTCCCGCCGCTCGCCAAGAACATCCTGCTCGCCGCCAAGGAAGTGGCGAGCCTGTTCCTCGTGATCTTCTCGATCGGCGTCGCGATCGGCTCGGTCGTGATCAATGCCCTGCTCAAGGGCAAGGTCTCGGCGCGCTACTCGCCGGTCTCGGTGATCGCGATGGGCCTGTTCCTGCTCGCCTTCGAGCTCGTCTGCGAGAACTGGCCGCCATATTCGGGGCCCAAGGAGCTGATGGACGTCGCGACCTTCATGGTCCAGCCGATGGCGATCCCGCTGATGCTCACGCTGCTGGGCGTGGCGGTTGCGGGGGGCATGTTCGTGGTGCCGCTCTATGCCTTTCTCACCACTTTCGTCGAGAAGTCGCAGACCGCGCGCACGATTGCAGCGAATAACATCGTCAATTCGGGCGCAATGGTGGTGGGCGCAGGCGTCGCCATGGCGCTCAGCCAGTTCGGCATGCCGCTCGTCAAGCAGTTGCTGGTCGTTGCGGGTAGCTGCCTCGCATCGGCATGGCTGGGATACCGCCTCTACCGTGCCGAGAAGCTGGCAGGCTGAACGACGTCCCCCGACTGCATCTGCCGCGCCCACAAAAAAGGGGAGCCAAGTGCTCCCCTTTCTCGTCTCTGCAGTCGACGCCGCGATCACATGATGAAAGTCAGGATGGCCACGAGACAGGCGCTGTAGCTCGTCGCGAAACTCTTCCAGTCGCCACCACTCATCTTCCAGGCCTGTGCCGCCTTCGTATCGGCGAGCGCGGCGCCTGCGACGGCCTCGCGCTCGGCGCTAGAGACATGCAGGACATGGGCCGGGAGCGAACGACGCAACCAGTGGCCGGCGGATTCGTTGCTAAGAACGAGTGCTCTGCGCTTCATCTTCCTCATGCCTCCGACGTTAAGTGATTATTTACCACTCAACCAGCCGGATCTCAGGGAGTTCCCATAGTGGGACGTGAAGGTGATTCGATGGGGCGAAGGCCTCGCTCCAGACAGTGCGCCGAGCGCCAGCACCGACCACAAAAAAGGGCCGCCATAAGGCAGCCCTTCTGTCGTGTTCCGGCAGTCACAAGGTACCGCCGAAGCAATGTGTGTGGTCAGACCTTGTCGCCGAGAGCGCCCTTGACCTTGCCCATGCCCTGCTGAGCTTCGCCCTTGCGTTCCTGAGCAATGCCTTCGGCCTTCTGCTCGGGATCGTTGCGCGCATCGCCGAGTGCCTGCTTGACGTTGCCAGCGGCTTCGTTGCTGAGGCCCTTCACCTTGTCCTTGAGCTCACCCATGATGATATCTCCTTGATTTCTTTGTTAAACGCGGTGTCGAAATCATCGCGCCTTCACAAGAACCAACGTAGAACACCGGGAAAAAGTTGCAGCACCGCACCGTCGCGCGGCAAGCTGTGCCACCCCAGCGACGAAACCGGCAGCACTGCTGCCTTTTGAACTCAGCCGCCCGCCATCTCGATGATGCGGGCCCATTCCTCGGGCCTGATCTCTGCCACCGAGAGGCGCGACTGTTTCACGATCTCGATATCGGCGAGCGCGGGATCGGCCTTGATCTGCTTGAGCGTGACCGCCCGCTTGAGCTTGCGCACCGGCGTGACCTTGACCGCGGCCCACTTGCCCTCGGGGTCGGTCGGGTCGATCAGCCCCGCCTCGCTCACTTCCATGATGCCGACGACCGCAAGGCCGATGTTCGAGTGGTAGAAGAACGCCTCGTCGCCCACCTCCATCGCGCGCAGGTTGTTGGCGGCCCGGTGATTGCGCACGCCGTCCCAGGTGCCCTCGCCCTGCTTGACCAGATCGTCCCAGCCGTAGGCGTCGGGTTCGGATTTCATCAGCCAGTAGCGCTTTGCCATTGTTCACCTTTGCAATTCGGCATCATTGGGTTTCGACTGGAGAGCCAAAAGCCTCTATGGGGGGCGCATAAACGATTCAGTACGGAATGCATCAAAGATGGCTCAAGACCAGATCGACCTGGCCCGGATTCCCGTTCTCTCGCTCGAGGACGACCGCGCCGACCTCCCCGCCCGCATCGGCGAGAGCTTTCGCACATTCGGCTTCGCGATGGTGCGCGACCACGGCATCGACCAGGCGCTGATCGATCGCGCCTGGGAACTCACCCGCGCTTTCTTCGAGCTGCCGGTCGAGACCAAGATGCACTACCACCTCGCGGGTAAGGGCGGTGCGCGCGGCTACACCCCGTTCAAGACCGAAGTCGCCAAGGGCGCGACCGAGAAGGACCTCAAGGAATTCTGGCACGTCGGCCGCGACCTGCCCGAAGGCTCGCCGCTCGCCGAGTCCATGGCCCCCAACGTCTGGCCTGCCGAGATCGAGGGCTTCGAGGAAACCTTCAAGCAGCTCTATCGCCGCTTCGACGAAGTCGGCGCGCAGATTCTCTCGGCAATCGCCATCGACCTCGGCCTCGATGAAAAGTGGTTCGATCCCGCGATCGAGGACGGCAACTCGGTCCTGCGCCTGCTGCACTATCCCCCGGTCGGCGAAGGCGCGGGCGGCGCGATCCGTGCCGGTGCGCACGAGGACATCAACCTCATCACCCTGCTGCTCGGCGCGGAAGAGGCAGGCCTCGAACTGCTCGGCAAGAACGGCGAATGGCTCTCGGTCGCTCCGCCCGAAGGCGCGCTGGTGATCAACATCGGCGACATGCTGCAACGCCTGAGCAACCACGTGCTGCCCTCGACCACGCACCGTGTGCGCAATCCCGAAGGCGCACGCGCCGGTTTCAGCCGCTACTCGATGCCGTTTTTCCTGCACCTGCGCTCGGACTTCCCCTTCGTCACGCTGCCGCAGTGCATCTCCGAGGAGAACCCGGACCGCTACCCGGTCTCGATCACCGCGGACGACTATCTCAACGAGCGCCTGCGCGAGATTGGCCTTATCGCCTGATCCAGCCGAACTCCGGCCTGTTCGAATGCGATGCGGGAGGGTGCAGCGATGTGCCCTCCCGTTGGCGTTTGTGGGCCCCGGGATAGTATCTAGGGTTACTCACTTAACGAAAATTTCAGAGCTGAGCACTAGTGGACATACCGGGGACACGGAAAGGGACACGGGTGCCGGGCACTGCCATGACAGCGACAAACGGGTCGACACGCATCGAGGGCACACGCCCGTTCGATGTGGTCGCGCTGGGCATCGTCACGGCCTCGATCCTGCTGTTCATCGCGACCGGCTCGGCAATCGGCCCCGACATCGTCGCCTCTTGGATGGGACATGGCCCCGGCCCCGACCGCTTCATCGTCAATGCCTTCGTTCTCAACATCGCGATCATCATCTTCGGGTGGAGCCGCTATCGCCAGCTCAGCCAGGAACTGGTCGAGCGCATGAAGGCCGAAGCCGACGCACGACACCTCGCCGAGACCGACCCGCTGACCGGCTTCCTCAACCGCCGCAGCTTCCACGCGCGCGCCGAGGAGCTCGTAGCCGAGGCACACAAGGCAGACCGTGCCGTCGCCTTCGTGATGATCGATCTCGACAACTTCAAGCTGGTCAACGACTACAACGGCCATAGCGCCGGCGACGAACTGCTGCGCGAATGCGCCGAGCGCATCGCCCGTATCGTCCCCGTGGGCAGCGCCATGAGCCGTATCGGCGGCGACGAGTTCGCGCTGGCCGTACCCTTCGAACCGGGTAACCGCGAACAGGTCGACCGCCTTGCCGAGACCTTGCTGACCCAGATCGGCCGGACCGCCCGTGCCGGTACGGTCACCGTCGAGGTCACCGCCTCGATCGGCCTTTCCCGTTCGGACAAGCCGGGCATTGCCGGACGCCCGGTGAGCGCACACGCGATGCTCGAGGAAGCGGACGTGGCGATGTACCATGCCAAGCATCGCGGGCGGAACAGCTTCGACTGGTTCGACCCGCAGATGGGCGAAGAGATGCGCTTTCGCACCCAGTTCGAGAACCAGATCCGCGAAGGCATGCGCAAGCGCGAGTTCGTGCCCTTCTACGAACGCCAGATCGACCTGCAGACCGGAAAGCTGACCGGCTTCGAAATGCTCGCGCGCTGGAAATCGCCCACGCTCGGCCTCGTCTCGCCCGAGATCTTCATTCCCATCGCCGAGGACATCGGCGCCATTGCCGAGCTCTCCGAACTCGTGATCCGCCAGGCGCTCGAGGATGCGCGCGAATGGGACCCCTCGCTCAGCCTCGCGGTCAACATCTCGCCGATGCAGCTGCGCGATCCCTGGTTCGCGCAAAAGCTCCTGAAGCTGCTGGTCGAAGCCAATTTCCCGCCCGAGCGGCTCGAGATCGAGATTACCGAGAGCTGCCTGCACCAGAACCTGACGCAAGTGCGCTCGCTGCTCACCAGTCTCAAGAACCAGGGCATCCGGGTCACGCTCGACGATTTCGGCACCGGCTACAATTCGCTCGCGCAGCTGCGCTCGCTACCCTTCGATCGCATCAAGATCGACCGCAGCTACGTCACCAGCGTGGGCAGCGATGCGGACAACGCCGCCATCGTCCATTCGCTTGCGCTGCTCGGCAAGGGGCTCAACCTGCCGATCACCGCCGAGGGCATCGAGACCGCCGACGTGCTCGAACACCTCATGCAATACGGCGATCTCAAGGGACAGGGCTACCTCTACGGCCAGCCGCGCCCCGCCGGACAGCTCGGCGAATGGCTCAGCGATGCAGCACTTGCTCGGCAAGGTTCCGGCGAAAGCCCCATCGCCCTTTCGGCAACGTCCCTGCCCGTGACCGGCGAAGCGATCTGCGCCGAGCAGGCCAAACTCGAGGCTCGCCGCGCCTGAACGGTGCCCCGGCGCACACAATTACTGGACCTGGCAGCCCGCAGCACCTAGATCGCGAGCCATGCGGATCGACTTCACCAAGATGCATGGCCTGGGCAACGATTTCGTCGTGCTCGACGGGCGCGACCAGAGCCTGCCCCGGATGGACGCCAGCCTTGCCGCCGCGCTTGCCGACCGGCGTACCGGGATCGGTTGCGACCAGCTGATCGTGCTCGAACCCTCGCTCGCCGCGGACCTGCGCATGCGCATCTTCAATTGCGATGGCAGCGAGGTCGAGGCCTGCGGCAATGCCACCCGCGCCGTCGGCCTGCTGGTAGGCCGCGCGATCTCCATCGAGACCGTCGCCGGACTCCTTTCCGCCAGCCCGTGCGAGGCCGGCATCTCGGTCGAGATGGGCAAGCCGCGCTTCGACTGGAACGCGATCCCCCTCGCCTATCCGATGGACACCCATGCGATGCCGGTGGCCTGGGAGGAACTGGTCAACCCGATCGCGGTCAACGTCGGCAATCCGCACGCGATCTTCTTCGTCGAGGATCCTTACGCGATCGCCATGGAGCGGCTCGGCCCGCTGGTCGAGAACGACCCGATCTTCCCCGAGCGCATCAACGTCAACGTCGCCGCCATCACGGCGCGCGACGCGATCACGCTGCGCGTGTGGGAGCGCGGTGCGGGGCTGACCCGCGCCTGCGGCACCGGTGCCTGCGCCACCGCCATCGGCGCGATGAAGCGCGGGCTGGTCGACCGCCGCGTGCGTGTCACCCTGCCCGGCGGTCCGCTGGTGATCGAGTGGCGCGAGGACGAGGTCATCGTCATGACCGGCCCGGCCACCGAGAGCTTCCGCGGCAGCTTCGAGGTCGGGGACTTCGGTCCGCAGCAGTGAGGAATTTCGGGCAATGACCCTCGAAGTCCATTCGCTCGGCTGCCGCCTCAACATTTCCGAAAGCGAGGAACTGCGCGGGTTGCTCGGCGGCGCCGAAAACCTCGTCGTCATCAACTCGTGCGCGGTGACTGCCGAGGCCGTCCGCCAGACCCGCCAGGCGATCCGCAAGGCCCGGCGCGCGCACCCCGAAGCGCGTCTCCTCGTCACCGGCTGCGCCGCCGAGGTAGAGCGCGAAGCCCTCGCGGCCATGCCCGAGGTCGACGGCCTCGTCGCCAACACCGCCAAGCTCGACCCGCGCGCCTGGAACGTGCCCGCCGCCCCTCCGGCCAGGCAGCGGCGTGGCTATACGCGCGGCTTCGTGCAGGTTCAGAACGGGTGCGATCACGCCTGCACCTTCTGCGTCATCCCACAAGGGCGCGGCCCCAGCCGCTCGCGCACCATCGCTGAGGTTCTCGGCGATGTCGCGGTACACCTCGAGGCGGGCGTCGCCGAGATCGTGCTCACCGGCGTCGATCTCACGTCATGGGGGGCAGACCTGCCCGATGCCCCGGCGCTGGGCGTGCTATGCGAAGCGATCCTCGCGCGTTTCCCGGCGCTTGCACGCCTGCGCCTTTCCTCCATCGACGGGGCCGAGGTCGACGAACGCCTGTTCGAGCTGCTCGCGGGCGAGACGCGGGTGATGCCGCATGTCCACCTCTCGCTCCAGCACGGCAACGACCTCATCCTCAAGCGCATGAAGCGGCGCCATTCGCGCAGCGATGCCATGGCGCTCGTCGCGCGCCTGCACGATCGGCGCCCGGAAATCGCGGTGGGCGCCGATCTGATCGCCGGTTTTCCCACCGAGGACGAGGCCGCGCACCGCGACAACCTCTCGATCATCGCTGCGCTGCCGGTGGTCCACGGCCACGTCTTTCCTTATTCGCCGCGCCCCGCAACGCCTGCCGCACGCATGCCGCAGGTCGATGGCGAGGTGATCCGGCGCCGTGCACGCGAATTGCGCGAGGCAATCGCGGATCAGCGCGAGCTCTGGCTTGCCGCGCAGGTAGGCCAGCCGCTATGGGTGCTCGCCGAAAGAGGCGGAACCGGCCACGCGCCGAACTACGCGCGGGTGCGCCTTCCCGCAGATACCGTCCCGGGCACCCTCCTCGAGGTCGTGCCGCAGGGGGCAGTCGAAGGAATACTGGAAACATGAGTGACGACAACCAGGCTCTGGGCACGGGCGCGCAGGCACCGGGCGGCGACTGGTCGGAGCGCCTCTTCGGCGGCTTTCGCAAGACCTCCGAGCGGCTGACCGGCAACCTGTCCGGCATCGTCGGCAAGTCGCGGCTCGACGATGCGCAGCTCGACGAGATCGAGGATGCGCTGATCATGTCCGATCTCGGCCCGCGTGCTGCCGCCCGCATTCGCGAGCGTCTGGCACAAGAGCGCTTCGAGCGCGGCGAGATCGACAGCGGCGACGAGCGTGCGATCATGGAAGTGGTCGCCCGCGAGATCGCCGATATCCTGCGCCCGGTCGCCAAGCCGCTCGACATCGTGGCCTTCCCGCGTCCGCAGGTGATCCTCACCATCGGCGTCAACGGCTCGGGCAAGACCACCACCATCGCCAAGCTCGCGCACCTCTTCCAGGAGCAGGACTATGCGGTGATGCTGGCGGCGGGCGACACTTTCCGCGCCGCCGCGATCGGCCAGCTGGGCGTCTGGGCCGAGCGGCTCGACGTGCCCATCGTCAAGGGCCCCGAGGGTGGCGATCCCGCCTCGGTGGTGTTCGACGCGGTCAAGGCGGCAACCGACGACGGCACCGACGTGCTCATCGTCGACACCGCCGGGCGCCTCCAGAACAAGCGCGAGCTGATGGACGAGCTCGCCAAGATCCGCCGCGTGCTCGGCCGCCTCAACCCCGAGGCTCCGCACGACGTGGTGCTCGTGCTCGATGCCACCAACGGGCAGAACGCACTCTCGCAGATCGAGATCTTCAAGGAAGTCGCGGGCGTCACCGGATTGATCATGACCAAGCTCGACGGCACCGCGCGCGGCGGCGTGCTCGTCGCCGCGGCCGAACAGTACGGCCTGCCCATCCATGCCATTGGCGTCGGCGAAAAGATCGACGACCTCAGGCCCTTCAACCCGGACCTTCTCGCCCGGGTCATCGCGGGGATCGCGTGATGAACACTAAGCCCCGCAACGGCGACGCTCCCGAAACCGCCAAGGACAAGCCCAAGTCGAGCTGGGTCAACCTCGTCGTCGACTTCGGCCCGCTGCTCGTCTTCTTCCTCGCCTACCGGCACTATTCGCCCGCCGAGGCGAACGACACCCTCGGTACCGTCGCAGCGGTGATCAAGGGCACCATCGCCTTCATGGGCGCGACGGTCGTTGCGCTGATTCTCTCCAAATGGCGGCTGGGCAAGATCTCGCCGATGCTCTGGCTGACCACGGCGCTGATCATGGGCTTTGGCGCGCTGACCGTGATCTTCCGCGAGGCGATCTATATCCAGATGAAGCCGACCGCGGTCTACCTGATGTTCTCGGCTGTCCTGTTCATCGGCCTCGCGCGCGGCAAGCCCATGCTCAAGTACCTGCTGCAATCGGCCTTCGAGGGGCTCGACGAGACCGGCTGGATGAAGCTCTCGCGCAACTGGGCCTGGTTCTTCGCGCTGCTCGCGGTGATCAACACCGTGCTGGTCTTCACCGTCAGCTTCGATGCCTGGCTTCAGGCCAAGCTATGGGGCTTCACGGTGCTCTCGTTCGTGTTCACTTTCGCGCAGCTGCCGATGGTCATGCGCCACGGCATGGGCGAGGACGCCAAGGAAGAGCTGATCGAGAACCCGCCGCACGACTGAAGGCGCGATCAGCCTTTCGGCATCTTGTGATCGCCTCGCAGGCCGTTATGATAACGGTTACATTGCGAGGTTGAACACGAGGTGCCGATCATGATCGAGACGAAGCTCACGCGCCGCAAGGCCTCGACATTGCTGACGGCCTCGCTTTTGGGCGCCCTTGTCGGCGCCCGCGCTGCATCCGCCTCGGTTCCATCGCTGCGGGCCATCGTACAGCCGCGCATGCGCGTCTTGGTCGACAACGACTTCGCAGGCGATCCGGACGGGCTGTTCCAACTGCTCCAGCACGCACTCAGCCCCTCGGTCGAAATCCCACTGATCATCGCCAGCCACCTGCATCCCGGCGAGGTGTGGTACGATGACGCCAAGGTCGCCGCTGACGGCGCGAGGCGCGCGCGCGAACTCCTTGCGATGATCCCGGATTACGAGGCCACGTCACCGATTGTCGCTGGCAGCGAACGGGCGATGAACAGCGCAGGTCCTGACACGAGCCCCGCCACCGACGCGATCATCCGCGAAGCGATGCGCGAGGACACCGACCTGCCTCTGTTCTACGCCGCCGGTGCCGGGCTCACCGAACTCGCGCTTGCCTGGCGCAAGGAACCGCGCATCGGCAAGCGGCTGAAGCTGGTCTGGATCGGCGGCAGCGAACATGCCGGGCTCGGGGCCATGCCTCCGGGCGGCACGCGCAGCGAGTACAACCTCACGATCGACACCGAGGCCGCGCAGGTCGTCTTCAACGAATCGGACATCGAAATCTGGCAGGTTCCGCGCGACGCCTATCGCCAGACGCTCTTCAGTTACGCAGAGCTCGACGAACTGGCGCGCGGAGGTCCTATCGGAGCCTATCTGTGCGACAAGATCGCTCATGTGAACCGTTTCTACGAAGAGGCGACCAAGGGTGAGAAACCGGGGCTAGGCGAAACCTATGTGCTCGGCGACAATCCGCTCGTCACGCTCACCGCCCTCCAGTCCTCGTTCGAGGCCGATCCCTCATCCTCGTCCTATGTGGCCATGCCGACCCCGCGCATCGACGACAACGGCCTCTACGGGGCGCGGCCCGACGGACGCCCCATGCGGGTCTATACACGGGTGGATACGCGCCTGACCTTCGCCGACATGCGCGCCAAGCTGCGCGCCGTGGGCGGCTGAACCAGCCTCCGGCACGCAAAGGCAAGCGGCGCGGCGCTGGGCGCGGTCAGATTTCGAGCTGGCTGCCCAGTTCGACGACGCGGTTGGTGGGCAGGCGGAAGAACTCCATCGCGCTTGCGGCATTGCGCATCATCCACGCGAAGAGCTTCTCGCGCCAGATTGCCATGCCCGGCTTTTCGGAAGCGACGAGCGTCTGGCGCGAGAGGAAGAAGCTGGTCTTCATCATCTCGAAGGGCGCACCGCACATCTGGTTATGCGCCAGCGCGGAGGGCACGTCGGTCTCCTCCATGAAGCCGTAGCGCAGCGTCATGCGGTAGAAGCCCTGTCCGAGGTCCGAGACCGAATAGCGCTCGCCCGATTCGACATAAGGCACGTCCTGAACCTCGACGGTGAGGACGACCACGCGCTCGTGGAGCACCTTGTTGTGCTTGATGTTGTGCAGCAGCGCCGAAGGCACGCCGACGTTGCTGGAAGCCATGAAGATCGCCGTGCCGGGAACCCGCGCGGCACTGCCGTGCGCGCTCTTGGCAAAGACGTTGAGCGGCAGCGCGGCCTCGGTCATGCGGTCGCGCATGAGGCGGCGGCCCTTGTTCCAGGTCGTGAGCAGGGTGAAGGCCACACCGCCGATCAGCAGCGGGAACCAGCCGCCATCGGGAATCTTGGTCGCGTTCGCGGCGAAGTAGGCACCGTCGACCACGAAGAAGGTGACGATGACCGGGATCGCCAGCCAAGGCTTCCAGCGCCACAGCACGATCAGCAGCACACTCATCAGGCAGGTGTCGATGAGCATCGCACCCGTCACCGCGATACCGTAGGCCGAGGCGAGGTTCGACGAGTTCTCGAACACCAGCACCAGCACGATCACGCCGGTCATCAGCGCCCAGTTGACGAAGGGAATGTAGATCTGGCCGACCTCGTGCTCGGAGGTGTGGCGGGTCGACAGGCGCGGGATGAAGCCCAGCTGCATCGCCTGATGCGTGATCGAGAAGGCGCCCGAAATCACGGCCTGACTGGCGATGAAGGCGGCGCAGCTGACGAGGATCACGAGCGGCAGGCGCAGGCTCTCGGGTGCGAGGTTGAAGAACGGGTTCTCCATCGCCAGCGCCTGCTGCGCATCGTCGAGACTGAGGATCATCGCGGCCTGGCCGAAATAGTTGATCAGCAGGCACGGCATGACGAAGCCGAACCAGGACAGGCGCATCGGGCCACGTCCGAAATGGCCCATGTCCGAATAGAGCGCCTCTGCGCCGGTCACCGCCAGCACGACCGAACCCAGTGCAAGGAAGCCGAGCACCTTGTCGGTGAGGAAGAACTGGATCGCGTACCACGGGTTCAGCGCGACGAGCACCTCGGGCATCTGCACCAAATGGTAGAGGCCAAGGATCGCGAGAATCGAGAAATAGGTCACCATGACCGGCGCGAACAGCGCACCGACTTTCGCCGTTCCGCTCTTCTGAAGGACGAAAAGGCCAACCAGCAGGATCAACGCGATCGGCATGACGAAGGGCTGCAGGTCGGACTGCACGACGGTCAGGCCCTCGACCGCGGAAAGCACCGAGACCGCGGGCGTGATCATCGAATCGCCGTAGAACAGCGCGGTCGCGAACACGCCGAGCATGACGATCAGGCCGCCATAACCCGACTTGCGGATCGATCCCGAGATCAGCGCGACGAGAGCCAGGCTGCCGCCCTGCCCCTTATTGTCCGCGCGCATGAGGATGCCGACGTACTGGATCGAGACGACCAGCGTCATCGACCAGAAGATCAGGCTGACGACGCCGAGAATATGCAGCTCGTCGATAGCCAGCGGGTGCGGGCCGACAAAGGTTTCGCGGAAAGCGTAGATCGGGCTGGTACCGATATCGCCGAAGACGACACCGACCGCGCCGAAGGCCAGCTTGGCGATCTTGCCGGAACCGTGCCCGCCTCCATGACCGTTGCCCGCGCCCGCTCCGACGAGGCGCTTGTCCTCGCCTTCCGGATTAGCCGGGCCAGCGGCATCGGACGTTACCGAAGTTGCATCACTCATTCGCGCGTCCCGTCATGGATGGAGACCCCTGTCTCGCATCTGCGGCAAGGCTGTGGCCGTTAGCAGCTAGCGTTAGGGCTAGCAACTTTGCTCAGCTCCCGCCTTCGCCCCGCGATGGGCCAGTTGCAGGGCCTGCAACGGAGGGCGTGACCTCGTTCGCCCCGGACATCTTATCCGCGCCTGCCGCTCCGCCTGCTCCTGCGGGCGTCGGCGCTGCTTCACCACGCATGCCGTTGGCCTCGATAAACGCATCGAGCCGCGCGAGTTCCGCCTCAACCACCGGACGCCAGCGCGCATCGGGCTTCGCGTCCTCGAGCAGGCCCGCCCAGAGCTTGCGAGCCTCCAGAAACTCGCCCGATTGTGCCTGCGCGAGACCAAGGAAGAATGGCGGGCCCGGAGCCTTGTCGTCAGCCTTGGCCGCACGCTCGTAGGCGTAGCGGGCCGCAGGCGTAAGCGTGCCGTCGGCATGGGCGACGAGGCCATTGGCCATGGCGAGCCAGGCCTCCGCATTCTTCGGGTCCTCGTCGACCGCAGAGCGCAGAATCTGCGCGGCAGCGGCGTTCTGTCCGTTGCGCGAAAGGCCATCGGCAATGATGACCCAGCGATTGGTCGGCGGGATGGTACTGTTGCTGATCTGCGCGCGCGCATCGACCAGCAGCGCCGAGGCCTCCGGCGAATCGGGTGCTGCCGCCTTGGGCGAGCCCACCTGCCCCGGCGAGCCCTGGAGCGCATAGCCGGCGATACCGAGCAGCAGCGTCGCGGCAAGAGCCTCGCGCGCGCCTGCCGGCACCTTGAACAGGAAGATGGCGAGAAGGAAGACCAGCAGCGCGAGCACCGCGATCACGATCCAGGTCATGGCCGGCCCTCCTCTTCGTCTGCGTCGTCAATCTGGACGGAGTCCTGCGCGCGAAGCGTGCGCGAACCGGCGAAGCGGCGACGCAGCAAAAGCAGCGCGAGCAGGACGAAGACCGCAGGCACCACGAAGAGCGGCCATGTCAGCGCGGTCAGCTGCGGCGCGTAGCTGACGTAGTCGCCGTAACGCTCGATCAGCCAGCTGCGGATGTCCTCGGGGCTTTCCCCGCGTGCGATGCGCTCGCGCACGAGGCTGCGCATCGAGCCCGCGATGGGCGCGTCCGAGTCGGCGATCGACTGGCCCTGACACTGCAGACAGCGCAGCGTCTCCATGAGGTCCATCGCCTGACGCTCCTTCGCCGGATCGTCGAGCTGGCGATAGGCATAAGGCGCGGTCGACTGCTCCTCCTGCGCCTGAAGCGGGGCCGGGACGAGCGCGAGGCTCAGCATCAGCGATGCAAGGTGAAGTCCAAGCCGTGTCATTGTCCGGCCTCCTTCAGCTTCTCGAGGATCAGCGGCACGTCCTCGGGGCGAATCTCGCCGACGTGCTGGTAGCGGATCAGACCCTTGCCATCGACGACGTAAGTCTCGGGCACGCCCGAGGAACCGAGCGCGAGCTGGACCTGACCGTCGTCGTCGGCGCCAATGGCCGCAAAGGGGTCGCCGTTCTGCGAGAGGAAGGCGCGCAGGTTCTCGGTCGAATCGCGCACCGAAATGCCCTCGATCCGCACGCCCGCCTTGGCGAGCGCACCCAGCTGCGGGGCCTCGACCCGGCAGGGAATGCACCAGCTGGCGAAGATGTTGACCAGCCGGGGACTGCCCTTGGCGAAGTCCGCGCTGTCGAGACCGGGACGATCGGGCAGTGCTGCGGGCAACTTGAATTGCGGCATCGGCTTGCCGACGAGCGCGCTGACCACGGTGCGGTCGGCGGGACGCAGCAGGCCCACGAGCACCAGCGCGGTGAAGAGCCCGAACAGCGCCAGCGGCAGCCAGATCGCCCAGCGCGGGGCGCGGTGCCTGGTGTCCTGCGTGCTCATCGCTCGCCCTCGCGCAGCTTGCTCATGCCGTCCTTGCGCCAGGCGATCCGGCCTTGCAGCGAGATACGCCTAAGGTCGGCAACGACGCGGCCGATGAGCGCGAGCAGACCGCCGAAGCCGATCAGCAGGCCGCCGATCCAGATCAGGGTCACCAGCGGTTTCCACCAGAGCCGCAGCTGCCAGCGACCGTCCGCGCCCTCACCGCCGAGCACCGCGTAGAGCTGCCCGTTCCAGCGCGTCAGCAGCGCCGATTCGCTGGTCTGCTGCGGCGGCGCCCAGAAGCTGCGCGCCTGCGGCAGCATGCGCGTGACGTCGCCATCCGGGCCGTAGCGGACCAGCAGGCGCGCCTCGAGCGCGGTCCAGTTGGGGCCCGCGGCAGGCTCGACCCGCTCGAGCTTGACGCCCCAGGGGCCGACATGCGTGGTCTCACCGACTTTCACCGCGACCAGCTTTTCGGTCGAGAAGGCGCTCTCGCTGCTCATCCCGATCAGCGTCACGGCAATACCGAAATGCGCGAAGACCATGCCCCAGACCGCGAGCGGCAAGCGGCGCAGGTTGCGAGAGCGCAGCGGCATGAAGCTCGCGACGGCGAGACCGATGCCCAGCACGAGGCCGAGGAACGGCAGCAGCGCGACGCCGCCCATGACGACCAGCGCGATCCCGGCCACCACCACCAGCATGGCGGGTATCACGAGCGCGCGCCCGACCCGCTCGAAGCGGTCGCGCTTCCAGCGCAGCAGCGGTCCGACCGCGAGCACCAGCAGCATCGGGATCGCGAAGAGCGCGCTCATCGGGTTGAAGTAGGGCGGCCCCACCGAGACCTGCGCGCCCATCGCCTCGGCGAGCAGCGGGTAGAGCGTGCCGAACAGCACGATGCCCAGGATCGCCGAGAGCATGACGTTGTTGAACACCAGCGCGCCCTCGCGGCTTAGGAAGGCAAAGCGCTCGCCCTCGCTCACCGTTGCCGCGCGGATCGCGAAGAGCGTCAGCGCGCCGCCGATGTTGATCGCGAGCAGCGCGAGGATGAAGGTCCCGCGCTCGGGATCGACGGCGAAGGCGTGGACGCTAGTGAGAATGCCCGAGCGCACGAGGAAGGTGCCGATCATCGACATCGAGAAGGCGACGACGCCCAGCATCACGGTCCAGGTGCGCAGCGCGTCGCGCGCGGCAAGCACGCTGACCGAGTGCAGCAGCGCGGTCGCGGCGAGCCAGGGCATGAGCGAGGCGTTCTCGACCGGGTCCCAGAACCACCAGCCACCCCAGCCCAGCTCGTAATAGGCCCAATAGGAGCCGGCAGTGATGCCCAGCGTCAGGAAGATCCAGGCGCCCAGCACCCAGGGCCGCATCGCGCGGGCGAAGGCCGGGCCGACCTCGCGCGTGACGAGCGCGCCGATGGCGAAACTGAACGCGATCGAGAGCCCGACGTAGCCGAGGTAAAGCGTGGGTGGGTGGAACGCGAGCCCGAGGTCCTGCAGCAAGGGGTTGAGCCCCTGCCCTTCGCGCGGCACCGGGTTCAGCCGCTCGAACGGGTTCGAGGCGATAAGCAGGAAGCCGTAGAAGCCAAGGCTGACGAAGGCCTGCCCGGCAAGCGTCGCGAGCATCGTGCGCTCGGGCAAGCGGCGCTCGACCAGCGCGACGAAACCGCCGGCAAGGCCCATGACCGTCACCCACAGCAGCATCGAGCCCTCGTGATTGCCCCAGGAGGCCGCGATCTTGAAGACCAGCGGCTTGAGCGAGTGCGAGTTGAGCGCGACCAGCTTGACCGACAGATCGGTCACCGCGAAGAGACGGATCAGGCAGGCGAAGGCGAGCAGCGCGAGCAGGCCCTGCACGACCGCAACCGGACGCACCAGCGCAGCGAACGTCTCGCCCTTGCGGGTAAGCCCCATGGCGCCGGCAAAAAGCTGCAGGGCGGCCAGCGCAGCGGCCAGCCAGAGCGAGGCAAGTCCGATTTCTGCGGTCATTGGGTCTCTGCCACCACCTGCCTGGCCTGCTTGCCGGTCATTTCCTGCATCTCGCGCGGGACGTAGTTCTCGTCGTGCTTGGCGAGCAGGTTGTCGGCGACGAAAGTGCCATCGGCGCCCATGCGCCCTTCGGCGACGACGCCTGAACCCTCGACGAAAAGCGAGGGCACGATGCCCTTGAAGGTGACCGGCACCCGTGCTTTCCCGTCCTCGACGATGAAGGCGATGGTCACGCCATCGGCCTGGGTCTGGATCGAGTCCTTCTCGACCATGCCGCCAAGGCGTACGCCGCGATCGGGCGCGGGCGGATCGGCGACGATCTCGCTGGGCACATAGAAATAGCTGGCCTGGTTGCGCAGCGCCCAGGCCGCAAGCAGCCCTGCGCCGATCAGCACGACGAGGGCGAGGATGAGCAGCACGAGCCGCTGGTGCTTTGCCTTCACGGCCATAATCTCAACGCTTCCTTGCCTGCTCGCGGCGTTTCTCGGCCCGCTTCATCGAAAGCAGCGACCATGCGACCATCGCGGCCGTAGCGCCGACCCCGATGACGTAGGAGGCGACCACGAAGGTCCAGGGATCCATGGCTTCGCGCATCAGGCCTGACCTCGCGGAGAAAAGCCGGTGGCCATGGCCTTGCGGCGCAGGCGCGCCTCGGCCTGGCGGTCGGCGAGGATCGCGCGCATGCGCGCCAGCACGACACCGGCGAAAATAAGGGTGAAACCGAGCATCGCGGCGAGCAGCGGATAGAGGAAGTCTCCCGACATCGCCGACTTGCCCATGGTGATGCTGGGCGGCTGGTGCTGGCTGTTCCACCACAGCACCGAATAGTGGATGATGGGGATGTTGACCGCACCGACCAGCCCGAAGATCGCAGGCGCCAGCGAACCGCTCTCGCCTTCCGCAGCGTCGCTGGCCTCGCTCGCCTGCGCGAGCGCCATCCACCCGAAATAGAGGAACAGGAGCACCAGCATCGAGGTCAGGCGCCCGTCCCACACCCACCAGGTGCCCCATGCCGGACGGCCCCAAAGCGAGCCGGTGACGAGGCAGACGGCAGTAAAGACCGCACCGGGCACCGCGCAGGCGCGCGCGGCGATACCGGCGAGCGGATGGCGCCAGACGAGCTGGGTGAAGCTCGCGCCGGCAATGCCCATCCACCCGGCCATGCCCAGCCAGGCGGCGGGCACGTGCAGGTAGACGATACGCACCGTCTCGCCCTGCAGCTTTTCGGCAGGCGCAAGGAAGAGGCCCCAGCCAAGCGCGGCAAGGGCGATCACGCAGCCCGCGATCATGCACAGGGGCATGAGCCAGCGAGCGATTTTGAGGAAACGGGCCGGATTGGCAAAGCCATGCATAGGCGCAACTTCTAGTCAGGCCCGCGCAAGGAGCAAGTGACTCATGTCAAAGCCGCACGGTTTTCACCCGTGGTCTGACCCAAAGGACGAGGTGCGCGTGCGAAATCCGAACAGAACACGCAAAAACCGGATAGAATGGGAAAAGTGGGGCGATTGATGGGGTTCGAACCCACGACCTCCGGTACCACAAACCGGCGCTCTGACCAACTGAGCTACAATCGCCACATGTCGCTTGAAGGCCCTTTCGGGCCTGCCGACCTATCGCACCGGGGTAACGTCGAAGCGTCATCGGTGCGGGAGCGCGCCTTTGCACGAGAGCGGCAGGCTTGCCAAGCAAAAAAGTCACCTTCAGCCAAACTCGTGCGATTTTCACGGGCACGGGCCGGGGCTAGAAGCCGGGTATGACAAAGGTCCACGAATCACCGGGCGAAGTTCTGCAGTCGCATCCGGGCGTGCAGCGCGTGCCCTCCCCGAGAATCGACATGTTCGTCGCGCGCGAATTCATCTCAGCCGAACTGTGCGAGCGCCTGATCGCCAAAATCGAGGCCGAACACCGACCCTCGACGGTAGCCGACTACAACGGCGATGACGTGTTCCGCACCAGCTCGACCTGCGATCTGTCGCGCGACGACCCCGAAGTCGCAGCGCTCGCGGCCCGGATCGCGGAATACTCGGGTATCGACCCCGCCCACGCCGAACCCCTGCAAGGCCAGCGCTACGAAGTCGGACAGGAGTTCAAGGCCCACACCGACTACTTCGAGCCGCGTGGACCGGAGTTCGAGAAGTACTGCGCGGTCGCGGGCCAGCGTACCTGGACCTTCATGGTCTACCTCAACAGCGTCGAGGCTGGCGGGGCGACGCGCTTCAAGGTGATCGACAAGATCATCCAGCCCGAGGCCGGCAAGCTGGTGTGCTGGAACAACCAGCGCCCCGACGGCACCCCCAATCCGGCAACGCTCCATCACGCGATGAAGGTGCGCAAGGGGTTTAAGTACGTGATCACCCAATGGTACCGGGAGAGGCCCTGGGGCTGACCGAAGGTCGCCCCGGCCCCTGCCCGGCACACCAATCTTTTACTTGGGAGCAGCGATCACCGCGCAGGCGATTCGCCCGCCCGCATCACCCGAAGGCTGGCTCTTGTAGTCGTCGGCCCCGGCGTGGATCACCAGCGCCGAACCGTCGGCGTCGAACAGGCTCTTGGGGCCCGCAGCGAGCGTCACGCCGGTATTGAGAATCTGGGTCTCGAGCTTGCCGTCGGCGGCGACCGTCTGGTTGGGCATATCGCCGCCGTGCGGCCCGCCCTCGACCATGAGGCCGTGCTTGGACACCATCGGCGCGAAGTGGCCTCCCGCCGTCTTGAAGCCCTCCGCCGGCTCGCACATGCCCTTCTCGTGGAAGTGGAAGGCATGGGTGCCTGCGGGCAGGCCTTCGAGCTGGGTGGTGATCAGCACGCCGCTGGGCGTATCCTGCACCATGACCATGCCGTGAGAGGCGCCGTCAGCGCCGATCAACGTGGCATGGACCATCTCGCCCGCTTCCTCGTGATGATCGGCCAAGGCCGGGGTTCCAAGACCGAGGCTCGCGAGCGCGAGACCGAAGATCGCAGCCTTGCGGCCAGTGGCGGGAATAGACATCGTTCGAATTCCTCTCTCTCCTGCGGACGTCATACCGAGAATGCAGCGAGACGCCTTGGGGTTGCATCACAGACCTGCCCGAATGCACCGCCCCCTGGCAAGCCGTCCGTACTGCGCCCACCAGACAAGGCTCGAGCCACAAACGAAAAAGGCGGCCCGCAAGGGGGCCGCCTTTCCAGCATCGCCCCACGAGGAGCGACGCGTTCAGCTCTGACCGGCTCAGTTCTTCTTGAGCGAGAGACCGCCGAAGCGCTTGTTGAACTGGGCGACACGGCCGCCTTCGTTCACGCGCTGCGTACCACCGGTCCAGGCCGGGTGCGTCGTCGGATCGACTTCGAGAACCAGCGTGTCGCCTTCCGAGCCCCAGGTCGAGCGGGTCTGGAAGGTGGTGCCGTCAGTCATCTGGACGGTGATCATGTGGTAATCGGGGTGCGTATCGGCCTTCATGTCGTAATCTCTCTGCAATTGGCCGGTTCCGACCGGCCTGCCTGTGAAAGGCGCGCCCTTACATCGGGGCTGCGCGGAATGCAAGCTCTGCCGGTCAGGCGTCTGCGATCATCGCGGTGAACTTGACGTCGCAGGTCACCTTGTCGCCGATCGAGGCCTTGCCCCAGAACTTGCACACGCGTGCACGCTTCTGGAGAAAACCAACGCGCAGGTCGAGCAGGTGGCCGGGCATCACGGGATTGCGGAACTTGGCTTCCTCGATTCCCATGAAATAGACCAGCTTGCCGGTACCGGCGAGACCGAGCTTCTCGATCGCGAGAATCCCCGCTGCCTGCGCCAGCGCCTCGATCTGGAGGACGCCGGGCATGATCGGCTTGCCGGGGAAGTGACCCTGGAAGAAGTCCTCGTTGAAGGACACCGCCTTCACCGCGTGGATTTCCTCCTCCTCGAAGGAAACCACGCGGTCGACGAGCAGCATCGGGTAGCGATGCGGCAGCGCCTCGAGGATCCGGGGGATGTCGTATGCGCCTTCGGGCTGCTCGCTCATGACGGTTCTTCCCGAGCTACGATCAGCGGCCGACCGGCTGCGCGGCGGCAGCGGGCTGCTGTGCGGCAGCGGCGGCCTGCTGCTGGGCGCGGGCCTCGCGGACCTGACGCGGCTGCCAGCCTGCCGGCGGGGTGATCTGTGCCGAGGGGATCAGCGTGTTCAGCTCGTTCAGGATGTCCTGGTTGAGGTTGTAGGCGCCGTTGTTCATCGCCACGATCGCCTCGGGGTTGAGGAGCATCGAGATCTTCTTCTTGTTCATCGCGGCCTTGACCGCGTCGTTCAGCTTGTCCTCGATCTGCTCGGAGACATAGGCGCGCGACAGCGAGACGGGTGCGAGGATCTGCTGGAGCTCCTGCTGGCCAGCCTGCTGGATCTGCTGGATCTGCTGGGCCTGCTGCTGCAGCGCTGCCTCGTTGGGGTTGGCAGCCTGACGATCGGCGTTGAACTTGTCGACCAGCGGCTTGAGCTGCGCGTTGAGCGCATCGCTGCGGGTGCGCGCCTGATCGAGCTGCGCCTTGTAGGTGGTCTGGCGCTGCTGCTCTGCCGTCTTGAAGGCATTGGTGTTGACGATGACGCGCTCGAAGTCCGCGACCGCGATGCCCTGCACCACGGTGCCGCCTTCCTGAGCCAGCGCCGGCTGCGCGGCAACCGAAGCGAGGGCGATGCTCGTGCCGAGCGCGAGAGTCTTGAGAAGAGTTTTCATCAGAATTGCGTTCCCACGTTGAAGGAGAAGACCCGGGTATCGTCGCCCTCGCGCTTCACGAGCACCTTGGCGATATCGATACGGAAGGGTCCGAATGGTGAATTCCAGTTCACGCCGAAACCGACCGCCACGCGCGGCAGCCAGGTGTCGCCGAGATAGGATTCGGTGAAATAGCTGTTGTTGCCGACGGCGAAGTTCGCGATGCCGTTCGTCGTCGGGTCGGTCGTCTGAACGACGTTTTCCTGGTCGTACTCGTTCGGCGTACCATTGTTCTCGTAATAGATCTGGTTGCCGTCGCTGTCACGCGAACCGATGAAGCAGCCGTTGCCGCAATCGCTCAGTTCGGGGCGCTTGGTGCCCCACACTGCGCCGGCATCGACGAAGATCGAAGGGCGCAGGCCCATCTCGCGAGCGCCCGAACCGAGCGGAATCTCCATCTCGGCACGGCCCATGTAATAGTAGTTGCCGCCGAGCGCGTCGTCGGAATCGCTCGTCATGCTCGAGGTATCGTCGTCGATCGGGCCGCTGTAATACTGGCGCAGCACGCGCGGGCCAAGGCCACGGATGGCGAAACCGCGCATCTGCGGCTGGCCGAGGTAGAAGCGGTCGGTCAGGCGCACGTCGTTGCCGCCATAGGGCTTGATGATGCCACCCTCGCCCGAGAGCGAGAAGATGAAGCCCTTGCCCAGCGACCAGTACTTGGCGGCATTGGCGCGCAGGCGCGCATACTTCACGTCGCCACCAAGACCCGCGACGTCGATGTTGACCGACGCGCTGGTGCCACGCGAGGGGCGCACGCGGTTGTCGAGCGTGTCGTAGATAAGCGAGAATCCGAGGATCGAGCTCAGGCGCTTGCCGAGCGCGTCACAGAGATAGCGACCGGCGCGCAGCGGATCGCAGGCATATTCGCCCTGATCGTTGATCGAGTAGAACTGGCTCTCGCTCAGCGACACGTCGTCGTAGTTGAGCGTATAGCGCCCGACCGCGGTGATGTACTCGGTCAGCGGCAGGCCGGCACGGATCTGGAAGCCTGTCGTGGTCTGCTCGTAGTTCGTGTTGCGGTTCGAGTTGTAATAATTGAAGTTGTTGTAATCGCGGCGGTAGATGTCGACGCCCAGCGACACGTTCTTGTCGAACAGGTACGGCTCGACGAAGCTCGCCTGGACCGACTTCGAGTAGCGCGAATAGCTGCCCGAAAGGCCCACCGTCTGGCCGCGACCGCGGAAGTTGCGCTGGCGGATCGAGGCCTGGAAGATAAAGCTCTCGAGGCTCGAGAAACCGGCCGAGAGCTGGAGTTCGCCGGTCGGCTTCTCCTCGACGTTGGCCTCGAGCGTGATGCGGTCTTCGGCGCTGCCCGGCTTCTGCTCGACCTCGAACTTCTCCTGGAAGTAGCCGAGCGACTTGATGCGGTTGGTCGAACGGCGCACCTGCAGCGAGTTGAACGCGTCACCCTCGGCGAGACGGAACTCGCGGCGGATGACCTTGTCCTGGGTGAGCGTGTTGCCGTTGATGTCGATGCGCTCGACGTAGACGCGCGGTGCCTCGCGGATCACGAAGGTCAGACCCATGGTGAGGTCTTCCTTGTTGCGATCGTACTGCGGACGCACGTCGGCGAAGGCGTAACCGAAGGCACCTGCGGTGTTGTTCAGGTTCTCGATCGTGTCCTCGACGAGCTTGGCGTTGTACCAGTCGCCCGCCTTCATCGGCAGGTTGGCCGCCAGCTTGTCGCCGTCGAAGTCGCGCAACTGGCTCTCGACCTTCACGTCGCCGAACTTGTAGCGCTCGCCTTCCTCCACCACGTAAGTGATGATGAAGTCCTTCTTGTCCGGCGTAAGCTCGGCCACCGCCGAGACGACGCGAAAGTCGGCGTAGCCCTCGGTCAGGTAGAACTGGCGCAGCTTCTGCTGGTCGAAGGCCATGCGGTCGGGGTCGTAGCTGGTACCCGACGAGAAGATACGGTGCCAGCGCGCCTGCTTTGTCACCATCTGGCCGCGCAGGTCACCGTCCGAGAAGGCCTCGTTGCCGATGATGTTGATCTGGCGGACCTTGGACTTGTCGCCCTCGGTGATCTCAAAGACGATGTCGACGCGGTTCTGGTCGAGCATGACCATCTTGGGCTCGACGGTCGCTGCATAGCGGCCCTGACGCTTGTACAGCTCGATGATGCGCGCAACGTCGGCGCGAACCTTGGAACGGGTGAAGATCTGGCGCGGCGCGACCTTGATTTCGGGCAGGATCTTGTCGTTCTTGATGCGCTTGTTGCCCTCGAGGATGATCCGGTTGACCACCGGGTTCTCCTGGACCTCGATGACGACGTTGCCGCCCTCGTTGGTCACCTCGACGCTCTTGAACAGCTCGGTTCCGTAGAGATCCTTGAGCGCGCCGTCGGCTGCGGCCTTGCTGTAGGGCTGGCCCACGCGCAGGTCGATGTAGGACAGCACGGTCTGCTGCTCGAGGCGCTGCGAGCCCTTGACCGAGATCGACTTGATCGTCTCGACCGGAGCCTGTGCACTGGCGGCCCCGGCTTCGGTTTCCTGTGCAAAGGCCACCGCCGGAACCCCGGCGAGGATCGTGGTCCCCAGGAGCACTGCAGCCACCTGCGTCTTGCGCCCGGCGCCCGTGCTGCGAACCATTTCCAATCCGATCATTCTACGCAAATTCCCGATAATCGCTTTCGCGAGTTCACAGACCACTCCCCCGGCTCGCGCACCCAGAACCGGATATGACCGCAGCCATCTGCCTGATGGACGCCGTCCGATCAAGCTGACAAACCCGCAGGAGAGCGATCCCCGCCTAAAACCTCCCGGCTATCCCCCGAAAATCGGAAGGGACACCAGGTCATTGACCGTCACGAACAGCATCAGCGCGAGGACCAGTGCCACGCCCGTGCGGATCGCCCATTCCTGACTGCGCACTCCAAGTGGCTTCCGACGAACCCATTCGGCTGCGTAGAAAGCCAGATGCCCGCCGTCGAGGCCGGGGATTGGCAGGAGGTTGATGAATGCCAAGTTAATTGAGATCAGCGCCACGAAACCGGTGAACTGCTCCCAGCCCAGCGAGAACTGCTGGCCGGAATACTGCGCGATCTTGATGGGCCCGCCCATCTCCTTGACCGAGCGCTGGCCCACCACGATCTGCTTGATGCCGGTGACCATCGAACCCATGATGTCGAAGCTGCGGGTAAAGCCCAGACCGACCGCCTCGAGGGGCCCGACGGGGACCACCCTGCCGAAGCCCGTGCGCACGCCCAGCCAGCCCGCCGTGACGGTCTTGCCGTCCTCGCCCATGCGTTCGGCACTGCCGACCGTGACCGAGAGCGCCTCGCGCTGGCCTTCGCGCTCGACGACAATGGGGATCGTGCGACCGGGGATCGGTTCGATCATCGGCGGGATTTCCGCGAAGCTGCCGATGGCCTTGCCGTCGACCTCGACGATCTTGTCGCCGACCTGCATTCCCGCCGCTTCGGCACTCGAATCGCCCGTGAAACCGCTGACGATGGGCAGTGCGAAATCGACCCCAAGGTCGCCGATTGCAGCCTCGTTGCCGAACTCGTCGCGCATCTCGCGCCGCGCCAGGTGCACCGGGATCGAGCGCGTCTCGCCATCGCGCGAGACAGTGACCTCGATCGTCTGATCGGGGAAATAGACCACGTGCGAGGGGATGTCGGTAACGCTCTCGATCGGGTCGCCATCGATGCTCACGATGCGGTCGCCCGCCTCGAGCCCGGCTGCCTGCGCAGGCGAATTCTCGGCAAAGGCCGCGATCTCGGGATCGGCAACGAGCCGTCCGTTGGCCCAGGCGAAACCGGCGAGGATCGCCACGCAGACCAGAAGGTTGGTGAGCGGCCCCGCAAAGACGATCAGCGCACGCTGCCACAGTGGCTTGACGTGGAAGGTGTGCGCGCGCTCGGCTTCGCTCAGGCCGTCCTCGCCAGCGCTCGGAGCGCTTGCCGGGTTCATGTCTCCGGCGAACTGCACGTAGCCGCCCAGCGGCAGTATCGAGAGCTTCCAGCGGGTACCGCGCTTGTCGGTCCAGCCAGTCAGCTCCTTGCCGAAACCGATCGAGAAGGCATCCGCCTTGACCCCGAAGAAGCGGCCCACGAGGTAGTGGCCCAGCTCGTGGATGACCACGAGGGGCCCGAGCACCAGCAGGAAGGCGAAAATCGTGGTCAGGAGGCCAGGGGCAGCGGTCAACTCAGTATCTCTCCGGGGCTATGGTTCTGCGGCTTCGCGCTCAGGCGGCCTGCAGCAGGCCGAGTGCACGCCGACGCGCCTCGGCATCGACGGCGAGGACATCGGCAAGGCTGGTCGGCGCGCTTGGCGCGTAAGTCTCGAGCACGTGCTCCACTTCTGCCGCGATCCGGCTGAACCCGATCTGACCGGCAAGGAACGCCGCCACCGCAACCTCGTTGGCCGCATTGAGCACCGCAGGGATCGCGCCCCCTGCCCGCGCCGCCTCGCGAGCGAGCCGCGTCGCGGGAAAACGCTCCTCGTCGGGAGCCCGGAAGGTCAGCTCGCCAATCGCGGCAAGATCGAGCGGAGCCAGCGGCGTGTCCATGCGCGCGGGCCATGCCAGCACCGAGGCGATGGGAACACGCATGTCCGACGGGCCGAGCTGGGCAAGGGTCGAACCGTCGCGATACTCGACCATCGAGTGCACGATCGACTGCGGATGGACGATGATGCGCAAGGCATCGAGCCCGACCGGGAAGAGGTAGTGCGCCTCGATCAGCTCGAGGCCCTTGTTGAACATTGTCGCCGAATCGACGCTGATCTTCGCGCCCATGTCCCAGTTGGGATGCTTGATCGCCTGCGCGGGCGTCGCCTCGGCGAGCTGGCCTGCACTCCAGTCGCGAAACGGACCGCCGCTTGCGGTCAGCGTGATCGAGCGGACCTGGCTGAGCTGGTTGCCCTGCAGGCACTGGAAGATCGCGTTGTGCTCGGAATCGACCGGCAGCAGCGTCGCGCCGTGGCGCGCGACCGCGGCCGTCATGACCTCGCCCGCCGAGACCAACGCCTCCTTGTTGGCAAGACCGATCAACCCGCCCTGCTCGATCGCGGCCATGGTGGGGGCAAGCCCCGCGCAGCCGACAATCGCGGCGATGGTCATCTGCGCGCCGCGCGCGGCGGCCTCGACCAGCGCCTGTGCACCGCCAGCGGCCTCGATGCCGGTACCGGCAAGCGCTGCACGCAGTTCGGGCAGCGCGGCCTCGTCGGCAACGACCGCGACCTCGACCTCGAATTCGCGCGCCAGCGCTGCCAGCGCTGCGGCATTGCCATTCGCGGTCAGCGCGACGACGCGCCACTGCGCGCGGTTGCGACGCACGAGGTCGAGCGTCGATGCGCCGATCGAGCCGGTCGCACCGAGCACGGAGATCGTACGCGCGCCACCGTGCTCGCAGGCTTGTTCGGGGGCCTTGGTCATTGCGGTCCCTTGGTCATCAAATATCGTCCAGCTGCGGCGCCGATACGGCTCACGGCTTGAACAGGATCATCAGGGCTAGCAGGAAAAGCACGGCCAGCAAGCCGTCAACGCGGTCGAAGAAGCCGCCATGCCCGGGAATCAGCGATCCGGAGTCCTTGACCCCAGCCCGCCGCTTCATCCAGCTCTCGAAGAAATCGCCGGCCTGCGCGGCCACGGCGAAGAAGATGCCGGTCATCAGGCAGATTGCGAAGAGCGCGACGGGGCTGGCATCGAAGTACCAGCACCGGTCCATCCCGAAGCAGCTGCGCAAGGCGCCCGGCGAGGTGACGGGCTCGACATCGATCGAGCCTGCGCGCCACAGCATCGCGGCACCGAACAGCACCGCAGTCGCGCCGACGCATCCACCGACAAGCCCTGCCCAGGTCTTGGAGGGGCTGATCGCGGGCGCGATCTTGGGACCGCCGAAAGTGCGCCCGGCAAAGTAGGCACCAACGTCGACCGCGATCACGCCGGTCACTACCGTCAGCAAGGGCGCGAGGGTGAAGGCGGGATTGCGCAGGAACAGCAGCATGGCAGCGCCGATGCCGACGTAGAACATGCCGCCGAAATTCCACAGGCCGCGGGCCATCGGCTCTGTCGCGAAGCGGCGCGACATGCGCACCCATTCCCACAAGACCCCGACCGCGACCGCGCAGACGAAGGCGATCCACACCGGACCGCCCAGCCACAGCGCCCCGCCCGCGAGCGCCACCATCACCACGGCCGAGGCCGCGCGCACGCCGAGGTCCGACGCGCCCTTGGCCTTGCGGTCAGCGCCCTCCATAACGTCTCTCGCGATTGGCGAAGTCGTCGAGCGCCTCGCGCAGGTGATCCACGGTGAAATCGGGCCACAGGACGTCGGTGAAGAGCATCTCTGCATAGGCCGCCTGCCACAGCAGGAAGTTCGACAGGCGAACCTCGCCCGAGGTGCGGATCAGCAGGTCGAGCGGCGGCAGGTCGGCGGTGTCGAGCTCGGCCTCGATGCTCTCGGGCGTGATCTCGCCCTTGGCCGCGGCCTTGCGCGCGGCGCGGGCGATCTCGTCGCGCGCGCCGTAGTTCAGCGCGACCGCGAGCGTGGTGCCGGTGTTCCCGGCGGTCCGCGCAATCGCGCCGTCGATCAGCTCGACAACGTCGGGCTTGAAGGCGGTGTAGTCGCCGATGATCCTGAGGCGCACCCCGGCCTTCGCGAACTCGTCGAGATCGGAGAGGATGAAGCGCTTCATCAGGCCCATGAGGTCGGAGATTTCCTCCTCCGGGCGCCGCCAGTTCTCGGTCGAGAAGGCGTAGAGGGTCAGTGCCTCGAGGCCGAGCTCGCGCGCACCGCGCACGATCCGGCGCACCGCCTCCACGCCGCGCTGGTGACCCATCGCGCGCGGAAGCAGGCGCTTCTTCGCCCAGCGCCCGTTGCCATCCATGATGATGGCGACGTGGCGCGCACCGGCAGTGCCGTCAGCCTTCACGCGGCCCTCGCTGCGCTGGCAGACACTTGGCGATGTCCCTCATGAGCCAGTCGTCGGGTCACTTGTTGAGAATTTCCTTTTCCTTGTGCGCGAAGGCATCGTCGACGGCCTTGATCTGCTCGTCGGTCAGCTTCTGCACGTCGGTCTCCGCGCGCTTGCGCTCGTCTTCCGAGATTTCCTTCTTGTTCTCGTCGGTCTTGAGATCGTCCATACCGTCGCGGCGCACGTTGCGGATCGCGACCTTGGCCTTCTCGGCGTACTGGCCGGCGAGCTTGGCGAGCTCCTTGCGGCGCTCCTCGGTGAGGTCGGGGATCGGCAGGCGCAGGGTCTGGCCATCGTTGATCGGGTTAAGGCCCAGACCTGCCGAACGGATCGCCTTCTCGACCGGGGTCACGTTGGACTTGTCCCAGACCTGCACCGAGATCATGCGCGGCTCGGGCACCGAGACGGTGGCGACCTGGTTGAGCGGCATCATCGCGCCGTAGACCTCGACGTTGACCGGGTCGAGCAGCTGCGTGCTGGCGCGACCGGTGCGCAGGCCGGCGAGATCGCCCTTGAGCGATTCCACCGCGCCCTTCATGCGGCGTTCGAGATCATCCTTGTCGTACTTGGCCATGTCAGGCTCCCTTCTGCACGATCGTCTTGGTGCCCTCTCCCGCCAGAACAGCGGCGAGGTTGCCCTGTTCGCGGATCGAAAAGACGACGATCGGAATCGAATTGTCGCGGCACAGCGCCACGGCGGATGCGTCCATCACCTTGAGGTTGTCGGCGAGGACGGTGTCGAAGTCGACGGTGTCGTAGCGCTTGGCCTCCGGGTTGGTCTTGGGGTCGCTGTCGTAGACCCCGTCGACACTGGTGCCCTTGAGCAGCGCATCGCACTTCATCTCGGCGGCGCGCAGTGCTGCACCGGAATCGGTGGTGAAATAAGGCGCGCCGACGCCCGCGGCGAAGATCACGACGCGGCCCTTCTCGAGGTGGCGCTCGGCGCGGCGGCGGATCACCGGCTCGCAGACCTTGTCCATCTCGATCGCCGACTGCACGCGGGTCGGCACGCCGAGCTGTTCGAGCGCGTTCTGCATGGCAAGCGCGTTCATCACGGTCGCGAGCATGCCCATGTAGTCAGCTTGGGCACGGTCCATGCCCTTGGCCGCACCGGCCATGCCGCGAAAGATGTTGCCGCCGCCGATGACGAGGCAGATTTCCAGCCCGGTGTCCTTGGCCGCCTTCACTTCGCCGGCCATCTCGGCGACGAATTCGGGGTCGATGCCAAACGGCTGGCTACCCATCAAAACTTCGCCCGAGAGCTTGAGCAGGACGCGCTTGTAGGGGGAGGAACTCATTGCAGCACGGTCTCCTGAACTGGGGGTCGGCAAGGCTTTAGGAGTGCGCGCGCGCCTTGCCAAGGGCGACTTCGGAGATTTCCCTGCCCTGTTCCGCTGCGGGGCGCGCAGCCCGCCGCACGCCCAGCCCTCACCGCTCAGCCCTCAGCGCTCAGCCCGCCTCGGCATGTGCACGATCGAACCGCGCCTGCGCCTTTGCGACATCGTCCATGCGCTGCTCGGCCCAGGCGATCATCGCGCGCAGCGCCTCGAGCAGTTCGGCGCCGAGCGGTGTCAGCGCATAGCTTACCTTGACCGGGATCGAGGCGACCACGCTGCGCTCGACCAGCCCGTCGCGCTCGAGCGCACGCAGCGTCTGGCTGAGCATCTTTTGCGAGATGCCCTCGATATGGCGGCGCAGCGCGTTGAAGCGCATCTCCTGCGCGCCAAGCGTCGTGAGGATGAGCACGCTCCACTTGTCGGCCACCCGATCGAGCAACTGACGGGTGGGACATTGCGCCGCGAATACATCGTAGGCCGGCGGGGTGGTTACCTCGCGGTTAGCGGGTATCGAAAAGGTGCCTTCTTGCATGATCGCTATGGATATCACACCTAGTCACCATTGGTAACCACCTAGGGAATACGAAGATGAAGATTGCAGTCCTTGGCGCCAGCGGCCACGCCGGATCCGAAATCGTTAAGGAGGCTGCTGCGCGCGGCCACCAGGTCGTGGCCATCGCCCGTCACCCGCAAGCCATTCCACAGGGCAAGAACATTACCGCGAGCGCAGGCGATGCCTCGGACCCGGTGCAACTGGCCGGGCTGATCGCGGGCAGCGACGCCGTCATCAGCGCATTGCACCACACGATCCCCGCCGAGACCCTGCTCTCTGCCCTGCGCAGCGCAGGCGTCGGACGCATTCTCGTGACCGGCGGTGCGGCAAGCCTCACCGGCCCCGACGGCAAGCGCCTGATCGACGGCCCGGATTTCCCTGAAGACTGGAAGAGCGCAGCCCTCGCCGGCATCGCCTTCCTCGACGCGCTCAAGGCGAACGACGACATCGACTGGACGTTCTTCTCGCCCGCCATGATCATCTTCGAGGGCGAGCGCCTCGGCCACTACCGCAAGGGCGGGGACGAACTCGTCGTCGATGCCAATGACGAGAGCAAGATCAGCTTCGCCGACTTCGCGCTGGCCATGGTCGACGAGCTCGAAACTCACGAACACAGCCGCGCACGCTTCACGGCCGCGTACTGATCATTCGCCCGCCGGCTCGAAGCTTGCCGAGGCGATCACCTGCACCCGGTCGCGCCTTGCACCGGGTGCAGCCGCCCGGCTCACCACCATCGTGAAATCGGGCTCTTCGCGACTGACGAAAGTGGTCGAAACCATGTCGCCACGTGTCGCCTCATCGATCTCGCGCTATGCCGAACCAAATTCCGCCGACGCCAGGACCTCAACCACGACAGGCTGAAGATCCTCAGCCCCGCCGCCCGTCAGATGACATATCGGCATGCGATGCGAGACGACGAGAACATACCCCGCATTCAAGGTTGAGTTGATGCGCCAGTAGATGTTGCCCGCTCGCCATGCCTCTGGCGGCAGATTGACCTCGGCAACCGAAGCGACCTGCCCCATCGCACCTTCCAGCCCTACGGCCTTGACGAAAGGCCCGGCCCCTTCTGCCCAAGTGTCAGGATGGAGTATCCAGAGCCGACAGGCCTTCAAGCCCCCCCACCAGTCCGTCCGTCAGCACTGCGCGCACTTCAGCTTTGCCTGATGCCTCAGGGCCTGCTTCCTCAGGTTCCGAAGTGACCGCCAGCACCGGTGCCTAAACAGCCCGAGCCAGCATGGCCAACCCCGCGACCAGTACGTTTCGCATTCGCCCCATCATGCCCCTCCCACGATGCCTCAAGAAGAATGAGCCTAGACCATCGACCTTGCAGCACAAGGAGCCCCCGCCCTCTCGCGGACATGAAAAAGGCCGCAGAAGCGATTGCTCCTGCGGCCTTTTTCAATTTTGCGCGATCGAGAGATCAGACGCCAGCGGCAGCAGCCACTTCGGCGGCGAAGTCGGAGACTTCCTTCTCGATGCCCTCGCCCAGCTGGTAGCGCACGAAGTCGACCAGCTCGATCTTGGCGCCCGCTTCCTTGCCGGCCGCGTTGACGACTTCGAGGATCGGGGTCTTGTTGTCCATCACGAAGACCTGCGACAGGAGAGCGTTCTCCTTGGCGTACTTCGCGATCGCGCCGTCGACCATCTTGGCCTGGACTGCTTCGGGCTTGCCCGATTCAGCGGCCTTCTCTTCGGCGATCTTGCGCTCGCGAGCGATCAGCTCGGCGTCGAGATCGTCAGCGTTGAGCGCGAGCGGGAAGGCAGCGGCGATGTGCATCGCGATCTGCTTGCCCAGCGTCTCGAGCACGTCGGCCGAAGCTTCCGACTCGAGCGCGACGAGAACGCCGATCTTGCCGAGGTTCGGCGCAGCAGCGTTGTGCATGTAGGGAACGACCACGCCCTGCTTGACCGAGACGGTCTTCATGCGGCGAACCTGCTGGTTCTCACCGATGGTGGCGACGTTGTTGGTCAGCTTGTCGCCGACGGTGCCACCGTCGGGGTAGGCAGCGCCCTTGAGCGCCTCGACGTCGTCGCCGTCGACCGAGAGAGCGACTTCGGTGGTCTTGCGCACGAAGTCCTGGAACTGCTCGTTCTTGGCAACGAAGTCGGTTTCCGAGTTGACCTCGACGGCAACGCCCTTGGTGCCCTCGACGGCAACGCCGACGAGACCTTCGGCAGCCGTGCGGCTCGACTTCTTGGCGGCAGCGGCCAGACCCTTGGCGCGCAGCGCGTCAACGGCGGCTTCGATGTCGCCACCGGTCTCGTCGAGAGCCTTCTTGCAATCCATCATGCCGGCGCCCGAGCGCTCGCGCAGGGTCTTCACGTCAGCGGCGGTGTAAGCCATCGCTCAAATCCTCTTACTGTGGTGGAGCCGTGGATACGGCCCTGAAACTAAGGGCGCGCCGAGCCCAATGGACCCGGCGCGCGACAATTCCGTGACGGAACCTGTCGTAACCCCGGGTGATCAGCCGGCGACGGCTTCCTCGACCGGCGCTTCCATCGCGCCGAGATCGGCACCGCTGGCTGCGAGAGCGTCGTTGCCGCCCTTGGTCGCGGCCTGGGCCATCGCTTCGCAGTAGAGGCGAACGGCGCGGCTGGCGTCGTCGTTGCCCGGGATCGGGAACGAGATGCCCTGCGGGTTCACGTTGGTGTCGAGCACCGCGATGACCGGGATGCCAAGGACGTTGGCTTCCTTGATGGCCAGCTCTTCCTTGTTGGCGTCGATCACGAACATCACGTCCGGAATGCCGCCCATGTCGCGGATACCGCCGAGCGAGAGCTCGAACTTGTCACGCTCGCGGGTGAGCTGAAGGATTTCCTTCTTGGTCAGGCCGTGGGTGTCGCCAGCAAGCTGCTCTTCGAGCGCCTTGAAGCGCTTGATCGAGCCCGAGATGGTCTTCCAGTTGGTGAGCATGCCGCCCAGCCAGCGGTGGTTGACGTAGTGCTGGCCGCAAGCGCGCGCAGCCTGGGCGATCGGCTCCTGGGCCTGACGCTTGGTGCCGACGAAGAGAACCTTGCCGCCGGCCTGGACGGTGGCCGAGACGAAGTCGAGCGCACGCGCCATCAGGGGCACGGTCTGCGACAGGTCGATGATGTGGATGCCGTTGCGCGCGCCGAAGATGTACGGCTTCATGCGCGGGTTCCAGCGGTGGGTCTGGTGACCGAAGTGTGCGCCAGCCTCGATCAGCTGCTGCATGGTGACGACGGGAGCCGCCATAGTATAATTCCTTCCGGTTTAACCTCTGGGCGACTGGAACCGTGCGGATCGACCCGCTGCGGCACCGGTATGTGCATCGCCCATGTGGATTTGCCCGAGAAGCAAGTACCGCCGCGGATTCGGTGGTGCCCCCTCTCGAACGGGGCCGCCCTTAGCGAAGCTGGGCGGGGAAATCCAGCCCCAATCGCGCCGTTGCGTCGCGCTCCTGGGCCGCCAAACCGACGAGACACCGGCAAGTGCCTGCAAATACTGGCCTACTGCCAGCGCGCGCCACACTCAGTGGATACGCAAAGAACCCATGACCCCAAAGGCACGATCAATGGTCTGCTCGTCGGCGGCAGCGCCCTTCTCGATCACCTTGTCGAGCATCGGTGCGGTCTGGTCGATGATCGACTGCATCTGCATCAAGGTCTCGCCAATGCCCTCGATCGTCTGGCTGGCGCGCCCGAAATCGGCGACGATCACCAGACCATGCTGCTGGTCGAGCGCGAAGCGGCAGCCGATCAGGCGATCGTGCAAGCGCACCAGCGTCTCGCAAAGGGCGTGCGTGGGCTCGACCTCGTCGATCACCAGTCCTTTTGCCTGCAACCAGTCCTCGACCCGGAACAACGACCAGGCACTGCCGGTCTCTGCGTCCGTCAGGAGGACTTCGTCCGAACCGACTTCCTCGATCTCGAAACCATTGGCCGTGCACCACTCGCCAAGCCCTTCGAGGGTCACGAGCTTTAGCGGCAGACCACCTTCATTCATTATACGCACCCTAACTCCGATCGGCGCACCGGGCCGGAGGACTCCCCAAAAGGATTGTCGTTCCAAAATCCCCTTGACAACAGGAGAACAAAAAGAGAACTAACGACCCAACAGGAACATTGATAGAACAATCCGAGGTTTTCCACAAGCCACCCCTCAGGTCCGGCGGCCATTGGCGCAGACCGGCGAGCGAAAGGAACTGGACATGAATGCACTTGCCATCGGTCTCTTTGCGGTTGCCGCCATGGCTTCGGCCTGGACCGTCGTTGCCAGCTGGATCCAGTTCGCTCCGAAGTTTCGCGCACTGCGCGCGGAACTCGCGTGGCAGGATATCGAACTGCGGGCGCAGGGCAGATATGCCCAGCCCCGCAGTGTTGCCGCGACGGTCAGGAAGGACCGAGCGGTTCGTAGTCCGGCCCGGGCTGCGATGCTGCCTCTTCCGGTTCTGACACCGGCGCGGGCGATGCTTGCCGCCTGACCTTGCGGTAGACCGCAAGTCCATAGGGAAGCAGCAGAAGATAGCCCAGCGTCAGGACCACGAGGGTCAGCCAGGGCTCGGTCAGCAGCGCCGCGACGGCAAGGCCGACCAGCGCGATCACGAACAGGCGCATGCGCGGCGGCGGTCGCAACCGGCCCCAGCTCAGCGTCGGTACGTTCGAAATCATCAGGAACGCGATCAGGACCATCCACAGGCTGACCGCAACGGGCTCGGCGAATTCCGGGCGGGTCGTCGCGATCCACAGGTAGATCGGCAGAAAGGCGAGTCCTGCCCCCAGCGGCGCGGGTACGCCGGTCAGGAAACCGGCACTCTTGTGCGGCTGATCGTCGACGTCGAGCCGTGCATTGAACCGGGCGAGGCGCAGCACGCAGCAAATCGCGAAAGCCAGCGCGGAAATCCAGCCAAGGCTGGGCAGCGCGTGAAGCGTCCAGAGATAGACGATCAGCGCCGGGGCCACGCCGAAGGAGATCGCGTCGGCAAGACTGTCGAGCTCGGCGCCGAAACGTGACTGCGCCTTGAGCAGGCGGGCTGCACGCCCGTCGATACCGTCGAGCAGGCCCGCCAGAATGACCGCCTGCACCGACTTCTCGAAATCACCGGCAATGGCGAAGCGGATCCCGGTCAGGCCCGAGCACAGCGCCGCCGCGGTGATCGCGTTGGGCACCATAGCCCGCAGCGACAGACCCGCTGCGATGCGGCGGCGACCAGTGCGGGGCTCACGCCCCTCACCTGCTGTCGTCCCACCGGGCAGATTGTCGCCTGACGCATCGCTCACTGGGCGATGCCCTCAATTGCAGGCGCAGCGGCGACTTCAGCGAGCACGGTCTCGCCGGCAACGATTTTCTGGCCCATCAGCACGCGCGGCTCGGTACCCGCAGGCAGGTAGACATCGACGCGGCTGCCGAAACGGATCAGGCCCACGCGCTGACCGGCGGCGAGGATGTCACCGGGCTTGACGAAGGGAACGATGCGACGGGCGACAAGACCCGCGATCTGGGTGAAGCAGATGCGCAGGCCGTCGCCACGCTCGATCAGGATGTGCTGGCGTTCGTTTTCCTCGCTCGCCTTGTCGAGGTCGGCATTCACGAAGCGCCCGGGAATGTAGATCACCCGGCGCACAGAGCCACCGATCGGCGCGCGATTGATGTGCACGTCGAACACGCTCATGAAGATCGAGATGCGCGTCACCGGCTCGCTCGACATGGGCGGGCGGCCGCTGCCATCGTCGACGGTCAGCTCGCGCGGGGGCGAGACCTTCTGGATGAGCGTGACGAGACCGTCGGCGGGCGCGATGATGCTGCGTTCGTCCTGCGGCGTAACGCGCACGGGGTCGCGGAAGAACGCCAGCACGCACAAGGTCAGGACCGCGAGCGGCCATCCGAACCAGGGTCCGAGCAGGACCCACACGCCCAGTGCGACGACACCGGCTATGGCGCCGAACTTGCGGCCTTCGGGGTGAATGGAGGGCCACTGCCACGACACTTCGCCGCGACCCTGATTATCGAGAATGTCTCCGGGCATAACTTTCCTCTAGAGAGTGCGCACACCAACCGCAATGCCGGCGGCCCCGGACAGTTCCGGTTTGCGCTTCGGTCCACACCCCTTCGGGGGCCGTGAACCTCGTGTAAGAGAGGAGAGTTACTGGTGGTGGACAGGGCTGGATTCGAACCAACGTACGCTTGCGCGGGCAGATTTACAGTCTGCTGCCTTTAACCACTCGGCCACCTGTCCACACCAGTCACTGGCTTGGGATTTTCCGAGGAAAAGTCCCGTTGGTGAGGGCCCGAAACCGGACCCCGTTGCCGAGGAGCCGCGCCTTTGCCGAAGTGAGCCTTGCCTGTCAACAGCCTCACTGGCAGGAGCGGCAAAGTTTTTTCATTTCGAGGATAATTTCATGAGCAAGCGCGGCCAGGGCAACAACGACGAAAGTGGCGGCCAGCCTGCGGGTAAGCGCGGAAAAGCCCTGCGTGGACGGGCCGGACGCATGAAAAACGGGCGCGGCTCGGGTCGCGGCACCTCGGGCATGACTCGGCTATGGGGACGCCACGCGGTCGAGGCCGCACTCAAGAATCCGAATCGCTCGCATCGTAAATTGTGGGCGACTCGTGAAGGCGTCGAATCGCTCGACGGAGAACTCCCGAGCGATTTCAACGTCGAATGGGCAGACGTTGCCGATCTCGCACGCCTCGTCGCCCGCGATGCACCGCATCAGGGGCTGGTTCTCGAATGCGAGCCGCTCGACGACATCTTCCTCTCCGACGTGCTCGACAACGACCCGGCCCGCCCGGTGATCGTGCTCGACCAGGTGACCGATCCGCATAACGTCGGCGCGATCATGCGTTCGGCTGCGGCCTTCAACGCCTGCTGCATCGTGACGCAGGATCGCCATGCCCCGCCCGAATCGGGCACGCTCGCCAAGTCGGCCTCGGGCGCGCTCGAGGTGCTGCCCTGGGTGCGCGTGGTGAACCTTGCCCGCGCGCTCGAGGAAATCGCCGAGGCGGGTTACTGGCGCATTGGCCTCGACGGCGAGGCACAGGGCACGCTGGCCGAGGCCCTGCCCTCCGGTCCCGTGGCACTGGTCCTCGGCGCCGAGGGCGATGGCATGCGCCACAACATCGTCCAGCACTGCGACGCGATCGCCAAGCTGCCGATCAGCGAGGCGATGGAGAGCCTCAACGTCAGCAACGCAGCCGCCATCGCACTCTACGCTGCGGCGACGCGCTGACAGACCGATGCGCAACAAGGGGGAAACCGAGACCATGCAGAAAATGACTTCGCGCAAGAGCGCGCGTGCACTCGCGGCGGTGACACTGACAGGTCTGGCTTTGCTGGTCTCGGCCTGCATCTTCACGCCGGGGCGCTTCTCCTCGCAGCTCGAGGTCAACGCCGACCGCACGTTCACCTTCCACTACCTCGGAGAGATCGTGCTGGTCCCGATGATGGAAGCGGCAAAAAAGGCGGATCAGGCTTTCGAGGCGGAGCCCTGCCTCGAAGCCGACGGCATCTCGGAACGTGCCTGCAGCGAGGCCGAACTGGCAACGCAGCGGGCGACCTGGGAGCGCGCGCAGGCAAGGGACAACCGCGAGGCTGCGCAGGCAGCGCAGGTCATGCTCGGCGGCATCGACCCCAGCGACCCGGCGTCGGGCTCGGCGCTGGCCGAGAAGCTGTCCCGTCAGGCCGGGTGGAAGCGCGCCGAATACAAGGGCAACGGCACCTTCGACGTCGAGTTCGCGGTGACCTCGCGCCTCGACCGCGACTTCACTTTCCCGACCCTCGAGGGCTTCCCGCTCGCCAATGCCTTCGTCCAGGTGACGGTGCGCGATGACGGAACGGTACGCATCAACGCTCCCGGCTTCGGTCCCGAGGACAGTTCGGCGAGCATGGCAGGGATGATGGCCGGCATGGCCAAGTCGGGCAGCGACGGCGGCAACTCGGCAACTGCGCAAGGCACTTTCCGGGTCATCACCGACGGTACCATCCTCGCCAACAACACCGATGAGGGCGCACGCCGGGTCACGGTCGAAGGCAGCGAGCGCTCGGTCCTCGCCTGGCCGGTGAACCCGCGCAGCCCGGCCGCACCGACCGCGTTGATCCGGCTCGCCGACTGACCAGCGCGCGGCTCGGCGAGCCCTGTCCCCGGCTTCGATAAGGCCCCGGTACTTCCTTCGCGTAGTGCCGGGGCCTTTTTCTCTGCCTGAGCGCGTGGACGCGCCCTGCCCCGCAGATGCAATTCGCGCCGCCACCAACGAAAAACGCCGCGCCGACCTGATGGTCGACGCGGCGTGATCCTGAGGCCCGTGAGGCGTTACGGGCCTTGCGTCAATCTTAGTTGACGGCGTCCTTGAGGCCCTTGCCGGCCTTGAACTTGGGCTGCGAGGAAGCCTTGATTTCCATCGGCTCGCCGGTGCGCGGGTTGCGGCCGGTCGAGGCCTTGCGGCTGGCGACCGAGAAGGTGCCGAAGCCGACGAGGCGCACTTCGTCGCCCTTCTTCAGCGCGCCGGTGATGGCGTCGAACACGCCTTCAACGGCCTTGGTCGCGTCGTTGCGGGTAAGGCCGCTGGTCTCTGCGACGGCGCTGATGAGATCGTTCTTGTTCATTATGGGAACCCCCTAACCTTTCTGTGAATCAGGATGTGATGGGAAACTGTCTGGATTCGCCTCCGGAATGCGACGGAATTGAGCGGTTTTTGGTGGCGCTGTCAAAGCCTAAACCACCCAGAAACCCGCAGTTTAACGTGTTTTTCCGCTACTTTGCGCATCCCGACCGATTGTGCAGCGCAACATGCGCCGTGCGTGGAGGGCAAATGCCGCCCACGGCGAATCCCTCTCGATGTGGCTTGGCCCGAAAGGCGTCCCCCGCCTGTGCCTTCTCCAGCTGTCCCCCATACTCCAGTCCCCGGAGCGAGAAAGCCTCGGTTCCGGCGGAGCGACGGAAGGCAGCACAGTTTGCGTGGACAGTCGAGACAAAAAAGGCGGTTCGTTGCCGAACCGCCCTTCCAGAACCCGGCGAGACCGGGTCAGCGCGCGAGGATCAACCCTCGGCGCCGGTGCGCACGTCGCGACGCTCGGCGATGCGGGCGCGCTTGCCGGTACGACCACGCAGGTAGTACAGCTTGGCGCGACGCACGATACCGCGACGCACGACAGTGATGGAATCGATGTTGGGCGAGTAGATCGGGAAAACACGCTCCACGCCTTCACCGAAGCTGATCTTGCGGACGGTGAAGTTCGAGCCCATGCCGCGGTTCGAACGCGCGATGCACACGCCTTCGAAGTTCTGGACACGGGTGCGGGTGCCTTCAACCACCTTCACGCCGACGCGGACGGTGTCGCCCGGACGGAACTCGGGAATATCCTTGGCGGCCTTGGCAATTTCCTCGGCCTCGATCTGCTGAATCAGGTTCATGAACCTAGTCCTTCGTACTGTGCCGCGCGCCAGAGGCAGACTGGTCCCGAGCGTCGACATGACGCTCCCAAAGGTCCGGCCTGCGTGACCGTGTGTGATCTTCTGCCTGCCGTTTCCGCCAGGCCGCGATCTTCGCATGATCCCCCGATCGCAGCACTTCAGGGATCGTGCGCCCTTCCCATTCGACGGGTCGGGTATAGTGCGGGTACTCGAGAAGGCCGTCCTCGAACGATTCCTCGGTCCCGCTGGAAGCCGCGCCCATTACGCCGGGAAGCAGGCGAATGCAAGCATCGAGTACCATCAGCGCAGCGCATTCACCGCCCGAAAGCACGATGTCGCCGACCGAGACTTCCTCGACATCGCGTCCCTCGAAGATGCGCTCGTCGAAACCCTCGAAACGGCCACACAGAAGGATCGCGCCGGGCCCTGCCGCAAGCTCGCGGATGCGCGCCTGCGAGATCGGCTTGCCGCGCGGGGTCATCGCCAGCACCGGGGCGCCGGGATTGGTGCTGCGGGCATGGTCGATGGCGCTGGCGAGAACGTCGGCCTTGAGTACCATCCCTGCCCCGCCGCCAGCGGGCGTATCGTCGACGGTGCGGTGCTTGTCCTTCGCGAAGTCGCGGATCTGCACCGCGTCCATCGACCAGTCCCCTCGCTCGAGCGCGCGCCCGGCAAGGCTGATGCCGAGAGGCCCGGGGAACATGTCGGGATAAAGGGTGAGGACGGTTGCGGCGAAGGTCATGGGCGGCGCCCTATTCGAAAACGGCGGTCACGTCACCGCCGGGTTTGCGCCCCGCCTCGCGGCGATAGCGGCGCACGAGCATGAAGCAGGCCGGAAAGCCCAGCCCCCAGGCGATCAGGTAATAGATAAGGATGACGACGAGCGCTTGCTCCATCGCCGCATCGCTGATCGAAAACACGGTCAGCATCGCCAGCGTCGCCATTGCACCGCCCAGCAGTGAGGATGCCGCGAGCAGCCATGCCCCTGCCGGGACGCGCAGCGCGCGGTGAAGCACCACGGCAGAAAAGACCCCGGACAACGAGGCCATGCCGGCAATGAACGCCAGCCCGATCAGGAACGACAAGGCATCAGTCCTGCTGCGCGAAGGCAGCGGCAACGACCAGCTTCTCGCCATCCCATTCGGGCACGGCAGCTTGCGTCATCGGGACCATGAAGCGCTGCGCGCGGCCCTTCTCGTCCTTCTCTGCGCGCTCTATCTCGAGCACGTCGCCTGCGCCGAAATTCTCGACCGCGATGACGGTGCCGAGCGCCTCGCCCTCGTCCGAGACGGCGGGCAGGCCCAGCAGGTCTGCGTGGTAGTACTCGCCCTCTTCCAGCGCGGGCATCTCTGCCCGCGGCACGGTGAGCACGGTACCGCGAAGCTTCTCGGCCGCGGTGCGGTCGGTCACTTCCTCGAAGCGGGCGATAGCCCCGCCCTTGCCGTCGTCCTTGAGCTTCTTGAGCGTCAGGGCCGAATCGTTGAAGGCGCGGTAGCGCTTGAGCGCCACCACGCCTTCACCGAACAGCTTGAGCCGGACTTCGCCCGTCACGCCGTGCGCGCCAGCGATGGCGGCGAGCGTGACAGGCTTGTCGTTTGCCATGCCGTGAAATCCCGAGGCTTAGGCTTCGGTCGATTCCTCGGTGGTCTCTTCGGCAGCAGGCGCTTCCTCGGCGGGAGCGGCAGCAGCAGCAGCGGCGGCCTCTTCGGCCTCGCGCAGCTTCTCTGCCTTCTCCTCGGCGCGGTCCTTGGCCTTCTTGCCCGGCTCACCCTTGTTGGGGTTGTTGGTCGCGGCGCGCTCCTTGATGCCGGCCTTGTCGAGCATGCGGGCGACGCGGTCGGTCGGCTGGGCGCCGACGCCGAGCCAGTAGTTCACGCGGTCGGCGTTGAGCTTGACGCGGTTCTCGTCGTCCTTGGCGAGCAGCGGGTTGTAGGTGCCGACCTGCTCGAGGTACTTGCCGTCACGCGGTGCGGTCGCGTTGGCGACGACGATCTTGTAGTAGGGGCGCTTCTTCGCGCCACCGCGCGAGAGACGGATCGAAACTGCCATGATGTTACCTTTCTTCTAAATTCTACGAATGCTTGGAATTACTTTTTCAGAAACTTGCTGAGGTCGGGGCCGCCGGCTCCACCGAGGCCACCAAGGCCACCGGCAGCGCCGCCGCCGAGGCCCTGCCCGCCAAGGCCCGGCATCGCGGCATCGAGACCGCCCTTGCCGAACATCGCGGCCAGGCCCTTGAGCCCGCCCATCTTCTTGATCTGCTTCATCGCCTTGGACATCTCCATGTGCATTTTCAGCAGCTTGTTGACGTCCTGGACCTGGGTGCCCGATCCGCTGGCGATACGCTTCTTGCGCTTGGCATTGAGCAGCGCGGGGTTGGCGCGTTCCTTGGGCGTCATCGAACCGATGATCGCATCCATGTGCACCAGCACCTTGTCGTTCATGCCCGACTGCGCCATCGCGGCCTTGGCCTTCTTCATGCCGGGCATCATGCCCGCCAGCATGCCGAGGCCGCCCATGTTCTGCATCTGCTTGAGCTGGGTGCGCAGGTCGTTCATGTCGAACTTGCCCTGCTCCATGCGCTTGGCGAGCGCTTCGGCTTCCTCGACCTTGACCGCTTCCGCCGCCTTCTCGACGAGGGAGACGACGTCGCCCATGCCGAGAATGCGGTTGGCGACGCGGCTCGGGTGGAACACCTCGATGGCGTCCATCTTCTCGCCGGTGCCCGCGAACTTGATCGGCTTGCCGGTCACCGCGCGCATCGAGAGCGCCGCACCGCCGCGCGCATCGCCGTCCATGCGGGTCAGCACGACACCGGTGAGATCGACCTCGCCGGCAAAGCTCTGCGCGACGTTGACCGCGTCCTGACCGGTCAGCGAGTCGACGACGAGCAGCGTCTCGCGCGGGTTGGCGATCGCGGCGACCGCCTTCATCTCGTCCATCAGCTGCGCGTCGACGTGGAGACGTCCCGCGGTGTCGAGCATGAGGACGTCGGCGGCCTGCAGCTTGGCGGCCTGCATCGCACGCGTGGCGATCTCGGTCGGCTGCTGGCCGGCAATGATCGGCAGGGTGGCGACGCCGGTCTGCTCACCCAGGACCTTGAGCTGCTCCTGGGCGGCCGGACGATTGACGTCCAGCGAGGCCATCATGACCTTCTTGCCCTGCTTGTCCTTGAGCAGCTTGGAAATCTTGGCGGTGCTGGTGGTCTTGCCCGAGCCCTGCAGGCCGACCATCATGATCACGACCGGCGGTGCCGCGTTGAGATCCAGCTCGGGGGTGGTCTCACCGCCCAGCGTCTCGATCAGCGCGTCGTTGACGATCTTGACGACCTGCTGGCCCGGCGTGACCGAGCGCAGGACGTTCTGGCCCACGGCCTTTTCGGTGACCTGATCGACGAAGCGGCGCACGACCGGGAGGGCGACGTCGGCTTCGAGCAGCGCGATGCGCACTTCGCGCATGGCATCGAGGACGTCCTGCTCCTTGAGAGCACCACGTCCGCGCAGCTTGTCGAACACACCGCCAAGACGATCGGACAGACTGTCGAACATCAGGCCTTCACTCCTCAACTCGGGCGCCGGAACGCCAAAAACGCCGGTGGGCGAAAACTCGCTGACCGGCGTGACGGGACATTACACGAAAAACGCCGGCGGACGAAACCTCGTCGGCCAGCGTATCGCTTGTCTCGCGAAACTCATCTGTCAGTTCACTGCCAGAGGAAGCGAACTGTTTGAAATGGTGGAGCCTAGCGGGATCGAACCGCTGACCTCTACAATGCCATTGTAGCGCTCTCCCAGCTGAGCTAAGGCCCCGTGCCATTTCAGAAAACCGGTCTGGGAAGGCCGGTTTTTGTTACCGTTTGGAGCAGCGCCCCGTCCGGTGGAGGGCCATCTAGGGGAGGCTGTTCGCACTGGCAAGAACTTTTTTCGAGGGATCGAAAGTTTTTCATCGACCCCTCGAACAAGCTCCGGCCAACCGCCCCCGGACGGCGCCGGGACGAGCGCTTACTCGTCGCGATCGTCGTCGTCGTCGCCCTTGCTGATGCCGAGATCGTCGTCACCGCCGAGATCGACGTCGTTGTCGGGCGAATCGCTGTCCTCGTCGATGTCCAGATCGTCATCGGCCAGATCCGAATCCTGCTCCTCGGTCTGTTCCTTCTTCTGGACTTCCTCGAAGGGGATCGGCTGCTTCGACTTGAGCACCGGCTCGGGGTTCCACTGGTAACCGCACTCGATGCAGGTGACCGGGTCGTCCTTGCCCAGGTCGTAGAAGCGGGTGCCGCATTTCGGGCAGCCGTGCTTGGCGCCCCACTCAGGCTTGGCCATGAAATGTCCTCGTCTTGGGTGACCCGCAGCAATGCGGGACCATGAAAAACCGTGTATTGATGGTGAGGCTTGCGCGCAAAATCAAGCGACATGGCCGCATCAGGGCGCGCGCCTTGCCATAGCCTGTCCGCGCTGTCAAAAGCCGCCACGCTTTTCGACCATGCCCCGGCGTCCTACCAGCGCCGCGTCTACAGTGAAAGACCGCTTTCCCGTGACCCATTCCGATCCCGCCGCCATGCGCCCGCGCCGCTTCGTTCCCGCCGGACCGCTCAAGGGCCGCATCCGCGTGCCGGGCGACAAGTCGATCAGCCACCGCTCGATCATGCTCGGCGCACTCGCGGTGGGCGAAACCAGAGTAACCGGCCTGCTCGAGGGCGAGGACGTGCTCGCAACGGCTGCCGCGATGCGCGCGATGGGCGCGCACGTCGAGCGCACCGGCGAAGGCGCCTGGACCATCAACGGCGTGGGCGTCGGCGCCCTGCTCCAGCCCGAGGCACCGCTCGAGATGGGCAATTCGGGCACCTCGACGCGCCTGCTCATGGGCCTTGTCTCGAGCCACCCGATCACCGCCAGCTTCACGGGCGATGCCTCGCTCTCGAAGCGCCCGATGGGCCGGGTGATCACCCCGCTCTCGCAGATGGGCGCTAGCTTCGAGGCGAGCGATAGGGCCAATTCCAGCCAGACTCTGCCGCTGATCGTGCGCGGTGCCAGCCCTGCCGTGCCGATCACCTACCGCCTCCCGGTCGCCTCGGCGCAGGTCAAGAGTGCGATCCTGCTCGCCGGTCTCAATACACCGGGCACAACCACCGTGATCGAGCCGGTCCCGACCCGCGACCACTCCGAGCGCATGCTGCGCGGCTTTGGCGCCGACCTGACGGTCGAGACCGATGCCGAAGGCGCGCGTGTCATCACGATCCGCGGCGAAGCCGAACTGCGCCCGCAGGTCATCGACGTTCCCGGCGACCCCTCCTCGGCAGCCTTCTTCCTCGTCGCGGCGCTCGTCACCCCGGGCAGCGACGTCGTGATCGAGAACGTCGGCCTCAACCCGACCCGCGCCGGCATCGTCGAGGTGCTCACCGCAATGGGCGGCCGGATCGAAAAGCTGAACGAGCGCGAGGTCGGCGGCGAGCCGGTCGCGGACCTGCACGTGCGCCACTCCGCGCTCAAGGGCATCGAGGTCGACCCGCAAGTCGCCCCGAGCATGATCGACGAGTTCCCCGCCCTCTTCGTCGCCGCAGCGCTTGCCGAGGGTGTCACCGTCACCAGCGGCCTCGACGAACTGCGCGTCAAGGAATCGGATCGCCTTGCCGTCATGGCGCAGGCGCTCATCGCCGCAGGTGCGCGAATCGAGGAGCGCGAAGACGGCCTCGTCATCACCGGCACCGGCGGCGAGCCGTTGCGCGGCACCGCGGGCGAGGACACCATCGAGACCCATCTCGACCACCGCATCGCGATGTCGATGGCGATTGCCGGGATCGCGAGCCGCGAGGGCGTCCTCATCGACGACACGCGCCCCATCGCGACCAGCTTCCCGGTCTTCGAGACGATGCTCGACACGCTCGCGCAAGACAGCGCGCAAGGCTGATCCGGAGCGGACGGGACGCAGATCATGAACCACTGGATTTCCCCGCAGCTGGCCGACGTCATCGGCTTTGCGGGCACGGCCTGCATCCTGTTCGCCTATGCCTACATCACCTGGGCCGAGCGCCCGAACGCCTACGTCCAGCACGGCACCAACCTCGTCGGCGCCCTGCTCCTCACCGCCTCGCTCACCGTCCACTTCAACGCCGCCTCGCTCCTGCTCGAGGCGTTCTGGTCGGCGATAGCAATCTGGGGACTGGTGAAGGCGCTGCGCGCGCAGCGCAATTGACGCGCGGGCCCGGCGCCCCCAAGTTCCGCGCCATGATTATCGCCGTCGACGGACCAACCGCTTCGGGCAAGGGCACCATCGCCCGCGCCCTCGCCGCCCATTTCTCGCTGCCCTATCTCGATACCGGCCTGCTCTATCGCGCCGTGGGACGCCAGTGCGCGCTCACCGGAGGCGATCCCGACAAGGCCGAGGACGCGCTTGCCGCCTGCGCCTTTCCCGAGGCGCTGCTTGACGATCCCGAACTGCGCTCGGAGGAAAGCGGCGGCTATGCCAGTCGCGTCTCGATCCACCCGCCGGTGCGCGAGGCGCTCTACGAACGCCAGCGCGCCTTCGTCACGCAGCCGGGCGGCGCGGTGCTCGACGGGCGCGACATCGCCAGCGTGATCGCACCCGAGGCCGAGGCCAAGCTCTTCGTCACCGCCTCGGTCGAGGCGCGTGCGCAGCGCCGTTTCGAGGAAATGGCGGCGCAGGGCCGCGCGGTCACCCTCGAGGCCATCTCGGCCGATCTCGCCGCACGCGACGAGCGCGACCGCAGCCGCAAGGACGCCCCGCTGGTGGTCGCCGAGGGTGCGCTGGTGATCGACACCTCCGCGCTGCGCCGCGAGGAGGCCATTGCCGCCGCCATCGCTGCCGTGGACGCCTTCGCCGCCGCCTGAGCCCCCTGCCCGACCTTGCGGTGCAGCGACCACACAGGCGTGCCTTACCCCTTTTTCGCGCGCGCCATTTTCCTTGCAATCCCCCGCGTTCGCGCGTAGGGCGCGCCGGTCCGAGACCGCGCAATCCCGCAAGGTCGAGGACGCTGCGCATGGTATCCGGCCTGCGTGGCAGTTCGGCCCTTTTGGCCCGCCGATGCAATGGTGCGGATGGCGGTGAAAGACCGGCGGAAAAACCGCCTGGCCGGAAAAATCGATAGAACTGAGGATACCCTCTTAATGGCTACTTCTGCCAATCCGACCCGCGACGATTTCGCGGCGATGCTCGACGAGCAGCTCGGTGGCGTTGCTGACGACGGCTTCGAAGGCCGCGTCGTCAAGGGCACGATCACCGCAATCGAGAACGACAAGGCCGTCATCGACGTAGGCCTCAAGAGCGAAGGCCGCGTGCCGCTGCGCGAGTTCGCGCGCGGTGAAGACGAGCACGGTCTCAAGGTCGGCGACGAAGTCGAAGTCTACGTCGACCGCGTCGAGAACGCCGACGGCGAAGCGATGCTCAGCCGCGACCGCGCCCGCCGCGAAGCCGCCTGGGACAAGCTCGAGAACGAATTCGGTGAAGGCAAGCGCGTCGAAGGCGTGATCTTCGGCCGCGTCAAGGGCGGCTTCACCGTCGACCTCGACGGCGCTGTGGCGTTCCTCCCCGGCTCGCAGGTCGACATCCGCCCCGTGCGCGACGTCACCCCGCTGATGGACGTGCCCCAGCCCTTCCAGATCCTCAAGATGGACCGTCGCCGTGGCAACATCGTCGTGTCGCGCCGCGCCGTCCTCGAAGAGACCCGCGCCGAGCAGCGCAGCGAGCTCATCGACAAGCTGAGCGAAGGCCAGGTTATCGACGGCGTCGTCAAGAACATCACCGACTACGGTGCGTTCGTTGACCTCGGCGGCATCGACGGCCTGCTCCATGTCACCGACATGAGCTACAAGCGCGTCAACCACCCGAGCGAAGTGATCGCCATCGGCGACACCGTCACCGTCCAGATCATCCGCATCAACCAGGACACCCAGCGCATCAGCCTCGGCATGAAGCAGCTGGAAAGCGATCCCTGGGAAGGCGCAGCGGTCAAGTACCCGGTCGGCGCGAAGCTCTCGGGCACCGTCACCAACATCACCGAATACGGCGCCTTCGTGGAGCTGGAGCCGGGCATCGAAGGCCTGGTTCACGTCTCGGAGATGTCCTGGACCAAGAAGAACGTCCACCCCGGCAAGATCGTCTCGACCTCGCAGGAAGTCGAAGTCATGGTTCTCGAGGTCGACAGCGAAAAGCGTCGTATCTCGCTCGGCCTCAAGCAGGCTCAGCAGAACCCCTGGGAAGCCTTCGCCGAGAAGCACCCGGTCGGCTCGACCGTGGAAGGCGAAGTCAAGAACGCGACCGAGTTCGGCCTGTTCATCGGCCTCGATGGCGACGTCGACGGCATGGTCCACATGTCGGACATCGCATGGGGCATCTCGGGCGAGGACGCACTGGCTCTCCACCGCAAGGGCGAGGAAGTCCAGGCCGTGGTTCTCGACGTCGACGTCGACAAGGAGCGCATCTCGCTCGGCATGAAGCAGCTTGAGCGTGGTGCTCCGGCCGCTGGCGGCGTTGCCGCTGCCTCGGGTTCGCTGCGTCGCGGCGAAGTCGTCACTGTCACCGTTCTCGAAGTCCGCGACGGCGGCCTGGAAGTCCAGGCTGGCGAAGATGGCGCCACCGGCTTCATCAAGCGTTCGGACCTCGGCCGCGACCGCGACGAGCAGCGCCCCGACCGCTTCCAGGTCGGCCAGAAGCTCGACGCCATGGTCACCGGTTTCGACCGCTCCAAGAAGCCCAACTTCTCGGTCAAGGCCCGCCAGCTGGCCGAAGAGAAGGAAGCAGTGGAGCAATACGGTTCGTCGGACTCGGGCGCTTCGCTCGGCGACATCCTCGGCGAAGCTCTGAAGGGCCGTTAATCGGACCCTTCAGCCTCACCGAAGCTGAAATCACCAAGAGCCCGTCCGGAGCGATCCGGGCGGGCTTTTGCTTTGCAATGAAACCGGTTAGCCTCGCTGCATGACCCGCGCATCGGTAGTTCGCAGCTTTGGCGCCTTCGGCTTCCCGCTCGCGCTTGTCTTCGTTGGCTACGCCGTTCTCAACCTTGCAGCCTCGTTGCTCGCGCTCCCTCAACTGCCGCAAGCCCTCGGATACGTCGTGGCCGTAGCTGTAGGCGCAACCATCATCACACAGGCGCTATGTATGGGCGGCACCGGCCCGGGATCGGTTCCCATCGACAAGACGCGCCGACACCTGCCGCCCCATTACAAACTGCTGCTTCTTGCAACGCTGGGCTGCGTTGCTTTTTGGGCATGGGACCAGTTCATCGGCGATGCGCCAATCAGAACCATGTTCTCATGGCCGCTCATCGGCGTCGGGTCTGCGCTCGAGTTGGCGATTGCGGCGCGAAGAATGTCCGAAGGCGACCCGGGCACTCGATAGCCAGACCTGACCACAGCACGTGCGTGCGCAAATCCAGCGCGCCTGCCGCCCACCCTCAACCACTTCCTAGCCCTTGCCCGAGCGCCTACAATGGCGCCCAAGGAGAGAGACAATGCTCGAAGTTCACCAGTTCCCTTGCCTGAGCGACAACTACGGCTTCCTGCTGCACGACAGCGAGAGCGGCGAGACGGTCTGCATCGATACGCCCGATGCGGGCGAATACCTGAAGCAGGCTGGCCACAAGGGCTGGCAGATCACGCAGATCTGGAACACCCACTGGCACCCCGATCACGCTGGCGGCAATGGTGCGATCAAGGCCGCGACCGGTTGCAGGATCACCGCGCCTGCGGGCGATGCCGGCAAGATCGAAGGCGTCGACCGCACCGTGGCGCAGGGCGATACCGTCATGATCGGCGAGCGGCGGGCGCAGGTCCTCGACGTGGGCGGCCATACGCTTGGCCATTGCGCCTATTATCTGGGCGGTGCGCATATCGCCTTCGTGGGCGATTCGCTGTTCGCGCTGGGTTGCGGGCGCATGTTCGAAGGCACGCCGGAGCAGTTCTGGGCCAGTCTCAAGCGGCTGCGCGCACTGCCGGGCGGAACGATGCTTTACTGCGCGCACGAATATACCGAGAGCAACCTGCGCTTCGCGCTCCACGCCGATCCCGACAACGAGGCGCTGCAGGCCTATGGCGAGGACATCCGCCGCATGCGCGCCGCCGGTCTTCCCACGGTTCCGACCAAGCTCGAGCGCGAGTGCGAGACCAATCCCTTCCTGCGCGCCGACGACTGCGACCTCGAGGCGCGCTGGTCGGAACTGGGCGGCCGCATCGGCGATCCGGTCGCGACCTTTGCCGCGCTGCGCGCCGCCAAGGATGAATTCTAGGGCATGAGGACGGGCGCGTCAGGCGCGCCCAGCCTTGAAACCGGCCCTGCCGCCAGACCTGCGACCTCTCGTCAGGTCTCGCGGAACGACTGGGTATGGTCGAGCCGGTTCATCACCTCGGCGAGCGGTTCTACGACCGTAACCGAGCGCCCTTCGCCAAAGCGGATGCGGGTGCCCGCATTGACCTCGGAAATGAAGGTCACCTGCGAGGCATTGATCACGGTGGGCGTGCGATCGGTACCGGTCAGCTTGACGAACATCGGGCAACTCTCCTGCTTATGTTTGTACCTTCGTTTCTATGCCGAAGTTCGAAGCGCGAAAAGCGAAACCCTGCATCGCTCGTGCGCACGAATACCGCACACGAAAAAAGCCCCCGTCCGAAGACGGGGGCCTCTTGCTTCACACCGCTTCCTTGCCGGAAGCAGGCGTGGATCAGATCCCGGCGATCGCCTGATTGACGAGAACCGTATCGGCCTCGGCACCATGGTTGGCGCGGATCAGACCTTGGGCGGCAGCAGCCGAAGCGGCGGCAGCTTGGGCGCGCAGTTCGCTGACCGCGGCAAGCTCGGCGGCGCCGATCTTGTCCTGGGCCATACGCTCGCGGCGGGCGATCACGTCGGCGGTGTCCGCCTCGGCCTTGGCGACGATCGCCGAAGCCTCGTGACGGGCATGCTCGACCATGGCCGCCGCGTCCTTCTCGGCGTTAGCGATCTTGTCGGCATATTCCTTGCGCAGGGCTTCCGCCTCCGCACGCAGGACCTTGGCCTCCTCGAGCTGCGCCTTGATGTCGGCGATGCGGCTGTCGAGCCCGCGGCCGATGGCCTTGGGAACGCCCTTCCACAGCGCGATCAGCAGCAGCACGATCATCGAGGTGCTGACGACCGCAGCCGGCGGGGCAAAGCCCAGCAGCAGCGGCTCGGCGTGATGCTCGACGGACTCGTGGGTTTCAGTGGCGCCCGCGAGGGTCGCGGCCTCGTGCTCGAGGCCCTGTTCGACAGTGGCGTTGTCAGCCATGGACCAGGTTCTCCTTCACGGCGGCACGCACGGCGGCATCGTCGAGCGAGAGCCCGGCAACACGGCCGATGATGTCACGGGTGGCGTCGGCGGCGACGTCCTCGATTTCCGCGGCGGCCGAACGGCGGGCTTCGGCGATGCGGGCTTCCGCTTCGGCGACGCGCGCGTCGATGGTCTCTTGCGCGGTGGCAAGGCGGGCTTCGGTTTCGACGGCTGCCTTGGCGCGGGCATCCGCGATCAGGGCCTGGGCCTCGGCGCGGTTCGCGTTTTCACGCGTGCGCCAGGACTCTTCTTCCGCGTCTGCCTGCTTGCGGGCACGCTCTGCGGCGAGAAGGTCGTCGGCAATCTGCTTGTCGCGCTGCGCTACGGTATTCATGATCCCGGGCACCATGCCACGTCCGATGACGAAGAAGGTGAAACCGAAGAACACCAGGATCCAGAAGATCTGGCTGGAATACGTCGCGGCGAGCTGTTCGATCTGAGGCATTTGTCAGCCCTGTCTCGAGGTGGCCGGAAAATTCCGCTTCCGCGGATCCGGTCGTCCCACCAAAGGGCTCGGACGACCGGTCGCGAAAGTCAGTGCGAAGTGATCAGGCGAAGATCAGCAGCGCAGCGATAACGAACGAAAGCAGACCGAGAAGCTCGGCACCGGCGAAGCCGATGAAGAGACGGCCCTGCTGCGCGTCGGCAGCACCCGGGTTGCGCAGCGCGCCTTCGAGGAACTTGGCGAAGACGTTGCCCACGCCGATCGAGGCGAGACCTGCACCGATAGCGGCGAAACCAGCACCGAGCAGCTTTGCAGCTTCTGCGTCCATTTCAAAAAACTCCCTTTGGTATACCGGATTGGCGGTAGATTTGGATCAGTGAAGATTCTCGGCGTCGTTGAGATAGACGCAAGTGAGAAGAGCGAAAACGTAAGCCTGGATGCCGGCGACGAGCAGCTCGAGAGCGCAGATGCCGACCATCAGGATGAAGCTGGGCAGACCGGCGATGGCGAACAGGCCGATGTTGGCGTTGCCGGTGTCGATCACGAAGCTCGAGAGAACCTCGAGCAGGACGTGGCCGGCCATCATAGCGACGAACAGTCGCAGGCCGAGGCTGAACGGGCGCACCAGGAACGAGACCAGTTCGACGAAGAAGATCGGAACGATCATCGCGACCGGCGTACCGTGCGGTACGAACAGCGAGAAGAAGTGCAGCTTGTGCTTCGCGAAGCCGACGATGAGCACGATCGAGAACGAGAGGACCGCGAGCACACCGGTAGCCGAGAAGTGGCTGGTGAAAGTGAAGGCATGCAGCCCGAGAACGCCGATCGGCATGAGGCCGAGCACGTTGGCGAACAGGATGAACATGAACAGCGAGAAGATGTAGGGAACGTACTTCTTGCCGTTGGGGCCGACGTTGGCCGCGAGCATGCCGTCGATGAAGCCGGTGAAGGTCTCTACCGCCATCTGCCAGCGTCCGGGCACCTGCGCGCGCTTGGCGCCGCCGGCCACGAAGACGAGCAGTGCTATGGTGGCGATCGCCATCCACAGTGCACTGTTGGTGAAAGCGATATTATACCCGCCGATGCTCCACCCCTGCGAGCCGAACAGCGGCTCGATGGTGAACTGGTGCATCGGGTCGACTTTCGCTTCGGCTGCCACGCAAGTATCCCTGTCGCATTGGAACGACAGCGCCTTTTTCCGATCCCCCTCTCAGAAAAACAGGGGCAGGATCAGTCCGGGCGCCGGTTCGAAATCCGGATTATGTTCCTGAAGGCGACGAATATCCCGAAGAACATCATCACCAACAGACCCCAGGGACTAGTTCCTGCGAAGTGATCGATCAACCACCCGAGAAACAAACCACCTGCGAGCCCCCCGAGCAATTCGGACAGGACACGGTTCCCCATACGATAGTTCTCGTCGGTTTCCGCCCCTGCTGTCGGCTTGTTGCGTACTTCCTCACGCTTGCGAAGGGCATCGAGCCTTTCGTCGAGCGCGCGGATGCGGGCATCCTCGCCAACCGGGCCTCGGGCTTCGGGCTCATCGTTCATGTCAGCCGGCTCCTCTCTTGCAGGAACGTTGACGCGTTCGACAGCCCTCCGCCTTGGGCGCCGACCCCTTAGGGTGGGGCTTTTCCCGAGTCAACCGTGGCAGGCCACACCCTGCACATCGGGTCTCATACATCGTCATGGCAGTGTCAGCCAGATTTCGGGCGGATCTCGCGCCCGGCATCACTGTGCAGGCGCGGAATTCAGGGAATTGAAGGGGTTTGGCGTCACTTGGGACACGCTCGCGGGCAGGCCCTCGCAGCTGCAGCGCACCCGGACCTAATACTTATGGCCGGGTGCGCAAATACAACAGAATCCGCCTTGCGATCACGGACACTTGGGATCGCGCTCGGGCGCACCCGAGCCGCGGGTCTTCCAGCTGCCGTCGAGGCCCTGGTACTTCTCGCCGGGAGAAGTCTCGAGGATCAGGCGGCAGCCGGTGGTGAAGGCATATTCGTCGATCGTCGAATTGAGGCTCGCTGCCTTGGAGGTGTAGAGCGCTCGGCGCTTGTTGTTGATGTCGCGCACCATTGCGCGCACGTCCGCCGACTGGCTGCCGACGACGCCGAGATAACCGTCACGCTGCTCGCCGATCTGGCCGGCAGAGCGCGCAGCGGCGTAAGCGGGATCGCGCTGCGCGATGGCCGCGCCCGCAAAACCGAGGGTGAGGCCGGCGGCGCCGGCGATGACCAGACCTTTCACTACCGACTTGTTCATCAGAAAATCTCCGGGTTCGCTTCGATCGTGTTCGCCGCATCCGCGTCGAGACGATAGATCACTTCCTGCCTGATATTGATGTTGAGCTCGATCACGATCGGCTTGTCGGGCGCGGTGACGTTGACGCAGCCCCCCAGGCAAGGGACCAGCGCCACCATCGCCGCGCAGGCACGCAGTCCGAGCGGAGCAGAGCCGCGTCCGAATCGTTCGTTCAGGCTGGCTACCCCCGGATCGTGTGCAGGCCGATCGAGGCCCGACGCTATATGCGGCATCATTGTTCATTCTCACTGACTGGAGGCTGAATGGAAATGTAGGCGGGCGTCGCGCCGCCCCCCTCGATAGCCTTGCCCTGCCGATCCACAAGCCCGAGCGTGCGCGGATCGGCGACGAAGCTGGGATCGTAGAGCGAGCGCATCGACCCGAAGAGGGAGAAGAACGGCGCCTTGATGTTGACGATGAAGCGGATCGGCAGCTTGGCGACCTGCTTGGTCAGGAAGTTGCGCGAGGCCCCGGTGCCCTGGCTGAGCCCGTCGAAGCTGATGCGGGTGACGATCTCGCCCGAGATCGAGCCTTCGAGCCCGATGTCCATGCGCTTGTAGTCGACCGACTTGAGCGCATCGAAGGCGAAATTGCCCATCGCCGAGAGGTCCTCGTAGCTCAGCGCGCCGACATAGGCGACATTGCCGCCCGGCTCGCGCGAGGTGAGATAGCCACCCTCGATGCGCCCGCCGTTCTCGTCGAAGACCAGCGGCAGCTCGCCGTCGAACACGCCCGAGGCGCTGATGTTCGAGACCTCGAGATGGCGCACGAAGCTGGCCGCATCGAGGCCGCGCACGGTCAGGGTATAGCGCCGTGTCTCGCTCGCGCCGACGGTCATCGTGCCCGGCTCGAGCGTGAGCGTACCCTCCATGAAAGGCCAGCGCGCGCCGTTGATCGCGAGCAGCAGGTTCTTGCGCAGCTCGAACGAGAGTTCGCCGTCGGTGACCTCGATGCCCGGATTGATCGAGGCCAGCTTCACCCGCTGATCGGGCGCGGTGACCATGCCGAGCAGGTCGGTGAACACGACCTCCCCGCTCATGCCCTTGACCGGGCCGAAGGGCGCGGCGAAGTCGAGACCGTCGCTCGAAAAGCGGCCGGTACTGGTCACGCCCTTCGCGTTCCAGTCGATCCGACCCTTGCCCGCGATGTCGCCCTTGAGATCGGAGACCATGCCCAGCACCAGCCGCGAAACCGATTCGGCGCGCATGCCTTCGTCGAAATGCAGGTCATCGACGGTGAGATCGGCATGGCCGGAGGCATCGTTCAGGCGATGTGTGATGGCGGCGCGCACCACCGCGCGGTCCGAGCCCGGTTCGCGCAGCAGCGTGTTGGCGGTGATCACCCCGTCTTCCAGCCGCAACTTCGCCCCGCGCGAGACAAGCGGCTGGAAGCGCGGCACCTGCTGGCGGTCGACGAGCGTAAAGCTGGCATCGTCGAGCGAGAGCACGCCGTCGGCATAGCGCCAGTTGCCCGCGGCCTGATGCATGTCGAGCGGCACGCTGGCGAGCGCGACGTCGGCTTCGGAGAAAGTCCCGGCGATATCTTCGCCGATCCGCGCATCGATGGTGTCGATGGCGAAACGCGACGGCGTCTCGACCGGCCCGAGGCTGACATCGACATCGCGCGCGGTAAGCACACCGGGCATGGCGAGCCCGACCGCGCCGCTCTTGATGCGCACCGGCGTGTCGCCAAGCGTGCCGGCGAGATCGAGGGCGGGAACGCCCGCCGCGATCTGCACACCCTGCCCGTTCGAACGCACGATGGCGCTGCCCGTCGCCGGGCACACCGGAAGCTGCTGGCGCTGGAGCGTGAGCCCGGCCAGCTCGAGCGAGGCGAAGGAGACCTGCGTGCAGCGGGGCCATAAGGCGAGATCGCCGTTCGCCGCCCAGCGCCCCTCGAGGGGGAGCGAGAGATCGCGCGTCGTGCCACCCGGCACCGCGCCGCTCAGCCGCGCCTTGCCGCTGAACTGCAAGGCGCCGTCGCCCTGCTGGACGAGTGTCAGCTCGGGCAGTTCGAGACGATCCTCGCCAGCCGCGTATTCGGGCATGCGCAAGTGCATCGCCATGCGCCCGCCGCGCTGCGCTTCCATGCGGCCCGAGAGCCTTGGCAGGCCGCGGCCGCCCGTGGTGAAATTGCCGCTGACGCGCGGCGCCTCGTCGCCCTGCCCGAGCATGACCTGCAGGCGCGAGAGATTGACGAGCGCAATGCCGCTCCGCCCGCGCAGGGTGCCGCGCGGGACGACGAGGCTAGCACCCTCGTCGCCGCGCCGCACGACGAGGTTGGCATCGAGCCTGCTGCCGCGCATCTCGCGCGCAAGATTGACGCGCACCTTGTCGATCAGCGCGGCCGCCAGCGTTCCTTGGGCGGATCGTCCGGCGCTCGCGAGCGCGGTGTCGAGTCCCCTGCCCGGCGTGATCGCATCGGCCTTGAGGTCACCTTCGACCTCGAGCCGCGAAAGGCCTCTGGTCGAACGCGCCCGGCCCGAGAAGGCGAGGTCGGCGACGCGTACCTCGTCGGCAACGAAACGGCTCGCGGCCAGATCGTAACGGGCATTGAGCGCCTCATCGCGCCAGGTAACGTTCGCGGTCCCGGTGAGATTGCCCGCCCTGCCCTGCGCGAACCGGGGTGCAGCCACGTCGAGACCGATGATCCCCTCGCCGCCGTTCAGCGTGTCGTCGGCGCGCAGGTCGAGCTTCAGTTCCGTCTTGCCGAGAGCAACGTCGTTTTCGGGACAGGCAAGCGAGGCCAGTCGCAGCGGCCCTTCGAGGCGCGGACGCGCGGCAGCCACGCTGACCTTGCCATAAAGACTCGCGCGCGTGGCGCTGCATCCGGCGAGATCGAGGCGCGGCGCTATCGCCGCGACCTCGCCCTCGAAACCGCCGCGCAAGGCGCCAGCGCCCTCGAGGCTTACCCCGATGCGCCCGGCATCGCTCAGGATCAGTGCACGCCCGTCGACCACCTTGACGTCGAGGTCGGGCAATTCTGCGGGCTTGTCCGAGCTATCGTCGAACAGGACCTTGTCGAGGCTGCCGAAGCTGGCCTTGCCGCCACGCACCGTCCCGTAGAGGCGCGGATGGACGAGCGTGATGCGCCCGATCCCGGGCCAGCCCCATGTGAGGCGGGTGACGACGTGCAGTTCCTCGATGGTCGCATCGGGCCGCGCGGGATCGCCGATGACGACATTGCGCACGACCTGCTCATCCGGCGAGATACGCACGATCTCGTAAGTGGCGGGAAGGCCCAGCTTGTCCAGCTGCCCGGCGATGACGTTGTCGGCGATGTTCTCGCGCAAGGCCCATGCGCCCGCGAGCGCGACAAGCACGACCCCGCCGCCAAGCAATGCCGCGCGGCGGCGGCGCCTGCGCCCGCCCGAGGGCCGCTGCGCATCGTCCGCCGCACCCGAATCGCCGGACACCGGTTCGCCGTCATCGCTCCGGCCGTTATCAAGATCGTTATCGAGCGCCATTCGCTCCATCACTTGCGCTGTGCGTGCCGGAAAGGCAATTGTTGTCAGCACAATGCCTGAGGACAGCCCGCTCTTCGATGAACGGCCCGTAACCGGGGCCGAAAAAGGCCCGCGCGAGACGCGCGGCGGCGAGGCCTGCGGCAATGACCCGAGCGGCCATCGCGCACGCCTGCGCAAGCGCCTTCTTACCGGCGGTCGGGATGCTCTGGCCGATCACGAGGTGATTGAACTCCTGCTCATGCAGGCCGTTCCCCGGCGCGACATGAAACCGCTGGCGCGCAGCCTGATCCAGCGCTTCGGCTCGCTCGCCGGAGTGCTGCAGGCCGATCCGCGCACGCTTGCCGCCCACCCCGGCATGGGCGAAGCCAGCGCCGCAGCGCTCACCATCGTCACTGTCGCCGCGACCCGACTTGCCAGCCAGCGCATCGGCGAGAGACCGGTAATCAGCTCGTGGCAGGCGCTGATCGACTATCTCACGATCGATATGGCGCACCTCACCGTCGAACGCGTGCGCGTACTCTATCTCAATACCAAGAACATGCTGATCCTCGACGATCTTGTCGGCGAAGGTTCGATCGACGAGGCCGCCGTTCACCCGCGCGAAGTGATTCGCCGGGCACTCGACCTGGGTGCGAGCGCGTTGATCATGGTCCACAACCACCCTTCGGGTTCACCCGAACCCAGCCGTGCCGACATCGAGATCACCAACCGCATCGCGGAAGCCGGGCGCCTGCTCGGCGTCACCGTGCACGATCACGTCGTGATCGCGCGCGAGGGCCATGTCTCGCTGCGCGCCCGGGGCCTCATCTGAACATGCGCGGGTACTGACGATGTGCGTAGCCGCCGTGGCCTGGCATGCCGATCGCGACTGGCCGCTGGTCGTCGCCGGAAACCGGGACGAATTCCACGCGCGCGCCAGCGCCCCGCTCGCGCGATGGGAAGAGGCCGAGCCGATGATCGCGGGTCGCGACCTCGTCGGAGGCGGCACCTGGCTTGGCGTGAGCGAGAACGGCCGCTTCGCGCTCGTCACCAATTTTCGCGTGCCCGAAGGCAGCCAGCCGGGCCGCCCGAGCCGCGGCAGGCTGGTCACCGACCTGCTTGCCGGGCGTGCACCCGAGGAGATCGAGGCGATGAACCCGTTCAACCTCATCCACTGCGATCTCGCCCAGGCCTTCTACCTCGGAAACCACCCCGTGCGGCACGAGCCGCTCGAGCCCGGGATCCATGGCCTGTCCAATGGCGGCTTCGACGTGCCCTGGCCCAAGACCCGGCGCGTCGAGATCGCGCTTGCGCGTTTCATCGCCGGCAAGTGCCAGGATGAAAGCGCCCTCTTCGCCAGCCTGCGCGACGCAAGCGCGCCGCCGGCAGCGGTCGGCATTGCCGGTCCAGAGGCGCATCTTGCCCCCGTGTTCATCGAGGACGAAACCTACGGCACGCGCTGTTCGAGCCTGGTCATGGTCGACCGCAATGGTCATGGACGGATCGTCGAGCGCAGCTTTTCGCCGCAGGGCGAGGAAAGCCAATGGCGTGAATTCCGCTTCGAGTGGCGCTAGGCTCAGGAGCTGTCAGCCGGGAGTGGCTGTCGCGAGACAAGTGCAAAACATTACTCAAGCGATTTGGTAGAATAACTTGCTTTGTGCTTGCAGCGTGACGGACTAAGCCGCTAACCAACACGCCGCGCCAACCTGCCCGGCACGATACCAGGGGGACCGATGACTTTCGGCGTGAACATGGCCCATCCGGCCATCATGGGCTGCCTTCTTCTGCTTCTTTTCGCGGCCTTCGCCTTCGAACTGGCCGCCCCCGAAGTCGTCGCCATGGTGCTCGTGGCCGTCCTGCTCATGCTCGGCATTGTCGCGACCGACGACGTGCTCGACGCAATGGGCAATCCGGCACCGCTGACTATTGCCTGCATGTTCATCGTCTCCTCGGCGATGGTGCGCACGGGCGCGCTCGACGTGATCGCAACGCGCATCACGGGCCTTGGCAAGACCCGTCCGACGGTCTCGATCTGCCTGTTCCTGGCGGTGATCGCTACGATGTCGGCCTTCACCAACAATACCCCGCTGGTGATGATGATGATCCCTGTCGGCATGACCATCGCCAAGGAACTCGACATCGCGCCCTCGCGCATCCTGATGCCGATCTCCTTCGCCGCCGTGCTGGGCGGAACGGTCTCGCTGCTGGGCACATCGACCAACATCCTCGTCGACGGCGTCGCGCGCAAGGCCGGGCTCGAGCCGTTCTCGCTGTTCGAGATCGCCCCGGTCGGCGTGATCGTGGCGGTCGTCGGCGTCGCCTGGCTCGGCATCAGCCATCGCATGCTGCCAGAGCGCCATACCGTCGCGGGAGTCAGTGCGGCCAGCGACAACAAGCGCTTCGTCGTCTCGATCTTCATCGAGCCCGGCTCGCCCTACATCGGCGAGCATCCCGAGCATATCGACCTGCTCTCGCGCCCCGAACGGCGCCTTGTCGACGTGCTGCGTGGTGACCGCTCCTTGCGCCGCAACCTCGACGACTATGTCCTCGAGGAAGGCGATATCCTCGTTCTGCGTACGTCCGCGAGCGACCTGATGACGCTCAAGGAAGCGGGCCGTCATACCCTCACCGCCAGCTCGGCGAGCGACCCGCACCTCGTCCAGCTTTCGACGCGCGGTTCGATCATGGTCGAGACGCTGCTCGCCCCGGGGGCCGAGATCATCGGACACACCCTGTTCGAACTGCGCCTGCGCCGCCGCTACGGCGTCTACCCGATCGCGCTGCACCGCAAGGGCACCAACCTGCAGGAGCGCTTCGAACGCGTTCCGCTGCAGGTCGGCGACACATTGCTGATCGAGGGTGCGCCCGACGACCTGCAGCGCCTCGTCGAGGACCAGCAACTCGTCAACATCGCCGAACCCACGACCCGGGGCTATCGCCGCAACAAGGCGTGGATCGCGGTCGGCACGATGCTGGGCATCATCGCAGCGGCCGCCCTCGACCTGATGCCGCTGGCGGGCCTCGCAGTGATGGGCGTCGCAGTGGTTCTGGCGATGCGCTGCGTCGAGCCAGAAGAGGCATTCCGCTCGGTCGACTGGCAGATCATCGCGCTGATCGTCGCGATGCTGACAATCGGGACCGCGCTGGAAAATACCGGCCTGGTCGAATCGATCGTCGCGCTGGCGAAGCCATGGCTGGGCACGATGGGTCCGATCGTGGCGCTATGCGCGATCTATTTCCTCAGCCTCGTCCTCACCGAGCTGGTCACCAACAATGCGGTCGCGGTGGTGGTGACGCCCATCGGCATCAGCCTCGCGCAGGCACTCCACGTCGACCCGCGCCCCTTCGTCGTCGCCGTCATGTTCGCGGCGTCGGCCAGCTTCCTGACGCCGATCGGCTACCAGACCAACACGCTGGTCTATTCGGCGGGCGGCTACAAGTTCACCGACTTCTACAAGTACGGCTTCCCGCTCACCGCACTGGTGGCGGTGACCACGCTGATCGTGATCCCGCTGGTCTGGCCCTTCTGAGGACAAGCCCGGTGTCGGGAAGCCGGTGCGCCCGTCAGGGGGCCGGCTTCTCCAGCACCTCGAGCAGGCGCGGTTCGAACTCGGCAGGCGCCTCGACCTGGGGCGAATGCCCGCGCCCTTCGAACCACACGATCCGCGCCGAGGGCATCCGGGCCGCCGCTTCCTGCGCGACCTCGGGAATCGGCCTCAGCCTGGCCTTGACCGCCTCGGGTGCCTGTCCCTTGCCGAAGGTGGTCGTGTCGAGCCGACCGATCATCAGCGTGACCGGCACCTGCAGAGAGCCGAATTCGTGCGAGACCGGCTGGGTCAGGATCATCTCGGCAGTCTTGGCCTGAGCCAGTTCCACCGCGTCGTCATCGCTCGTCGCATATTGCCCGGCGAGCATGTCGACCCAGCGGTCGTACTCGGGCCGCCAGTTGCCATGGTAGTAGGTGTTGAGCTGATAGCGCTTGATGCTCTCGCGCGTCTTGCCGCGTTCGGTCTCGAGCAGCTTGTCGAGCGGGACATAGGGCACGCCCTCCTCCATGCGGTCGACGAGACCGAGAGGATCGATCAGCACCAGCCGCGCGGTGTCGTCAGGGAACATCAGCGCATAGCGCAAGGCAAGCATGCCCCCGGTCGAATGTGCAAGCACGATGGGCTTCTCGACGCCCGCGCCTTCGAGCAGGCGATGCGTCGCATCGGCCATCATCGCGAAGCTGTACTGCGCCTCGCGCGGCTTGGACGACTTGCAGAAGCCGAGCTGGTCGGGAATGACCACGCGGTAGCCCGCGCCGAGCAGCGCACGCGCCGTGCTTTCCCAGGTCGCGCCGCAGAAGTTCTTGCCGTGAAGCAGGACCACACTTTGCCCGTTGGGATGCTCGGGCGAGACGTCCATGTAGGCCATCTGTGCAGCTTGCGCCCCCACCGTGAGCGGCATGTGCCGGACGGGCCAGGGATAGACGAAATCCTCAAGGTCACTTCCGAGCGGGGTGACGCTTTCCTGCGCGAATGCCGGCAGCGCAACACCGGAAAGCGACAGGCTGGCTGCGGCGAGGCCTGCCTTGAGCAGGTAACGGACTGGGAACAAGGGCGATCTCCTGCATGGTCGGGCACTCGGGAAGGAGCGCACGAGGCGCCGGCAGGCTCCCGCCCGTTCACGGTAAATGCCCGCCAGTCGGCGTGCATGGCAGTGCAATCTTCGCAGCGGACTTGCCTTTCGCGCAAGCCCGCCCTAGCGGACGCCGCGTCAGCCAAAGGAGTCTTGCATGGTCCCCCGTTACGCCCGCCCCGCCATGACCGCGATCTGGGAGCCCGAAGCGCGCTACCGCATCTGGTTCGAGATCGAGGCGCACGCCGCCGTGAAGATGGGCGAGCTGGGAACCGTTCCCGAGGCCGCTGGCAAGGCGCTGTGGGACTGGTGGGCGACCAACCCCAAGGTCGACGTCGAAGCCATCGACGCCAAGGAAGCGGTGCTCAAGCACGATGTGATCGCGTTCCTCGACTGGGTTGCCGAACAGGTCGGCCCCGAGGCACGCTTCATGCATCAGGGCATGACCAGCTCGGACATTCTCGACACCACGCTCAACGTCCAGCTCGTGCGCGCCGCCGACATCCTGCTGGCTGACCTCGACGACCTGCTCGCCGCGATCAAGCGCCGCGCGATGGAGCACAAGTACACCCCCTCGATCGGCCGCAGCCACGGCATCCACGCCGAGCCGGTGACCTTCGGCCTCAAGCTCGCCGAAGCCTACGCCGAGTTCTCCCGCGCGAAGAAGCGCCTGATCGCGGCGCGCGAGGAAGTCGCGACTTGCGCGATCTCCGGCGCGGTCGGCACCTTCGCCAACGTCGATCCCTCGGTCGAGGTCTATGTCGCCGACAAGATGGGCCTCGAGATCGAGCCGGTCTCGACCCAGGTCATCCCCCGCGACCGCCACGCCATGTTCTTCGCGACGCTGGGCGTCATCGCCAGCTCGATCGAGCGCGTCGCCGTCGAAGTCCGCCACCTCCAGCGCACCGAAGTGCTCGAGGCCGAGGAATACTTCTCGCCGGGCCAGAAGGGCTCCTCGGCGATGCCGCACAAGCGCAACCCGATCCTCACCGAGAACCTCACCGGCCAGGCCCGCATCATCCGCTCCTACGCGATGCCCGCGATGGAGAACGTGGCGCTGTGGCACGAGCGCGACATCTCGCACTCCTCGGTCGAGCGCTTCATCGGTCCCGACGCGACGATCACGCTCGACTTCGCGCTCGCGCGTCTCACCGGCGTCATCGACAAGCTGCTCGTCTACCCCGAGCGCATGCAGAAGAACCTCGACCGCATGGGCGGCCTCGTCCACTCGCAGCGCGTCCTGCTCGCCCTCACCCAGGCGGGTCTCTCGCGCGACACCTCCTACCGCCTCGTCCAGCGCAACGCGATGAAGGTGTGGGAATCGGACGGCCAGCTTTCCCTCATGGAGCTGCTCAAGGCCGACGAGGAAGTGGCTGCAGCGCTCACGGCCGAGCAGATCGAGGAGAAGTTCAACCTCGACTACCACTTCAAGCACGTCGACACGATCTTCGATCGCGTCTTCGCCGACTGATCCAACAGGCGGCTGGCGCGCCCGTGGCCCCTGCCACGCAGCCTGCCAGCCGCCGTCGGCCCCGAGGGCCGCCACGAGGCCGCGCCAAGGCCTTCCCTTGACCCGATTTACCGCCTAGCATCGCGCCCGTAATCTGAACGCCGCACGGGCAAGCGCCCTTACGCAGCAGTCCGGCGCCAAGCGCCGCACCGGCGCAGCAAGGCAGGAGGAAGCATGAAGTTCGTCCGCACCCTGACGTGGATCGTGATCACCGCCGTCCTCGTCTCCTTCATCGCGATGAACTGGGTCAAGGTGCCGGTCAATTTCTGGCCGCTCGACGATGGCAACTACATCCATTTCCAGTGGCCGGTCGGCTTCGTCGCGCTGTTCTTCTTCGCCCTCGGCGTGATCCCGGTCTGGCTCTACTTCCGCGCGATGCGCTGGCGTCTCAACCGCCGCATCGCCAGCCTCGAGAACACCCTGCGCGCCAGTTCCATGCCTGCCGAAACCGCACCTGCTGCCCTCGCCGCAGAACCGACGGTCGAAACCGGCACGACGACGACCGCTTCAAACCCCGCACCGGATGCCTGACACGATGAGCAACAACCCGATCTATCTCGCCCTCGACCTGCCCCGCCTCGACGCTGCCGAGGCCATGGCGCGCAAGGTCGCGAGCCACATCGGCGGGATCAAGCTCGGGCTCGAGTTCTTCTGCGCCCACGGCCACCACGGCGTGCGCGAGCTGCAGAAGCTGGGCCTGCCGATCTTCCTCGATCTCAAGCTCCACGACATCCCCAACACCGTCGCCGCCGCGATGCAGGCGATCCACGTGCTCGAACCGGCCATCGTCACCATCCACGCCACCGGCGGGCGCGCGATGATGGAGGATGCCAAGGCGGCCGCGGGCGAGAACACCAAGGTCGTCGCGGTGACCGTGCTCACCAGCCTCGACAGCGACGATCTGGGCGCCATCGGTATCAAGGCCGACCCGATGGAGCAGGCCCTGCGCCTTGCCGAGCTCTCGCAGGCCGCAGGGCTCGACGGCATCGTATGCTCGGGCCACGAGGTCGGCGCGATCCACAAGCAGTGGAAGGACGGCTTCTTCGTCGTGCCCGGCCTGCGCCTGCCCGACGGCAAGCATTCGGACCAGAAGCGCATCGTCTCGCCGCGCGAGGCACGCGATGCGGGCGCGAGCGTGCTCGTCATCGGCCGTCCGATCCGTGGCGCCGAGGACCCGCTCGCCGCAGCGCGCGCCATCGAGGCCACGCTCTAGGCAATCCCGATTGGGGGGGGGCGTCGGCGACCTAATCGCCGCTGCCGCCCTCGCCTCCTTTTCCGTTCAGCCGTGCGAAACAAGCGCTGCGCCAGACCGTTGCCCTCACTCGACGCAGCGAGCGCACGGCGATGCGCGCGCACGAGAGGATGGTGGTTCGCGCCGCCAATGGTGGCGCGAGGATTAAGGAGTGCGACGAATGAAAACCAAGGCCCTGATGAGCGCCGTACTGATGGGCGCCGGTGTGCTGGCCCTTCCCGGCCTGGCCGCGCCCGCGCAGGCGCAGGACCTGCCCGTCCAGCCGATCGCGACCGGCAACACCCTGCTCAGCATCAATGCCGAGGGTACCTCCAACCGCGAGCCCGACATGGCGGTGTTCAATGCGGGCGTGACCACCCAAGGGGCCAGCGCCAGCGCCGCGCTCTCCGAGAATTCGACGCGCATGAACGCGGTCTTTGCCGCGCTCAAGCGCGCAGGGATCGCCGAGAAGGACATCCAGACCAGCAACCTCTCGGTCAGCCCGGTCTATGCGCAGCCCGCCCGCCGCCCCGACGGCAGCTACGACGAGAGCGAGCGCAAGATCGTCGCCTACCAGGTCAGCAACAATGTCTCGGTGCGCCAGCGCAAGCTCGCCGACTACGGCAAGGTGATCGACGCACTGGTCTCGGCAGGAGCCAACGAGGTCAGTGGCCCGAGCTTCACCCTCTCGCAGCCCGAGGAGGCCGAGACCGAGGCGCGCACTGCCGCGATCAAGGCCGCTCGCGAACGCGCCCAGCTCTACGCCAGTGCGGCGGGCCTGAGCGTCGTGCGCATCGTCTCGATCAGCGAGAGCGGTGGCTATTCGCGACCGATCGTCGTCACCGCCAGCAAGCGGATGGCCGATGCGGCCCCTGCCCCTTCCCCGGTCGCGGCAGGAGAGGTCGAGGTGACCGCACGTCTTTCGGTTCAGTTCGAGCTTGCACCCTGATCGCGCGCCATTGCCGCCCGGCAGTGAAACCCGGCATGACCCCTGCCCACCATTGCGGCAGGGGTTTTTACCGGTAGAAGGCAGGCCATGACCACGCCTGCCATCAAGATCTGCGGTATCTCCACCAGCGAAGCGCTCGACGCGGCGATCCGCGCGCGGGCCGATTACGCCGGTTTCGTCTTCTTCGCGAAGAGCCCGCGCAACGTCACCCCCCGCGAGGCCGCGCAGCTCTCTGCGCGCGCGGCCGGCCGGATCGCGCGCGTCGGCCTCTTCGTCGATGCCGACGATGCGACGATCGGCGAGGCCATGGAGGCAGCGAGCCTCGATGTCCTCCAGCTCCATGGCAAGGAAACGCCCGAACGCGCCGCCCAGCTCGGCGCGCGGTTCGGCGTCGCGGTGTGGAAGGCGTTGAGCGTCGCCAGCGCCGCCGACGTGTCGCGTGCAACCGATTATGCCGGGGCCGTCGAGCGCGTGCTGTTCGACGCCAAGACGCCCAAGGGCACGCTGCCGGGCGGCATGGGCCTCAGCTTCGACTGGTCGCTGGTCGCCAACTGGAAGGGGCCTGTGGCCTGGGGACTTGCCGGAGGCCTCGCGCCCGGCAACGTCGCCGAGGCCATCGTGCGCACCGCCACCCCGCTGGTCGACACCTCCTCGGGCGTCGAGAGCGCGCCGGGCGTCAAGGACGAGGGCCTGATCGCGCGCTTCTGCGAGGCGGTCCGCAGCGCGGGCTGACAGCCCTAGTCGCGCCACTTCAGGAGCCCTCCACCCCTATCCCGCTCAGCCTGAGCCTGTCGAAGGCCCCGAAAGCAGGCGCTGGCATTCATGCTTCGACAAGCTCGGCATGGGCGGAAGGCGGATATAGCGCAGGACGATATCGAAGGCTGGGCGCACCGCCCGCAGCCTAGGCCGCGTGGACAAATTCGGCAGTGACCGGAGCGACCGACTTGGGTGGATAGCGGACATTGAACCCGGAAATTCAGCGCTTGTTCTTGAACTGTAGATCGTTCTGACCCCAGCCTGCCAGTTTGGGGCTGACGCTTTTATTCAATTGCTCAAGGACATATCCTGTTGGCAATGTCCTCCGTAAGCACGCCTCCATCTTGGAGCTCAACTTCCCAAAAAAAAGTCTATCCGGCATTTGGAGGGGCTCGTTGGGCTTTCCTTCACCGACATACGTTTTAATTGTGTATTCCCGGATTTTGCAATCATCAGCAATCTTGGGAACAAGCGAATAGCTTCCATCGCGATCGAAAAGATATAGAACGGGATAATCGGGGTCGTGGTAGTGAGATTAATTGAGCAGATTTTCAGGGTGTTTACGCTGCTTATCTTCCAATGTCGGCATATATGCCAACCACTCAGCTTTCATCTCGTCGTGGTCATCTTGCCCGAGCCAGAGAAGATATCCGACGTCCGCCAATCCGATAATAGCCGCAGTCAGCAGCAAGATTCTTCGTTTTATAGCCATTTCTCGACCGAAATATCAGGTGAAACCGCCACGGTCCAACGTCCGACAAGGGGCGAAACCGGACGTTCGAACTTGTCCACGCCCCCTAGAACATGAAGCCGATCCCGAAGACGAGGCCGTCCTTGTCGCGCTCGTCCTCGACCAGCAGGTGCTTGAACTCGACCTTGGCGTAGATCTCCTCGGCGATCTCCTGCTCCCAGCCGGCGGTCAGCGCCACAGCGTGCCCGCAGTCCGCGCATTCCTTCGTCTGCCATGCCCCGCCGACAAAAAGCTTGCCGCCCGAAAGCATCGTGCGCCCGAAACGTCCGCCGACGCCCCAGGCCACGCGCCTGTCCTCTTCAAGTTCCTTCTCGGCGGTGACCTCGATGCCCCAGAAGTGCGCTTCGTCGATGTCGAAGTCGTGCCCGACCGCGATCCCGGTCACCACGGCGCTTTCCTCGCGGTTCCAGTTCAGCCCGCCAATCGGCTCGATGTAGCTTTCGTCGGCGCGCACCGGCGGTGCCCCAAGGCCGATGCCGGTGAGAAGCAAGAGGCTGCCAAGGACCCTGCGCATCCGGGAACTCCCGTTCGTCCGCTCCGGCAAATGCCCGGATCGCCCGGCAGGCTAGCGGCTGCGTGCTACGGACAAACTCGGGAGAGACCCCGAGACCCGAGCCGGATCGTCCGCGAACCCAGCGCAGCGCCACGCGCGCCCCTCTATCGCCCTCATGCACGGGCTAGACGAAGAAAAGGCGCCTCCCGCGAGGGAGACGCCCTTTTTCCGACATTCGCTGAGAGGTAGACAGCGTCAGTCGATTGCCGCCGCGCAACCGGTGCCTCTCGGTGGCCGATCCGGTTGCGCAGCCGCGATCAGAACTTCACGCCGACGCCGACGAGGCCCTGGTCTGCATCGGGGGTGTTGTCGCCCACGAGCAGGTGCTTGTACTCGGCCTTGACATAGTAACGCTGGCCGATGTCCTGCTGGACGCCGCCGCCAACGCCCACGGCGCTGTTGCAGAAACGGCAGTACTTCGACTGCCAGTTGGCTGCAGCATAGACCTTGGTCGCCGGGGTCACCTTGAAGCCCGCACGGCCACCGATACCCCAGCTCACGCGGGTGTTGTCGGTCAGAATCTTGTCGGCCGAGCCTTCGATACCAACGAAGGTGCTCTCACCGAGGTCGTAGTCGTAACCGGCACCGATGCCGATCACGGCCTCGCTGTCGCTGCCGTCCCAGATCACGCCGCCGTGCGCCTCGACGCGGGCTTCGTTGGCAAGTGCGGGGGTGGCTGCGGCTGCAGCGGCAACGGCTGCGAGCGAAACGAGTGCAATACGCATAACTTAGTACTCCAACATGTCAGCCCCGACCCTCATCGGGGCGCGTCCCTCTGCGGGGACGAGCGGGCCGTTGCGCCTCGCTTCCTTTCACGCAGATGAACAGAATATTTCAATATGACCCCGAAACGTCATATTTCTGCGGTACAGAGACAGATTATTGCTATGGTCACGTTTGCACTTGCATTCTTTGCATTTGTAAACGATCACTCACATACCCAACGGGCCTTCGCGCTGGACTTGCCCGCGAGGCTCTGCCAATCCGCCGCGCATGACAGTCCAGACGCCTTCCAGCCCCGCACCCAACTCCCTGCGCTCGCTGCCCGACGCGAACGGCCACTTCGGCCAGTTCGGCGGTCGCTACGTCGCCGAGACGCTGATGCCGCTGATCCTCGATCTCGAGAAGGAATACCGCGCGGCCAAGGAAGACCCCGCGTTCTGGGCAGAGTTCGACTCGCTGATGAAGGATTTCGTCGGTCGCCCGAGCCCGCTCTACCATGCCCCGCGCATGACCGAGCACTTCCGCGCCCTCGCGCCCGCGGGTCCCAATGGCGAAAAGCGCGGCCCCAAGATCTACTTCAAGCGCGAGGAGCTCAATCACACCGGCGCGCACAAGATCAACAACTGCATCGGCCAGATCCTGCTGGCGATGCGCATGGGCAAGACCAAGATCATCGCCGAGACGGGCGCGGGCCAGCACGGCGTCGCCACCGCGACGGTCGCCGCGCGCTTCGGACTGCCGTGCAAGATCTTCATGGGCGCCAAGGACATCGAGCGCCAGAAGCCCAACGTCTTTCGCATGCGCCTGCTCGGCGCCGAGGTCGTATCCTGCGAGAGCGGCTCTCAGTCGCTCAAGGATGCGATGAACGACGCGCTGCGCTACTGGGTCGCAAACGTCCACGACACCTTCTACATCATCGGCACCGCCGCCGGTCCGCATCCCTATCCCGAGCTCGTGCGCGACTTCCAGTCGGTCATCGGCAAGGAGACGCGCGAGCAGATCATGGAGAAGGAAGGCCGCCTGCCCGACATGCTGGTTGCGGCCGTGGGCGGGGGATCGAACGCGATCGGCCTGTTCCACCCCTTCCTCGACGATCCCGACGTAGCGATGACCGGCATCGAGGCCGCAGGCCATGGCATCGACACCGACAAGCACGCCGCCTCGCTGATGGGCGGCAAGCCCGGCATCCTTCACGGCAACAAGACCTACCTGCTGCAGGACGAGGACGGCCAGATCACCGAGGCGCACTCGATCTCGGCGGGGCTCGACTATCCCGGCCTTGGCCCCGAGCATTCGTGGCTGCACGAGGCTGGCCGCGTCGCCTACGTGCCGATCACCGACAAGCAGGCGCTCGAGGCCTTCACCTTGTGCTGCGAGCTCGAGGGTATCATCCCCGCGCTCGAGAGCGCCCATGCGCTTGCCGCACTGCCCCAGCTCACCGCGCAGATGGACGCGGACAAGCTGCTCGTGGTCAACGTTTCGGGTCGCGGCGACAAGGACATCTTCACCGTCGCCGAGGCGCTGGGGGTCGAGCTGTGAGCAAGGGCGGGTGGCAAAGGCCGCTGGTCGATGCGACGGTGCTGTGGATGGCGGTTTTCCCCGTCCTCTCGATCTTCGCCGACCTGCTGCGCGCGCGCTCGCTCAACCTCTCTGGCGCGACCTATTTCTGGGCCTATGCCTTTCGCGGTGACTGGGGCCGGATCATCGTCAACCTCGGCCTGCTCGCGATCTTCGTCGTGCTGACCGCCGCAATATTGCGCTTCACCGGACGCAGGCTCTTCGCGTGAAGACCTTCCGCGCCCGTGACTTCACCGCCGATGCGGCCTGGGGCAGCGCGCTTCTCGCCGACTTCGGCGAGGTGACCGCCAAGCTGCACTGGACCGACCAGCCCTACCGCTGGCACGTCAACACCGGCGCCGAGGTCTTTACCGTGCTCGACGGCGTGGTCGAGATGCACAGCCGCGATGCCTCGGGCACGGTCAGCGTGACCCGCCTCGAGGCGGGTGACGGCGTCAGCGTAGAACCCGGCGACGAGCACGTCGCCCACCCCCAAGGACCAGCGCGTATCCTGGTCGTCGAGAGAAAAGACAGCGAATGACCCGCTTCGAACAAGCCTTCTCCAAAGGTCCCGCCCTCGTAAGCTTCATCACCGGCGGTGACGGCGATACCGCGGCCAACCTCGACGCGCTCGTCGCAGGCGGCGCCGACGTGATCGAGCTGGGCATGCCCTTCACCGATCCGATGGCCGACGGCGGCGCGATCCAGGAAGCGAACATCCGCAGCCTCGACAAGGGCACGCGCACCGCCGACATCTTCCGCTTCGCCACCGGCTTTCGCGAGCGCCACGCGCAAGTGCCGCTGGTGCTGATGGGCTATGCCAACACGATGATCGCGCGCGGTCCCGAGTGGTTCGCGAGCGAATGCGCCAAGGCCGGCGTCGACGGGGTCATCTGCGTCGACATTCCGCCCGAGGAGGACGCAGAACTCGGCCCCGCGCTGCGCGCCGAAGGCATCTCGCTGATCCGCCTCGCCACCCCGACCACCGATGCAGCGCGCCTGCCCGCGGTGCTCGAAGGCTCCTCGGGCTTCCTCTACTACGTCTCGGTCGCGGGCGTGACCGGCACCCAGACCGCCGCGCAGGCCTCGATCGAGGACGCGGTGGCGCGGCTGAAAGCAGCATCCGACATTCCCGTGGCGGTCGGCTTCGGCGTGCGTACCCCCGAACAGGCCGCGCGGATCGCGAAAGTCGCGGACGGCGTGGTCGTGGGGTCGGCCTTCGTCGATCTGGTGAAAGAGCACGGGGAAGACGCCCCGGCCCACCTGCAACAGCTCGCCTCGGCGCTCGCCGAAGCGGTGCACTCGGCGCGCTGAGGCCCCGGCCGTGACGGCGGTCCTCGACTTCGCGACTTCCGACGCTCCGGCAGTGCAGGCCCAGCTCGACCGGCTGGGCACGCTTTCGGTACCGAGCGGGCGTCTCGGCCTCGACGTCATCCGCGACCTGCTCGAACACCTCGGCAACCCGCAACGCGCGTTGCCGCCGGTGTTCCACGTTGCCGGAACCAACGGCAAGGGCTCGACCTGCGCCTATCTTCGCGCAGCGCTCGAGGCTGCGGGCAAGAGTGTCCACGTCTTCACCAGCCCGCACCTCGTGCGCTTCAACGAGCGCATCCGTGTCGCAGGCGCGCTGATCTCCGACGATCTGCTGGCCGACCTGCTGCGCGAGGTGCTCGACGTCGCCGAGGCACAGCACATCGGCGCGAGCTTCTTCGAGGCCGCCACTGCCGCCGCCTTCCTCGCCTTCTCGCGCGTGCCCGCCGATGCCTGCATCTTCGAGGTCGGCCTGGGCGGCAGGCTCGATGCGACCAACGTGATCGAGGACCCGGTCGCCTGCGGCATCGCCGCGCTGGGCATCGACCACGAGCAGTTCCTGCTCTCCCCCTCTCCCGACGCCCCCGCCGCTCCGCTGGTGCGCATCGCCTACGAAAAATCGGGCATCGCCAAGCCGGGGACGCCGCTGGTCACGCTCGACTACGGCGCGGACATGAACGGTGCGATAGACGCGCAGGCCGCGCGTGCCGATTGCCCGGTCGTGCGCCAGGGCCGCGAGTGGAGCGTCACCCTGCGCGCCGACCACTTCGTCTATGCCGATGCCAAGGGCACGCTCACCCTGCCCCGGCCACGCCTTCCCGGTGACCATCAGGTGATGAACGCCGGGCTCGCCATCGCCATGCTGCGCCGCCAGCATGCGCTCGACCTTGGCGAGGACGCGCTGGCCGAGGCGATGACGCGTGCGCACTGGCCCGCGCGACTGCAGGAGCTGGCAAGGGGCCCGCTCACCGCGCTCCTTCCCGACGACACCGAGGTCTGGCTCGACGGCGGACACAACGTCGATGCGGGCAAGGCGCTCCATGCGCATTTCGCAGGAACTGCGCCCTATATCCACCTCGTCATCGGCATGCTCGCCAACAAGAACCCCGCAGCGCTCGTCGCGCCGCTGGCGGACAGGCTGGCGAGCGTCACCGTCGTGCCCGTCCCCGGCCACGAATGGCACGGGGCCGAGGCCTTCGCGCTGCCCGGCGTGCCCGAGCCTACCATGGCCGACGATGCAGCACAGGCGCTTTCGGGCCTGAGCCCCGGCCCCGGCGAGATCGTGCTGATTGCGGGTTCGCTCTACCTTGCGGGCAGCGTGCTGCGCGCCAACGAAGAGCTGCCCGACTAGGCTCAGGACCCTAGCCGAACACGTCCTCGTCGGACGGCTTGGCGGTCCCGCCCGCGGTGCCCAGCGCCTCGTCGACCAGCCCCGAGCGCATCATCCACCAGAACAGCACGATCCCGGGCAGAGCCGCGATGGTGGTGAGCAGATAGAAGTTCACGTAGCCCATCGCCTCGATCAGCGCGCCTGCGGTCGTGCCGGTCAGGAAGCGCCCGACGACGCTCGCCCCTGCCGAGATGAGAGCATATTGCGAGGCGGTGAAACGCAGGTCGCACAGCGCCGAGAAGTAGGCCACGACGACCACGCCGCCATAGCCGCTGGCGAAGTTCTCGAAGCCGATCGCCCCTGCCATGCCGAGATTGGAGTGACCCGAGGCCGCGAGCATCGCGAAGCTGAGGTTGGAGATCGCCATCAGCACCAGCGCGATCAGCACCGAGCGCTTGAGCCCGAGCCGCGCGTAGATCACGCCGCCGACGAAGACGCCGATGATCAGCGCCCAGAAGCCCACGCCGATGTCGTAGAGCGCGATCTCGTCGTTGGAGAAGCCGAGATCGTCGAACAGCAGGCGGAAGGTCAGGTTGGCGAGCGTGTCGCCGATCTTGTGGACGAGGATGAACAGCAGCACGAGCCATGCCCCGTTGCGCTGGAAGAACTCGCGGAACGGGCCTGCGATCGAGGTCCAGACCTCGTCCAGCCCCTTCTTCTCGTGAACGACCTGATGGCGCTTTGGTTCTCCCATGATCAGCGCGGTGAGCATAGCGGGCAGCGCGAAGACCGCGCAGGCGGCATAAGCGACGTGCCAGTCGAAGCGCGCGGCGAGCACCAGTGCCAGACCACCCGCCCCTGCCGCGCCGATGCGCCAGCCATACTGGCTCATGCCCGAGCCGGTGCCGAGCTGGTAGGGTTTGAGCGTCTCGATTCGGAAGGCGTCGATGACGATGTCGAAGCTCGCCCCGGCAAGCCCGAGCAGAACTGCGGCAAGCGCGGTCCCTGCGATGTCCTTCGTCGGGTCGACCAGCGCGAGGTTCACCGTCGCTGCCATGACCAGCAGCCCCATGACCAGCATCCACGAGACGCGCTGGCCCATGCGCACGAGCACGGGCAGCTTCACGCCGTCGACGATCCAGGCCCAGAGTGGCTTCAGATTGTAGACGAAGAACGCGAGTGTAAATGTTGTAATCGTTGATTTTTCAATGCCATCCTGCGCGAGGCGCGTGGTCAGCGTGGCGGCCAGCATGGCAAAGGGAAAACCCGAGGATACGCCGAGGAAGAACGAGGCGAGGCTCTCCTTCTCGAGGTAGGGCCGCAGCGAATCCATCATGCTGCCCCGTTGTCTTTCGCTTCCGGCTACCACGCATTTCTCCTGGGCACGCTCTTGAATGCGGCAACTTAGCTTCGCGCTGCACAATGGGAAGGCTGGATGAATGCGCGATCAACAGGTATGGGCCGCAAATGTCCAAACCACCCCGCAAATCCGGCGGCCCGACGCGCGGCCGCAACGATGCTTCCGATTCCCGGCGCGAAGGCCGCCCGCCGCGTGCCCGCAAGTTCGGCAAGCCCGACGAGCGGCACAGCGACGAACGAAAGAACGACGGGCGAAAGAACGACGGGCGCCGCCGTGACGGGGGCCGTGACGGTGAGCGCCGCGCCGACCGGCGCGGCAATGACGCCCCTCGTGGCCGCTTCGGCGAAAAGCGTGGCGACGAGCGTCGCGGCAGCGATGCGCCCCGCACCCGCTTCGGCGAGAAGCGTGGCGACGAGCGCCGCGGCAGCGACGCGCCCCGCACCCGCTTCGGCGAGAAGCGTGGCGACGAGCGCCGCGGCAGCGACGCGCCCCGCACCCGCTTCGGCGAGAAGCGTACCGACGAACGCCGTGGCAGCGATACGCCCCGCCCCCGCTTTGGCGAGAAGCGCACTGACGAACGCCGCGGCAATGACGCGCCCCGTGGCCGTTCTGGCGAGAAGCGTGGAAACGAGCGCCGCTTCGGCGATGCGCCCCGCGCCAACAAGCCCTTCGCGGTAAAGCGTCCCGCGCCCGGCTCCAAGCCGCGTGCGGCAGCGCCCACGCCCAAGGACCCGAACCTGCCCGCACGCGAGGGCGAACGCATCGCCAAGCTGCTCGCACGCGCAGGCATCGCCAGCCGCCGCGAGGTCGAGCGCATGATCGCCGAAGGGCGCGTGAAGCTCGACGACGCGGTGATCGACACCCCGGCCACCGTCCTCACCTCGCTCGCGGGCGTGACCGTCGACGGCCATCCCGTGCCCGAGGCGCAGGCAACGCGCCTCTTCGCCTTCCACAAGCCCGGCGGCCTGATCACCGCCGAGTTCGATCCCGCCGGGCGCCCGACGATCTACGCCGCCTTGCGCAATGCCCTGCCCGAGGGCGCCGGCCGGGTGATGCCGGTGGGCCGCCTCGACTTCAACACCGAGGGCCTGCTGCTGCTCACCAACGACGGCGAGTTCAAGCGCACGCTCGAACTGCCCGCCTCGGGCATCCCGCGCACTTACCGCGCGCGTGCCTTCGGCGACATCACCCAGGAAGACCTCGAAGGGCTCATCGAGGGGATCGAGATCGACGGCGTCCACTATGGCCGGATCGACGCCAACATGGAGCGCGGCGTCGGGCGCAACCGCTGGATCGAAATGACCATCACCGAGGGCAAGAACCGCGAAGTGCGCCGCGTACTCGAACATTTCGGGCTCAAGGTCAGCCGCCTGATCCGCATCGGCTACGGCCCCTTCGCGCTCGACGAGCTGCCCAAGGGCGCCGCGGTCGAGATCACCGCCAAGGAAATCGAAGGGTTCCGCCGCGACATCGGCAAGGCTCGCGCCAAGTGAAGGGCGCGCCTGCACGCACCGGGCTTCGCATCGTCGCGGGCGAGTGGCGCGGGCGCAAGCTCGCGACGCCCGAGGGCGAGGTCACCCGTCCCACCGCCGACCGCACCCGCGAGACGCTGTTCTCGATGCTCGCGAGCCGCATCGGCGACTTCGAGGGCCTGAAGGTTGCCGACCTCTTCGCGGGCTCGGGCGCGCTCGGCCTCGAGGCGCTCTCGCGCGGGGCCGCGCATTGCCTCTTCGTCGATCAGGACCCGGCCGCGATCCGCGCCATCCGCAAGAATATCGCCAACCTGCACGCGCAGGATCGCAGCGACGTACGCGCGGCCTCTGCGATGTCACTGGGAACCGCAAAGGAACCGCTCGACCTCGTTCTGCTCGACCCGCCTTACGAAACCGGCGCGGGTTCGGTCGCGATCGACAAGCTCGCGCGGCTCGGCTGGATCGGCGAGGCGACCTGGGTCAGCCTCGAGACCGCGCGCGGCGAGAGCGTCTCGATCCGCGGCTTCGAAGTCGAATCCACCCGCGACGTCGGCAAGGCCCGCCTCCACATCTTGCGCAAGGTCGACTAAGGCGCGTCGCCGCTGCCACCGTGCAAAGGTCGGCAGCGCTGCCTAAGCGACCTTGCACAGGCTTAATCCGTTCCCTAGTTGTTCACCTGTGAACGAGCCTGCATCCCCCTCCCCCAACCCTACCGCGCCTGCACTTGGCGAGGACCCGCTGATCGACGGGCTCAACGAGCCCCAGCGCGAGGCCGTGCTGACCACCGAAGGGCCGGTGCTGATGCTGGCAGGTGCCGGGACCGGCAAGACCTCGGCGCTGACGCGGCGCCTCGCCCACCTCGTGCGCGCGCGCCTCGCCTGGCCGAGCGAGATCCTGTGCGTCACCTTCACCAACAAGGCCGCGCGCGAGATGCGCGAGCGCGTGGGGCGGCTCGTCGGTCCAGCGGTCGAGGGCATGCCCTGGCTCGGCACCTTCCACGCCATCGCCGCCAAGATGCTGCGCCGTCATGCCGAGCTGGTCGGACTCGAATCGAACTACACGATCATCGACACCGACGACCAGTTGCGCCTGCTCAAGCAGCTGATCCAGGCCGAGGGTGTAGATGAGAAGCGCTGGCCGCCGCGCCAGCTGGCGGGCTGCATCGACCGCTGGAAGAACCGCGGGCTCAACCCCAGCGATCTCGATGCGGGCGAGAACGAGGCCTATGCCAACGGCAAGGGGCAGCATTTCTACCGGCTCTACCAGGAGCGGCTCAGGACGCTCAACGCTTGTGACTTCGGCGATCTCCTGCTGCACATGCTCAACATCCTGCGCGAGCATCGCGAGGTCCTCGAGCAGTACCAGCAGCGCTTCAAGTACGTCATGGTCGACGAGTATCAGGACACCAACCAGGTCCAGTACCTGTGGCTGCGCCTGATCGCGCAAAGCCGCCGCAACATCTGCGTGGTGGGTGACGACGACCAGTCGATCTATTCATGGCGCGGCGCAGAAGTTGCCAATATCCTCCGGTTCGAGAAGGATTTTCCCGGCGCCAAGGTCATCCGCCTCGAGCAGAACTACCGCTCGACACCCGAGATCCTCGCGGCTGCCTCAGGGCTGATCAACGAGAACTCGCAGCGGCTCGGCAAGACCTTGTGGACCGAGCGCCATACCGGCGAGAAAGTGCGCGTGATCGGTGTCTGGGACGCGCCCGAGGAAGCGCGCCGTGTCAGCGACGAAATCGAGCGGCTCGAGCGCGAAGGCGCCCCGCTCGACCAGATCGCGATCCTCGTGCGCGCGCAGTACCAGACCCGCGAGTTCGAGGACCGCTTCATCTCGATCGGCATGCGCTATCGCATCGTCGGCGGTTTCCGCTTCTACGAGCGCGCTGAAATCCGCGACGCGCTCGCGTACCTGCGCGTCATCGCCCAACCCGCCGACGACCTCGCCTTCGAGCGGATCTACAACACTCCCAAGCGCGGGCTCGGCGCCAAGGCGCTGGAGAAGCTGCACCTGCTTGCGCGGCGGCAGGAAATCCCGCTCGCGCGCGCCGCGGTCGAGATCGTCGACACCGACGAACTGCCCGCCCGCGCACGTAACACCGTGCTCTCGCTCATGCGCGACTTCGCCCGCTGGCGCGAGCTGTCGGACAGCGAAGGCCCCGCTGACCTGCTGCGCACGGTCATGGACGAGAGCGGCTACACCGATGCGCTCCAGGCCGAAAAGACGCCCGAAGCCAATGGGCGGCTCGAGAACCTCGTCGAGCTGGCGCGGGCCATGGAGGACTACGACAGCCTCGGCGACTTCCTCGAACACGTCAGCCTCGTGATGGACAACGATGCGCGCGACGACGAGGAGAAGGTCACGATCATGACCATGCACGCGGCCAAGGGTCTGGAATTCGACAACGTCTTCCTGCCCGGCTGGGAGGACGGCGTGTTCCCCTCACAGCGCGCGCTCGACGAAGGCGGGCTCGCCAGCCTCGAGGAAGAGCGCCGCCTCGCCTACGTCGCGATCACCCGCGCGCGGCGCAAGTGCACGATCCTGCACGCCGCCAACCGGCGCATCTACGGGCAGTGGACGAGCTCGATTCCCTCGCGCTTCGTCGGTGAACTGCCCGAGGACTTCATCGACAGCGAGACCACGCTCACCGGCGGCGCCTCGCTTTGGCGCGCGCAGTGGTCCGAGCACGCCGACCCCTTCGCCGACGTCGCACGCGCCCAGCCCTCGCGCACCGTCACGCGCGGGCCGGGCTGGCAGCGCGCGGCCAAGCAGGAATTCGAGAAGACCCCGCGCCGGATCGGCGAAAGCACCCGCTCTGCCGCCAGCTTCGCGGCCAAGCCGCGCGCCGACATCGCGGTCGGGGCACGCGTCTTCCACGAGAAGTTCGGCTACGGCACGGTAAGCGCGCAGGAAGGCAACAAGCTCGAGATCGAATTCGAGCAGGCCGGGGCCAAGCGCGTGCTCGACAGTTTCGTCAAACCGGCCTGACGCGCCGGGTCCGGGAACTGCAACCGTAACGATACGGAGCGGGGCCGGAAGGCTCTCGCCCCCGGCCCTGCAGTAACCGCATCACATGTCGGCAGCGTCGATCCGCTCCTGCCACGGATCGGGCCCGAAGCGCACCTTGCCGTCGCTCGCGAAGTCCATGATCTGGCCATCGGCTTCGGAATATGGCTTCCACTCGGGCAGACCGAAGCCCTGGCTCGGCTTGCCGGTCTTCACGAAGTTGACGAGGTAGTCGCTCATCGCCGCGCCCATGGCATTGTCGCGCACGCTGGTCTGCGCGCCGTACTTCACCTTCTGCGTATCGAAGAAGAAGGGAATGTCCGTGGCGTGCTGCGCCCCCGGGACCGGGATGGAATCCGCCACATAGGAAAAGCGGTATTCGTAGACCGGCATGCCGTGCGCCGCGATCGCCGTGGCAAGCTTGCGCGCACCCGCGACCATCTGGCCGTCCACGCCGCCGATATCGGCAGAGGTCGCCCCGATCATCACCGGCACCGGGGCCACATCGCCCTTCTCGAAGTTCTCGCGTTGGGGCGCGGCGGTGACGCCGTCGACGACCGGCAGGGTGTAGGTCACCGGGCCGGGCTTGGGGGCAAACAGCGCCATCAGATTGAGTCCGTCGACCACCTCCTCACCCGAAAGCGCGCGCAGCTTGGCGAGCGCTGCGGGACCGGCCCCGGTGATGCCCTTGCCTTTGGCGAAGGCAACGCCGGCTTCATGCGCGGTTTCCATCGTCGCCTTCGCGAAGCCCCTGCCATTGCCGCCCGACATGACCACCGCCTTGTCGAACAGGTCTCGTGCGCCAGGCAGAGTGAGCAGGTTGTCGACCGAGTTGCCGCCCGCGCTCTCGCCGCTGATGGTCACGTTCTCGGGATCGCCGCCAAAGGCCGCAATGTTGCGCTTCACCCATTCGAGCGCGGCGATCTGGTCCATGAAGCCGTAGTTGACGAGCTTGCCCTCGTCGGCATCGGCCTTGCTCAGCGCGGGGTGGGCGAAGAAGCCGAAGCGGCCGAGGCGATAGTTGAAGCTGAAGACCAGCACGCCCTTCTTCGCCAGCTCTGCGCCCGAATAGGTCGCGGGCGACGCGCCGCCGTTGAGAAAGCCACCGCCGTAGATCCACACCAGCACCGGCAGCTTGCCCTCGGCCTTCGCCGGGCGCCAGACGTTCGCGTAGAGGCAATCCTCGGCAGGCGGCGTGCCGAGCGGGGCTGCATCGCCACCGAAGGGCTTTTGCATGCAGTCGGAAGCATAGTGGTCGGCCGCGCGAACGCCCGACCACGCCTTCGCCGGCTGCGGCGCGCGCCAGCGCAGTTCGCCGATGGGCGGCTGCGCGAAGGGAATGCCCTTCCAGCTTGCCACGCCGTCCTCGACCGTCCCGGCGAGTGCGCCTGTCTCCACCGTCACTTCGGGGCGGTCCTGCGCATGGGCTGCAGGGCCGGTCACGCTCGCCGCCACCGCAACCGCCATCATCGCGAATTTCATTTTCTGTCCTTCCGTCAGCCGGGTCAACGCGCAAGGTTCGCTGCCTCGGACGCCCCGGGTAAAGGCACCATGCGGCGAACATCCGCAAGCCGGAAAAGGTCGCTTTCGCCCCGTGATTTGCGCTTACGCTGCAATGCGATAGACTGTGCCTCGCAAAAGAGCACAGGGGGGACAGCAAGCGATGAGAGACGACCGCCACGCGCCGATCGCGGACAATGCCGCGCGCCGGGACCTGCTGCGCGCAGCCATCATGCTGCCCGTCGCCAGCGCATTGCCATTCTCGCAGGCGCTCATGGCCGCTCCCGACAGCCCGCGCGGCGCTCTTGCCCGAGAGATCGAGAAGGGGCGCGATGCCGATATCGCGCGGCTGCGCGAATGGATCGCCCTGCCCTCGATCGCTGCGGAAAACCGCAACATGCGCGAAGGGGCGCAGTACATGGCCGGTCTCGCGCGCGATGCAGGCTTTACCGGTGTCGAGGTCATCGCGACCGACGGCCACCCCGGCGTCTTCGGGGTGATGGACAACGGCGCACCAACCACGCTCGGGCTCTATTTCATGTACGACGTGAAGCAGTTCGATCCGGCCGAATGGTCCTCCCCGCCACTCGAGGGGCGCATCGTCGACAAGCCCGGCTGGGGCAGCGCACTCGTCGGGCGCGGCGCGATCAACCAGAAAGGCCCTGAAGCGACGCTGCTTGCCGGGCTCCACGCGATGCGCCGTGCCGGGATCAGGCCCCCGGTCAATCTCGTGCTGCTGGCAGAGGGCGAGGAGGAGATCGGCTCACCCCATTTCCGCCAGCTCGCGACCCATGCGCGGGTCCTGCCCGCGCTGAAGAAGTGCGCAGGCATCTTCATTCCCGCCTGCTGGCAGGGGCCCGATGGCGAGGTGTCGATCAATCTGGGTGCCAAGGGCGTGGTCGAACTCGAACTCGTCGCCAGCGGCAAGGCTTGGGGGCGCGGGCCGACAGGCGACATCCATTCGAGCAACAAGGCCAGCGTCGATTCGCCGGTCTGGCGACTGGTGCAGGCACTCCAGACGCTCGTCACGCCCGACGGCAATACCGCCGCGATCGACGGCTGGTTCGAGAACGTGCGCCCGCTCACCGCGCGCGAGAAGGAGCTGATCGCGATCTCGGCGGCCTCCTCCGACGAGGCCAAGGTCAAGCAGATGATGGGCGTCACCCACTGGATCGACGACCTGCCCTTCGAACAGGCGATCGAGCGTCAGGCGAGCCAGCCCACCGTCAACATCGAGGGGCTGGTCGCGGGCTATACCGGGCCCGGCGGCAAGACCATCCTGCCGGGCAAGGCCGTCGCCAAGCTCGATCTCAGGCTGGTGCCGAACCAGACCCGCGCCGAGGCCGAGCGCAAGCTGCGCGCGCACCTCGACGCTCACGGCTTTCCAGATGTCGAGATGAACGTTTCGGGCGGCTATGATCCGACCGAGGTTTCCGAGAATGCGCGGCTGATCAAGGCTCAGGAAAAAGCCTATGCGGCCATGGGCGTGAAGGCCAATCTCTATCCGAGGCTGGCCGGATCATGGCCCGGCTCGACCTTCACCGCGCCGCCGGTCTCGATCCCGGCGACACAGTTCGGCATTGGCCACGGTTCGGGCGCGCATGCGCCGGACGAGTATTTCGTGATCGATTCGACCAACCCCAAGGTCGCCGGAATGAGCGGCGCAGCACTCGGGTTCGTCGAGCTGATCTACCAGCTCGCAGCAACCTGATCCGCAAGCCTGCGCGCAGGCGGCACCGGGCCGCCTGCAGCCGGTGCGATCAGGAAATCGCCGAGACGTTCAGGAAGCCGGGGACCGGACCGTTCCAGTCGCCCTGCCCCGCCGTCGCCATGACGACCGGAGCAGGTTGCGGCGCACGACGCTCTGCGGGCTTGGGAGCCGGTGCAGGTGCTGCCTCGACGACTTCGGCTTCTGCGTAGGCAGGTGCCTCGTCAGCATCCCTACGCGGCTTGCGCGAACGACGGGTAGCGGGCTTGGCCGCTTCGGTCTTCTCCGCCTCGGGCCTCGCCTCTTCTGCCTTGGCAGCTTCGGCCTTGCTTGGGCGCTTGCGACGCCTGGAGCCGGAAGCCTTTTCCTCGGCCGCTGCGGGCTCGGGAGCTGCTTGCGGCGCATCGTCGCCACCCTTGCCCCAGACGGGAATCGGATTGCCGGTGAGCTTTTCGACGTTCTCGATCGCTTCGGCATCCTCGGGGGTGACGAAAGTGAACGCGCGCCCGCTCGCCCCGCCACGGCCGGTGCGGCCGATGCGGTGGACGTAGTCGTCCGGATGCCAGGGCGTGTCGAAGTTGAAGACGTGGCTGATGCCCTTCACGTCGATACCGCGCGCGGCGACGTCGGAGGCAACGAGCACGTTGATCTCGCCCGCCTTGAAGCGCTCGAGCTCGGCAATGCGCGAGGACTGGTCCATGTCGCCATGGATCTCGCCCGCGGCGATGCGGTGGCGCTTGAGGCTCTTGGCGAGCTCGCGCACGGTGGTCTTCCGGTTGCAGAACACGATCGCGGTCGAGACGTTGTCGGTCTCGATCAGTTCGCGCAGGACCTCGCGCTTCTTGCGCGACTGCACCATGACCTTGTGCTGGACAATATTGGTGTTGGCCGTCGCCGGGCGTGCGACCTCGATATACTTCGGGTTCTCGAGGAAACGGTCCGCCAGCTTCTTGATCGGCGGCGGCATCGTTGCCGAGAACAGCATCGTCTGGCGATTGGTTGGCAGCTTGGCGCAGATGCTCTCGATGTCGGGGATGAAGCCCATGTCGAGCATGCGGTCGGCTTCGTCGATCACCAGCAGTTCACAGCCGGTGAGCAGGATCTTGCCGCGCTCGAACAGGTCCATCAGGCGGCCCGGCGTCGCGATCAGGACGTCGACACCTTCCTGCAGCGCCTTCACCTGGTCGCCCATCTGCACGCCGCCAATGAGCAGCGCCATGCGCAGATCGTGGTTCTTGCCGTACTTGACGAAGTTGTCGGCGACCTGCGCTGCCAGTTCGCGCGTCGGCTCGAGGATGAGCGAGCGCGGCATCAGCGCACGGCGGCGGCCATGCGCGAGGATGTCGATCATCGGCAGCACGAAACTGGCGGTCTTGCCGGTGCCGGTCTGGGCGATGCCGATGAGGTCCTTCATCATGAGGACGGGCGGAATCGCCTGCGCCTGGATCGGAGTCGGCTCGGTATAGCCCGCGGATTCCACGGCTTGGAGCAATTCGTCAGACAGGCCGAGATCGGCAAAGTTCATAGACAGTCAGGTTTCCGGAAAAAAGAGATTTCGCGACCAAGACGATCACGCCATCGGAATCGAACGAATGCCGATCGGACCGGCGCGTGCGTCAGCCGCCCCCTACGCGCGAGAGGGCCCGAAAGTCAAGGAATTCCGCTGATCGCCCTGCGAACAGTCGGTTAGTCGTCCACCTCGACGAGCTGACGGATACGCGTCAGCTTGCAATTCATGCCACTGCGCGCGAGCAACTTGTCGCGATTTACGCAGAGCTTCCCATCATTCGAATGGCTCAGGTAAAAGCCTGAGTAGAAGTCCTTTGCCCGGCATGAGCGCTCGAGTTGTGCACTCACCACGCGGCGGTCGCGCATGTACAGAAGCAGCCGGTTGCCGCGCTCCGGCTGAACTCCGGCGATGCCGCGAACCGGCACGCAGTCGCCCATCTTGCGTTCGACGATCTCGTGGCCGGGACGTCCCTCGGGCATGGCCACCAGCATGTCGGGCGGCATGTGCATCGGTGCGCGCGGGGTGATGCGGATGGTCATGCGCCGTTCGATGCGCACCTGCCTCGCATCGCGCGGGCCCGCACCCTGCGCCAAAGGAAGCGACAGCGGCGCGGCCGTGGCTTCACCGAGAAGATGCAGGCCTTCGCGGCTGTTCGCTTCGTGGAGCGGCCCCGCGTCCCAGACTTCGCGCCCGCGCGTCACGCCTTCCGCCGAGGCCACTTCGCGCGCCGGATCCTGCGGCTCGCTCACGGCAGCCGAGGGCCACAGCAGGACCAGTGGATAGAGCAGGACGGAAACTAGGCTCATTCTTCGATCGACTTCCCCGGGGGCAGTGATGCCTGCCCCGCACCCCTAGCGCAAGAGCTTGAACCACCGCTTAACCTGCGCGCACGGTGCACCCTCCCCTGCGCCCCGGTCCAGACCGGAGAGATTGCGCAGGTACCTGCAAAGAGGGATGAAACGGCTGCACGCATGTGCGATAGCGCGCGTCATGTCCCAGTTTCGCGCATTTCTCGAAGAGGCGGCCGACCTGCTCGGTCCGCAGGGCCTCACCACCGATCCCGACCTCGTCGAGCCCTGGCTGACAGACTGGCGCGGTCGCTTCACCGGGCGTGCTCTTGCGCTCGCCTCGCCTGCGGACACCGGCCAGGTAAGCGCGCTGGTCAAGCTGTGCGCAAGCCATGGCGTCGCGATTGTGCCGCAGGGCGGCAATTCGGGGATGTCCGCCGGCGCCACGCCCGACACCAGCGGCGAGCAACTGCTGCTCTCGCTGCGCCGGATGAACCGCATCCGCGACGTCGATGCCGAAGCCGGACGCGCCACCTGCGAGGCAGGCGTCGTCCTCCAAACCCTCCACGAGGCCGCCGAAGCCGAGGGCATGCGCTTCGCGCTCACGCTGGGCGGCAAGGGTTCGGCCACGGTGGGCGGGCTGATCTCGACCAATGCCGGCGGCACGCAGGTCCTGCGCCACGGCTCGATGCGCGCGCTCGTTCTCGGTCTCGAGGCGGTGCTCGCGGATGGCAGCGTGTTCTCGATGCTCACCCCGCTCAAGAAGGACAACCGCGGCTTCGACCTCAAGCAGCTGCTGATCGGGTCGGAAGGCACGCTCGGCATCGTCACCGCAGCGACGCTCGCGCTCATCCCGGCCGTGGCCGAACGCGTGGTGTGCTGGGCCGGGGTTCCTTCGCTCGAAGTGGCCCGCCGCCTCCTGCACCATTGCGAGGGCGCGCTCGGAAATGCGGTCGAGGGCTTCGAGGTTATCCCGGCCAGCTGCCTGCGCGACGTGCTCGGCCACTTGCCCGATACGCGCGCGCCCCTGGCGGGCGAACACGCCTGGCACGTATTGATCGAGACCGTCGCCGACGAGACCGGCGCGGCGCACTTGCGCGATCAGGTCGAGGCGATGATGGCCGGGGCCTTCGAGGCCGACCTCGTCGAGGATGCCGTACTCTCGGCCAGCGAGACCCAGGCCGAGGCACTATGGCTGCTGCGCGAATCGATTTCGCCTGCCGAGAAGGCCAAGGGCCCGGCGGTCCAGCACGACATCTCGGTGCCGGTCGAGAAGATGCCCGGCTTCATAGATACCTGCGTGCCCCTGCTCGAACGTGAATGGCCCGGCACCGAGGCGCTCGCCTTCGGGCATCTGGGCGATGGCAATGTCCATTTCCACGTGATCGCCCCGCGCGGCGTCGATGCGGATGTCTGGTATGCCGGCGATGCCCACGCGATCAGCGCGCGGGTCCACGATCTCGTCACCGAGTGGGGCGGCTCCATTTCTGCCGAACACGGCATCGGCCAGCTCAAGCGCGATGAACTCGCGCGGCTGGGCGACCCGACCGCGCTGGCGATGATGCGTGCGGTCAAACAGGCGCTCGACCCGCGCGGCCTGCTCAACCCCGGCAAGTTGATCTGACCCGCACCGGGCCGATGTGCCCCCTCGCGGGACAGCAAAGCGCGAATTGCGCGGCGGACAGCAGTGCCGCACTGCTTGCACCGTGACATTCGAGCCACTAAAGCGTGCAGCTTGTTTGTTCCTGGCTTCACTACTGCGGAGAGTAACGCAATGGCCACCGCGCCACAGAATCCTTCCCTTCCCTTGTTCTACAAGGACCTGATTCCGCTTAATTCGCAGCAGCATGCGACCTGGAAGACGCGCAGCACCGACAAGGCCACCTGGCTCGTCGGCGTCAATTCCGTGCCCTTGACGGTGGAAGAGTTCCCGCAGGCCCAGCGTCACTTCCCGATCATCTTCACCGGCGGCGACAACCCGATCCCGCTCGCGCTGATGGGCATGAACGAGGGCGTCAACGTCTTCGTCGAGGACGACGGCAAGGTCACCAACCCGATCTACATGCCGGCCTATGCCCGCCGCTATCCGTTCATGCTCGCGCGCCTGCGCCCCGAGGCGGAAGAGCTTTCGCTCTGCGTCGATCCCTCGAGCGATCTGGTCGGCGAAGACGTCGAGGGCGAAGCCCTGTTCGACGGCGAACAGCCGAGCGAGACCACCAAGAACATGCTCAAGTTCTGCGAGAACTTCGAGATCGCAGGTTCCAAGACCGCCAACTTCATGGCCGAGCTCAAGAAGCACGACCTGCTGATGGACGGCGAGCTGAACATCGACATCAACGGCAGCCAGCCGTTCAACTACCGCGGCTTCCAGATGGTCGACGAGACCAAGCTGCGCGAAGTGCGCGGTGACGTCCTGCGCCAGTGGAACCAGAACGGCCTGCTCGCGCTGATCTACGCTCACCTGTTCTCGCTCGAACTGGTGCGCGACATCTTCGGCCGCCAGGTCCAGCAGGGCAAGGGCCCCCAGCCCGTCCCCGCCGCCAACGCCTGAGGGCGGGCAGCAGGCGACCCCGCACCGGGTCGCGACGCGCTATAGAACGAGCGCAGGTTCCGTCCGGGACCTGCGCTCGTTTCGTTTCCGGCGCCGTTTCGTGTCCGGTGCCGGAGCCTCGCATCCCGCTCACTGACGAGCGGAAGGACCGGCGAACAGGCGCGCGGACGTCAGCCGCACATCGTCCAAGCTATTCCAGGCAAGCACAAATACCGCTTTTCTGCCGTTTTGGCCCGCTCGACCAAGGGCAACACCCTAATGACATAAATGTCACGGCCCTGCCAAATTATGCAATTTAATGACAGTTATTGCTGGACACACGACACCAGATTTGCATGGGATAATCTCTTGCACTCGGCCCAAGGTTCGCTATGTAGGTAACAGCTCGAGCAGCGCTGCCCTCATGGCCTGTTCGAGTTGGTGCACATCGTGCACCTCCTCCCTGAACCTTGGCCACCTCGCGCACCGCGCGAGGTGGTTTTTTTATGAAGTTCGCGGATTGAACCGCAGGCCCGCCCGCTTGGACGAGGAACGCCCGGGCAATGCCCTATTCGGCAGCGACGGGCCATGCCTGCCCGTCACGCCCCTGGGCGCCGCGCCCCAGATCGCAGACCGCGCCTGCCAGCAGGCGCACCAGCCCGACCAGATCCTCGACCATGCCGCCAAGGCCCGCGCCCGGGGCATCGAGCGCGGCGTCGAGATAGCGACTGCGATCGACCTCGAGCTGAATGGCATGAATGCCCGCGGCGGGACGCGCATGACGTTCGAGCACATAGCCACCGGCATAAGGCCGGTTATGCGCCGCCCGTCGTCCGACCGCGCCCAGATAGGCAAAGGTCTCGGCGACCAGCCGCCCCTGACAACTCGCTCCGAAGCGGTCGCCGATGACGATCTCCGCCCCGGGCACCCCGCCGCGCGACTGGAGCGGGGGCATCGAGTGCAGGTCGATCAGGAGCGCCGCCCCCCAGCGCTGGCGCAGATCGGCCAGCGCAGCATCGAGAGCAGCATGGTAAGGCGCATGAACACCCGCGATCCGCGCGCGCAGCTCGCGCGCGTCAAGCGGTCGGCGCCACAACTCGCCCAGCCCCGGCAACCGGCGCGGCACCAGCCCCAGTCCGCTGCGCACCCGCGGACTGACCGGACGCATGTCACCCAGCTCAGGCCGATCCTCGAGCCGCAGCATCTGCCAGTCGACGTCGTCGGGCGCTCGGTTGAGATCGAGCATCGCGCGGGGAGCGTGCGCGACCAGAAGATTGGCCCCGGTCTCGCGCGCGAGCGCCCGGCCGATGAGATCGACGTGGCGGTCCTCGAGCCGCAGCATCGCCCGGCCACCATGGCGCATTTCGCGCTCGAGGCTCTCGGGATAGCGGCGCCCGGCATGCGGGACGGCGATCAGGACGGGAAGCGCCGAAGGCTGCCGCTCGTACAATGCATAGGCGGGAGACTGCCTCGAATCGTCCGGTTCCCATGTTCCGGGAATCGCTCCGCCCGACCTGCAATGCGAATCGGGACTTTCGGGCGCGGCACTCATGACGCCAAGGCTGCACCTGCACGCCTGCGCTGTCAAAAGCGCGCCATCCGCCAGACGGCAATCCACCGATAAATGCTGCCAGCTCAAAGCGTCCCGTTCCCGGTCACCGTGGATTCTGGGCGAGAATTTTAACCCGGATGGCGCTACAAGGCATTCGAGCACCAGCCGCGACGGCGCCCTTACCCCAAGACCGATTGGAAACAGACTCGCGATGATCCGCATTCTCCTTGCCGAAGACGACCAGGCCATGCGCACTTATCTCGCACGCGCCCTCGAGAAGGCCGGATACGACGTCGTCGCCGTCGACCGCGGCACGGCCGCCCTGCCCCACCTCGAGGACGGCGGCTTCGACCTCTTGCTCTCCGACATCGTCATGCCCGAGATGGACGGCATCGAGCTTGCCCAGCGCTGCGCCGAGATCGCGCCGGGCACCAAGGTCATGTTCATCACCGGATTCGCCGGGGTCACCCTGCGCGCCAGCCGCGAGGCGCCGCAGGCAAAAGTCCTGTCCAAGCCCTTCCACCTGCGCGACCTCGTGATGGAAGTGCAGCGCGTTTTCGGGCTTTCCGAGCCGGTCAGCCTCTGAACGCGAAAAGTTTTTAAAAAAGCCCTTGCGCTCCAAAAAGGTCGCGGCTAGAGGGCCAGTCCTCCGAGCGACACAGCGCACTCGGAGACGCCGAATGGAATGGGCGTATAGCTCAGTGGTAGAGCACTATGTTGACATCGTAGGGGTCGCAAGTTCAATCCTTGCTACGCCCACCATTCCTCAAGGAACGGCTAGAAACCCGTCGCGAAAGCGGCGGGTTTTCTGCTTTTCGGGATAGTGCCCTGGGCCATCGCTCGAGCCGCTGGCGCACGACAACTTCGCAACTGCACACGCATCGCGAGCAAGCGCGGCGCAGACCGCCAGCCGAGCAACCTTCGCTGGCCGGAGCCTGTCGCTAACGCCAACTTGCCTTTCCCGCCCGCTTGCGCCTAAGAGACCCCCAATTCTCACCCCAGGGGAGCTTTTCCGAATGGCAAAAATCAAGGTAGTTAATCCCATCGTCGAGATGGACGGCGATGAAATGACCCGGATCATCTGGGAATGGATCCGCGAGCGTCTGATCCTCCCCTACCTCGATGTCGACCTCAAGTACTACGACCTCTCGGTCACCAAGCGCGACGAGACCGACGACCAGATCACCGTCGATGCAGCCAACGCCACCAAGGAATATGGCGTTGCCGTCAAGTGCGCGACGATCACCCCCGACGAAGCGCGCGTCGAGGAGTTCAGCCTCAAGAAGATGTGGAAGTCGCCCAACGGCACGATCCGCAACATCCTTGGCGGCGTCGTCTTCCGCGAGCCGATCGTGATCTCGAACGTTCCGCGCCTGGTTCCGGGCTGGACCGACCCCATCGTCGTTGGTCGTCACGCATTCGGTGACCAGTACCGCGCGACCGACACCAAGATCCCGGGCCCGGGCAAGCTGCGCCTGGTGTTCGACGGCGAGGACGGCACCAAGATCGACCTCGACGTGTTCGACTTCCCGGCTCCGGGCGTCGCCATGGCGATGTACAACCTCGACGAATCGATCCGCGACTTCGCGCGCGCCTCGTTCAACTACGGCCTCAACCTCGGCTGGCCGGTGTACCTCTCGACCAAGAACACGATCATGAAGGCCTACGACGGCCGCTTCAAGGACCTGTTCCAGGAAGTGTTCGACACCGAGGGCTTCGCCGAGAAGTTCAAGGCCGCCGGCATCGTCTACGAGCACCGCCTGATCGACGACATGGTCGCCTCGGCGCTCAAGTGGTCGGGCAAGTTCGTGTGGGCCTGCAAGAACTACGACGGTGACGTGCAGTCCGACACCGTCGCGCAGGGCTTCGGCTCGCTGGGCCTGATGACCTCGGTCCTCATGGCGCCCGACGGCAAGACCGTCGAGGCAGAAGCTGCCCACGGCACCGTGACCCGTCACTACCGCCAGCACCAGCAGGGCAAGGCGACCTCGACCAACCCGATCGCCTCGATCTTCGCCTGGACGCGTGGCCTCGCCTACCGCGGCAAGTTCGACAACACGCCCGACGTCGTGGCCTTCGCCGAGACGCTCGAGCGTGTCTGCATCGAGACCGTCGAGAGCGGCGCGATGACCAAGGACCTCGCGCTCCTGATCGGTCCGGACCAGAGCTGGATGACCACCGAGCAGTTCTTCGAGGCGATCGTCGAGAACCTCGAGAAGGAAATGAAGGCACAGGGCCTCGGCTAAGCCGAAGCTGCCTTTTCAGGGCCTTTGAACGGGGCGGGCTGGACCATCCAGCCCGCCCCGTTTTTCGTGCGTGATCCCGCCTTGCGCACAAGGCAGCTCTATTTCGAAGCTGCGGACACCTTTGCCCTAGCCCGCGATTAAAAGACTGTTATCCTAGATTAGGTAGATTGCCTGTAAGACTTGCCAAAATATAATTGGCGAGGCTTCTGATCGGACGGGTCGCATGGTGGAATATGCACTCGCCCGAGAGGCGCTACGGAGAGACGAGAGAACATAGTAAGGCACTCAAGAGGTGTCCAATACTAGGCAAGCTAGGTGGAAGGGCTGCTGGGTATGGGAAACGTGACTGCCGCAGAATTCGTGCGCAAGTTCGCACGGTTCCGGGACGAGGCGCATGACGAGCCGGTGTTCATCACGCACCACGGCCGAGAGACGCACGTGTTGTGCCCGATCAACGTCTGGCACAATCTAGAGGCGCATCCGGGCGGCTTGGCCCGCGACGCGCGCAACGACAGCGCCAATTTTGCACTCGCTGACTGGATCGACGATGGCATCATCGCCTGCGACGAGGAACTGCGTGTGGTCTTTGCCAACCGCAACGCCCACGCACTCGTCAAGGCGCGTTCGGGCACGCTGAGCGGGCGCATCCTCACCGAGGCACTACCCATGACCGCAGGCAGCCTGCTCGAGGCGCAGGCGCGCCAGACGCTGGTACACGGCCATCCCAACATGGCCGACATCCCCTCGCCCTTCGTCGCAGGCGGCTGGCTGCGCTTCCAGACTTTCCCGCTCGACGACCGGCTGGTGATCCGCCTCCACGACATCACCCACGAGATGGACAGCCACTTCAAGGCCAACGTCAAGGAAGCGATCATCCGTGCGCTCGACCAGCACGGCGAGGTCTCCTACGTGCGCGTCTCGCTGCGCGGCACGATCGATCGGGTCGACAAACCCTTCTGCGATCTCGTCGACCTGCCCGAAGACCGCCTGATCGGCGTCACCCTCACCGACCTGGTGAGCGTGCCAGACAAACCCCAGTTTCGCGAGAAACTCGAATGCGTGCTGCGCGGCGGCGAGCCAGTCCGGCTCAACCCGCATTTCCTGAGCAACAGCGGTGACTTCAAGCCGGTCCAGATGTCGCTGGTGCGACTCGACGGGACTTACGGCTGCGAGGGCGCGGTGGCAGTCATCACCGCGCTCTGATCACCGCGCGGGAACGAGCGGGACAGGCACTCGCAGTAAATGCCCCGTAGTGCCATTGCAGTGCCCCACTCCTTTCGAGCACACACAATCCGTATTCATGCAAAATTTGCAGAAACAGATTTTTAACGAGCTCTTGCGCATGCCCCAAGGCATTGAAAATGCTTGAACATGACCTCCTCGATTTTACGCAAAACATGTAAAACTGTCAGTTCACAACGCTAGGTCATTCTACGTAATTCAGGGCGCAATCTGTCTCTCGGGAATGGGAGATAGACTATGAATATCGGGCACCTGCGACCCTTGCGCGGCTTTCGCTGGCCAGCGCGTCGCATCACCCGCTCGCTTCATGCAACTGGCACGCGTTTCTCGCAGGACCGGCGCGGCGCCATCGTGGTGGAGGCAGCCCTCGCCCTGCCGATCCTGATCACGCTGCTCCTGGGCGTCATCACCTATGGCGGCTGGTTCATGGCCGCGCACTCGCTGCAGCAGGTCGCCAACGAGGCCGCACGCGCCGCGGTTGCCGGTCTCGACGCGGGCGAGCGGCGCCAGATCGTCGATACGACCGTCGCGAGCGGCGTTCTCCAGACCGGCACGCTCGATGCCAGCCTCGTCACCGTGCGCACCGGGATCGAGGACCAGTACTACCGCGTAACGCTGGTCTACGACATCTCGCGCGCGGCGATGTTCGAGAACTCGTTCATCCCGCTTCCCGGCAACACGATCGCCCGCGACGCCACTGTCCAGCTGGCGACGTTCTGAGGGAGGCGCGCATGATCGGCACCGGCCCACTCCTCCCCTTGCTGCTCCGCCGCAGTCTCGCAAACTTGCGCGATGCGCGCGAGGGCGGCGTCACCGTGCTGCTGGGCGCAGCGCTGCTCATGCTGCTGGGCGTGGCGAGCGTCTGCGTCGATCTCGGCTCGGTCTACCTCGCCCAGCGCCGCCTTCAGGGCATCGCCGATGCCGCCGCGATGGCCGCGGCGCAGGAGACGGCACCCGGCCAGCGCGAAAGCATGGCCCGCGCGATCATCACCCGCAGCAATGCGCAGCAGGTCTCGATCGACAGCCTCGAGAACGGCCACTACCGCAAGGACAAGTCCATCGAGATCGAGGCGCGCTTCGCGCCCGGCGGCGACAACAGCGCCGCACGCCTGCGGCTCAGCCAGACCGTGCCCTTGTTCTTCGCCCGCGCGCTTGGCATGAACGATGCCACCGTGCGCGCCGAGGCCACCGCCGCAAAGCTCGACATGGCCGCCTATTCGTTGGGATCGAGCCTGCTCAAGGTATCCGACGGCATCCCCAACGCGCTGCTCTCGGCGCTCACCGGAACCCAGCTCGAACTCTCGGTACTCGACACGCAAGGGCTCGCCAGCACCCAGATCGACCTGCTCGGCTTCGCCGATGCGGTGAAGGCCCAGGTCAACGCCAAGGATATCGCCTATGCAGAACTTTTCGACCGGCCGATCGATCTTGGCACCGCGCTGCGTGCGCTTGCTGCCAGCACGAAGGACACAGCGGTCGCCGCGACCATCGCCGGGATCGCCGACAGCGCACCTTACGAAACGATCCTGCTCTCCGACATCCTCGACCTCGGACCCTATGGTGCGCTTGACTACAACCCCGGCACCGCATCGCCCGAGATCGACGCCTACTCGCTGATCCGCACGATGCTCGAGGCGGGCCACGGCGACGAGCTCGACGTCCAGTTCAACCTCGCCGTCACCGGCCTCTCGAGCCTCAACGTGCGGCTCGTGCGCGGCACCGGGCTCGAACATTCGCCCTGGCTGACGGTGACGGGCGCGAGCAACTATTCGCTGCGAACGGCGCAGGCGCGCCTGCTGCTGACCGCGCGCGTCGGTACCGGCAGCGCGCTGCTGCCCTCGCTCGAACTGCCGATCTACATCGACCTCGCCGAGGCCGAGGCCACGCTTAACGACATCAGCTGCACCGGCAATCCCGCGACCGACGGCGTGACCCTGGGCGTCAGCCCGGCGCTGGGCACAGTAGGCATCGGCAAGCCCGACGCCAGCGACATGGGCGACCTTTCCGAGGAAGTCACGCTCACCCCGGCAACGCTCGTCAGCGTCCCGCTGCTGGCCAAGGTCACCGGGCTCTCACAAGTCTCGCTCGGCGGCAAGACCGCGCCGCAGGAAGTGCTCTTCACGCTCGCCGAGATCCGCGACGACAAGACCAAGACCGTCGCCACCAACGACCTTGCCCGCTCGCTCGCCACCTCGCTGATCTCGCAGACCAAGCTCAACGTCCAGGCGCTGGGGCTGATGATCAACCTCTCGACCATCACCAGCATCGTGGGCAACACGCTCTCGCTGGTCGCGCCGATCCTCGACACCACGATCTTCTCGCTCACCGAGGCGCTCGGCGTGAAGCCCGGCGCTGCCGACGTCCATGTCGACAAGGTGCGCTGCGGGGTATCGACCGTGATCGCCTGAAAACCCTTTCCATCTGCAACCCCAGAGGGGCCTCTCTGTGCTCTGAGCCCCTTGCATCACTGGGCCCGCGACCAAGTCCCTCGGTCGCGGGCCATTCTTTGCGAGAGCGTCCACGAGTGCGATCCGGTGCCCGACCAGACGAGTACGCGAGACAGTCATGGAACGTCCTGCATGGCGGGATGCAAAGATCGCCCCATTCCGCTCATGCAGAACCTGTCGAAGGATGCGCGCCAAAGCACCATGCTCCTGGCACAAAATCCGCCCCCAAATCCTCGTCATTCCCGCGAAGGCGGGAATCCAGTTCAAACCTCGCGGTAAAAGCTAGCTTCGCCCGAGTCGCGCATCTTCCGGCTACTGATCTTGAGGCAAAGCACTCCTTGTCTGGATTCCCGCCTTCGCGGGAATGACGAACGTGGTTGGTTATTTGCCGTTCAGGATAATGAGCCAGCAGCAGTCATAGGACTTGCTGCGAAAGGCCCGCTTCGGCAGCAAAATCAAGGTTAGCGGCCTTAATTTCGCGACGGCGAGTGGCGAGAACATAGCCACATCACAAGTGCCCATCCGAGAAACAGCGGTACGATTGCCAAATCTGAATTGTATGTGTCCGCCAGCAGATAGAGTGCCACACCTACTCCAGCGATAGCAGAGGGATACAAAACGCCCTTCCAGTGTGCGGGCCAGTATGCCCACATCACACGCTGGAACCAGACTTCACGCCCTTCATCATTACGTTCGGTCAAGTGTCGATCCTCATAGCGACGAAGTTGCACACCTGACGAACGGTCGCAATTGGGCGACGAGCGCCAGTCACGATTTGCACTCCCGCATGAGGCAGGTTCGAAATTCCACGCGGTCCAGTCCGCACCATTCGACAAGCTAATATGTTCCTGGTATGTTCCAGTCATGAAAGCGATCAAGGGACGAGGAGCGGTCAGCAATCAGACCAGCACGCGCTTCAATCTTGCGCAGCATGAAAGCGATGGCGACTGGCTCGATGACCGGGAACAGGTCGACGGGACACCGCCGCCCGTGTCGACAGTGGTGACCGAGCTTCATCCCAAGACAATCGTCTCGTTCAACAAGTCGCCCGACGTGCCGTTCGACCGCTCGATCAATGCCTACAACGGCTGCGAGCACGGGTGCATCTACTGCTTCGCGCGGCCCAGCCATGCCTATCACGACCTTTCCCCCGGGCTCGACTTCGAGACGCGGCTCTTTGCCAAGCCCGATGCGGCGCGGCTCTTGCGCGAGACGCTGGCGCGGCCCGGCTACCGGCCCGCGCCGATCGCCATGGGGACCAACACCGATCCCTACCAGCCGATCGAGGCGCGCTACCGGGTGACACGCGAAGTGCTCGAGGTCTGTCTCGAGACGCGCCATCCGGTGACGATCGTGACAAAGTCGGACCGTGTCCTTGCCGATCTCGACCTGCTGCGCCAGCTGGCCGAGCGCGATCTCGTCTCGGTGGGGATTTCGGTGACGAGCCTCGATCCCCGCCTCTCGCGCCTGCTCGAACCGCGCGCGGCAGCCCCCGCCAAGCGGCTCGCGGCGCTCGGGCGGCTGGTCGAGGCCGGAGTACCGGCCCATGCGATGATCGCGCCGGTGATCCCCGCGATCACCGACGGCGATCTCGAGGGCCTCGTCGCGGCCTGCGCCGAGCGCGGGGTGCGCCGGGCGAGCTGGATCATGGTGCGCCTGCCCAACGAGGTCGCGCCGCTGTTCCGCGAATGGCTCGAAACCCACTTTCCCGAGCGCGCGGGCAAGGTCATGGCGATCATCCGCGAGATGCGCGGCGGACGCGACAACGACCCGCGCTTCGGCGAGCGCTTCCGCCCTAGTAGCGCCTGGGCCGACACCCTGCGCGCACGCTTCAAGATCGCGGTGCGGCGTCACGGCATGGAAAGCGTCGAGCGCGTCGATCTCGACTGCAGCCAGTTTCGCAGGCCCTCGCCCGCAGGACAGCTCGACCTGTTCTGAAAGCCCGGTTTCCTGCGCTTCTGCGAGCTTTCCCTTACCGCTCCTGCCGGGTGCCCGCAGCCCGATTCGGAACCGGAAACGCGACCGGCGCGTTTAACGGCCCAACAAGACACAATTCACAGGATGCAATGACATGGCACAGGAAACCTATTCGCAAGGCACCTATGAAACCGCCCGCCCGGCCGAACAGCAGGCCGCGCCGACGCACACCACCGTGATCCACGAGCGCCGGACCTCGGGCGGCGCGGGCATCGTGATGGCGGTGGTCCTGCTCGTCGCGGTGATCGCAGGCGTCTACCTGTTCAGCCAGACCTCGAGCAGCGAGGCGGCCAAGAACAACGCCATCGCCGAAGCCGCGAGCGACGTCGGCAATGCTGCGAGCCAGGTCGGCAACGCCGCGCAGGATGCCGCGGGGAAGGTCGGCAACGACTGATCACGGGACTGATCCCTGCGATCAGCTAATGCCAGAAACAGAAGGGCCGCCCGCAACGTCATGTTGCGGGCGGCCCTCTTGATTCCGGAAGGCTGCGATCAGGCGGCCTGGCGCATGCTCTGGGGGCCGCGCCGCGCGGTCAGCTGGATATTGCTCAGCCCCTCGACTTGCGCGAGTTGCTCGGCAAACTCGCCGTCGAGCGCGAAGCCGCGGCCCAGCCGCACCCGCTGTTCCTTGCCGCCGCCCAGCTTTAGCGTCGCGATCACCTCACCCGCGCCGGGCTGGCCCTCGCGCATCAGCAGCGCGAGCTCCTGCACTGCCTCGACTCGGTCGATGTCGAGACGCAGCAACATGCGCGCGTCGGCCTTGACCTCGTTCAGCGGACGCGCCCCGCGCACGGTGACGCGCGGCGGCTCCTCCGGGCTGGGGCTGTCGAGCTCGACGGTGAGCAACACGCAGGCGCTCTCCTTGCCCCACTTCACGAAGTCCTCGACCATGCTCTCCTCGAAGCAGCAGGCCGAGAAGTTGCCCGAGCTGTCGGAGTAGTCGACCATCACGAAGTCCTTGCCGCGCTTGGTGCGGCGCTTCTGGACGTTCTCGACCATTGCCGCCATGACCGCGCCCGTGCGTCCGCCCGAGGCGCCCCCTGCCATCAGGCTGGCAAAGGTGCGCGAGCCGTTGGCCGAGGCGACCGCGCGGTACTGCTCGACCGGATGCGCGGCGAAGTAGAAGCCGAAGACCTCGCGCTCCTTGGCCATCTGGTCCATGCGGCTCCACGGCTGCGCGTCGACGAGGCGCAGGTCCTGCTCAACGTGATCGTCGCCGCCGAACAGGCTGTTCTGGTCCGAATTGCGCTCGCGCGCGGCCATGTCGGCCTCGGCCAGCAGCGTGTCGGCATTGGCGATGATCTTGGCGCGATTGGGTTCGAGACTGTCGAGCCCGCCCGCGGCGGCGAGGCTCTCGAGCAGGCGGCGGTTGATCGACCCTGCCGGCGCACGGCGGAACAGGTCGTCGAGGCTTTCGAACGGGCCGTTCGCCTCGCGCTCCTTGACCACCGCGTCCATCGCCTTCTCGCCGACGTTGCGGATGCCCGCCAGCGCGTAGCGCACGGCGAGGCTGTCATGCGTCTCCTCGACGATGAACTCGGCTTCCGAGCGGTTGACGTCGGGCGGGGCCAGCTCGATGCCATTGCGGCGTGCGTCGTCGACGAAAATCGCCAGCTTTTCCGACTGGTGCATGTCGAAGCACATCGCCGCGGCATAGAATTCGTGCGGGTAATGCGCCTTGAACCATGCCGTGTGGTAGGCAAGCAGCGCGTAAGCGGCGGCGTGCGACTTGTTGAAGCCGTAGCCTGCGAACTTGTCGATCAAGTCGAACAGCTCGTTGGCCTTGTCCGCATCGATGTCCGAGACGTCCTTGCAGCCCGCGACGAAGCGCGCGCGCTGCTTGTCCATCTCGGCCTGCACCTTCTTGCCCATCGCGCGGCGCAGAAGGTCTGCATCGCCGAGCGAGTAGCCGGCGAGGATCTGCGCGGCCTGCATCACCTGTTCCTGGTAGACGAAGATGCCGTAAGTCTCGGACAGGATGCCCGAGAGCTTCTCGTGCGGATACTCGATGGATTCGAGCCCGTTCTTGCGGCGACCGAACAGCGGGATGTTGTCCATCGGGCCCGGACGATAGAGCGAGACGAGCGCGATGATGTCGCCGAAATTGGTCGGCTTCACCGCCGCGAGCGTGCGGCGCATGCCCTCCGATTCGAGCTGGAACACGCCGACGGTGTCGCCGCGCTTGAGCAATTCGTAGGTCTGCGGATCGTCCCAGCTCAGGCTCGAGAGGTCGATGGTGATCCCGCGCCGCTCGAGCAGGTCGCAGGCGCGGCGCAGCACGGAGAGCGTCTTGAGGCCGAGGAAGTCGAACTTGATGAGCCCGGTATCCTCGACGAACTTCATGTCGAACTGGGTCACCGGCATGTCCGAGCGCGGATCGCGGTAGAGCGGCACCAGCTTTTCGAGCGGCCGGTCGCCGATGACGACGCCTGCCGCGTGAGTCGAGGAGTTGCGCGGCATGCCCTCGAGCTGGACCGCAAGGTCGACGAGGCGCTTCACCTCGGGATCGTTCTGGTACTCTGCAAGGAACTCGGCGACCGGCGGATCGGCCAGCACGCCGTGTTTCTTGCGCCCGTGCAGCGCGTCGGTCAGCGTCCAGGGATCGGTGGGATGGTTGGGCACCATCTTGCACAGGCTGTCGACGCGGCCGTAGCCCATCTGCAGGATGCGCCCGCAGTCGCGCAGCACCGCGCGCGCCTTCATCTTGCCGAAGGTGATGATCTGCGCGACGTGGTCGTGCCCGTACTTCTTCTGCACGTAGCGGATCGTCTCGCCGCGCCGCGTTTCGCAAAAGTCGATGTCGAAGTCGGGCATCGAGACGCGCTCGGGGTTGAGGAAGCGTTCGAAGAGCAGGCCCAGCTTGAGCGGGTCGAGGTCGGTGATGGTGAGCGCCCAGGCGACCAGCGAGCCCGCGCCCGAACCACGGCCCGGCCCGACCGGAATGCCGTTGTCCTTCGACCACTTGATGAAGTCGGCAACGATCAGGAAGTAGCCGGGGAAGCCCATGCCTACGATGATGTCGATCTCGAACTTCAGACGCTTGGCGTAGTCGATGAAGTCCTCGGTGACGCCCTTCTCGCGCAGCGTCTCCCAGGCGGCGGTCAGTTCCTCGCCCTCGAACGAGAGCGCCTCGTCGAGTTCTTCCTCGCTCGCCTCGGGCCAGTAGGGCGCGAGACGGCGGGCGAGGCCGCGACGCGAATCGCGCGCGAGCATGAGCGCCTCGCCTTCCTTGTCGCCCGCGAGGCTGGGCAGCAGCGCGCCACGGCGCGGCGGCGAATAGGCGCAGCGCTGCGCGACGACGAGGGTGTTGGCCATGGCCTCGGGCAGGTCCGAGAACATTTCCTGCATCGTCTCGATCGGCTTGACCCAGCGCTCGGGCGAGGAGCGCGGGCGTTCTTCGGCATCGACCTGCGTCGAGTTGGCGATGCACAGCATGGCATCGTGCGCGGCGTGGAAGCCCGCCTCGGAATACTGCGCGGGGTTGGAGGCCACGAGCGGGATGTCGCGGGCATAGGCCAGCGCGATCAGGTCTTCCTCGCTCTCGTCCTCGACCGCCTCGCCGGTGCGCGCGATCTCGATGTAGAGGCGGCTGGGGAACAGGGCCTGAAGCGCGTCGCAGTAGCGCGCGGCCTGCTGGTCGTTCCCTTCGGCAAAGAGCCGCGCCAGCGCGCCCTCGTCACCGGCGGTGAGACAGATCAGGCCATCGGTATAGCCCTCGAGGTCCTCCAACAGCACGTGCGGGTCACGTTCGAGCGGGCGTTCGAGATGCGCGCGACTGACAAGCCGGCACAGGTTCATCCACCCGGCCTCGTCCTGTGCGAAAAGCGCGAGCCAGTCGATCGGCAGTTCCTGCCCCTGCGCGGCAACGCCGGGACGAAGCACGGCCAGGAAGGTACCGATGATCGGCTGCACGCCCTCGCCCTTGCAGGCCTGCGCGAAAGTCGGCGCTCCGTAGAGACCGTTGCGGTCGCAGATCGCGGCAGCAGGAAAGCCGCGCGCCTTGGCCAGCTTGGCCGCCTTCTTCGGGTCGATCGACCCGTCCAGCATGGTGTAACTGGAGAACAGGCGAAGCGGGACGAAAGGCGCGAATGTCATGGGCGGAATTTAGGCACTGCCGTAGCAGGCGATCAAGGGCGCGCCGGGTTGGTTACCCCCACTCTGGGGATAAACCGGGGGACAGCGCGCAGCAGCCCCGGACAGCATCAGCTACCCGCCGCTCGACCCGCTCAGGCTGAGCGGATGGCAGAGGCTGACGGCGCCCCTTTCAGAGCAGCTTCTCGATGTCCTTTTCGAGCGAGGCGGGCTTGTCGGTGGGGGCGTAGCGGCGCACCACCTGCCCCTTGCGGTCGATCAGGAACTTGGTGAAGTTCCATTTGATCGCCTTCGAGCCGAGCAGACCGGTCGCTTGCGCCTTGAGCCAGTCGAACAGCGGATCGGCGCTCTCGCCATTGACCTCGACCTTGCCCATCAGGGGAAACGAAAGGCCGAAGTTCACTTCGCAGAACTGCGCGATCTCGTCTGACGAGCCGGGCTCCTGCTTGCCGAACTGGTTGCAGGGAAAGGCGATGACCTCAAAACCGCGCTCGCGGTACTTTCGCCAGAGCGCCTCGAGGCCTTCGTACTGCGGCGTGAAGCCGCACTTGCTGGCGGTGTTGACCACCAGCACGACCTTGCCCAGACGGTCGGCGAGGCTGATCGCTTCGCCGCTGGGCAGGGTCGCCTGGAAATCCGCGATGGTACGCGGACTGGAATTGCGCGGATCAGTCACCCGTCTTGGGGAAATCCGAACGGCGGTAGAGCGCGCGAATCTCGCCGATCTTGAAGGTGCGGTCACCGTCCTTCTGGATCGCGTAGTCCTCGCGCTTCTCCTCGGGCAGGTCCATGACGAACTCGATCAGTTCGGCAACGGTGCCGCGGCGCAGGGTCTTGAAGCGGTGGAACAGCCCGCCGCCATCCTCGCACTTGTGGAGTTCTGCCGAATCGTTCCAGGCAAAACCGGTCGGCGCACCGCCACCAGCCTGGATCGTCGAGGGAATATCGCTCATCGCGCGGGACCTTTCCTGTAAACTCTGCACCAAGTCGCCGGTGCTTTACCGGCGTTTTATCTTCATTTGGCGACGCGCAGCGACAAAATCAACGCGTGCACCAGTCGAAATTGTCAGACTAGCACGCCATCGCGCAGGCGCACCACGCGGTCCATCGCCGCGGCGAGGCGCTCGTTGTGCGTGGCGACCAGCGCGGCACTGCCCTGCCCGCGCACAAGCTCGAGGAACTGCGCGAAGACAGTGTCGGCGGTCGCCTCGTCGAGATTGCCGGTGGGCTCGTCGGCAAGGACGAGGCGCGGCTTGTTGGCGAGCGCGCGCGCCACCGCGACACGCTGCTGTTCGCCGCCCGAAAGCTTGCTCGGGCGATGCTCGAGCCGCTGGCCGAGGCCGAGCGCGGTGAGCAGGTCGCGCGCGCGCGTCTCGCACTCGGCGCGCTCGCGGCCGGTGATGAGCTGGGGCAGCACCACGTTCTCGATGGCGTTGAAGTCGGGAAGCAGGTGATGGAACTGGTAGACGAAGCCGATATGGTCGCGCCTCACCGCCGCGCGCGCATCCTTGCCAAGGTTGCTGGCGTCGATCCCCGCGATCTCGATCTTGCCCCCGAAACCGCCCTCGAGCAGGCCGATCGCCTGGAGCATGGTCGACTTGCCCGAACCCGAAGGCCCCAGCAGCGCGACGATCTCGCCGGGCTGGACGGCAAGGTCCACGCCGCGCAGCACATCGATGCGCACGCCGCCTTGCTCGAAGCTACGGGTAACGCGCGAGAGGCGCACCACCGGATCGCTGACGGGGTCGGCCTTGGCCGGAACGACGAGAGGATCACTCATAGCGAAGGACCTGGACCGGATCGGTGCTCGCCGCCTTGAAGGCGGGATAGAGCGTGGCGAGGAAGCTGAAGATGAGCGCCATGACGCTGATCACGCCGATCTCGACGGGATCGGCGCGCGCGGGCAGCTCGGTGAGGAAGCGGATCGAGGGGTCCCACAGGTTCTGCCCCGTGAGGACCTCGACGAGGCGCACGATCGGCTGGCGGAAATAGAGGAACACGAAGCCCAGGATCAGGCCCGCGACGGTGCCCGCAGCGCCGATGCAGAAGCCCGCGGTGACGAAGACCTTGAGCAGCGAGCGGCGCGTCGCGCCCATCGTGCGCAGGATCGCGATGTCGCGCGTCTTGGCGCGCACCAGCATGATCAGCGAGGAGAGGATGTTGAAGACCGCGACGAGCACGATGATCGAGAGCACCACGAACATCGCCACCCGCTCGACCGCGAGTGCCTCGAACAGCGAGGAGTTCATCTGCTTCCAGTCGACCACGACCGCCCTGCCCGCGAGCTTGCGCTCGAGCGGCGCGAGGATCTGGTCGACCTTGTCGGGATTGGTGGTGGTAAGCTCGATCATGCCGATCTGGTCGCCGGTCAGCAGCAGGGTCTGGGCATCCTTCATCGGCATGACCACGAAGCGCTCGTCGAGGTCGTAGACGCCGATCTCGAAGATCGCCGAGACATGGTAGCCGATCTGGCGCGGAACGGTGCCGAAGGGGGTCGAACGCCCGAGCGGGTTGAACACGGTGATCGTGTCGCCGACCTGCGCCCCGAGATTGCGCGCCAGTTCCGAGCCGATCGCGACGTTGCGCTCGCCCGGCTGGAGCTGCGCGAGGTCACCGGCCTTCACCTTGGGCGCGAGCCGGGCAATGTCTTCCTTGGTATTGCCGCGCACGAGCACGAGTTCGGCGCGCCCGTTGAAGGTGCTCGCCAGCGGCTGCTCGATCAGTGGCGAGGCGCGAGTCACCCCTTGCGTCTTGCGCACGTCCTCGAGCACGTCCTGCCAGTTGTCGATCCGCCCGCCGTAGCCCTGGATGATGGCGTGGCCGTTGAGGCTGACGATCTTGTCGAACAGCTCGGCGCGAAAGCCGTTCATCACGCTCATCACGATCACCAGCGCGGCCACGCCGAGCATGACCGCGACGAGGCTGATGCCCGCCACGAGCGCGATGAAGCGCTCACCCTTGCCGGGCAGCATGTAGCGCTTGGCGATGGTCCATTCGAAAGGGGAAAGGATCAAGCTTGGGGTCCGCCTGTGGAGCTGGTGCATCGGGTGATGCGAGGTATCTTGGGCGCATTACGGTCAAGCCGAAAGACTGGCAAGCGGCACGTCCGCCAGCCGCCATCGGGCATGTCCTGCACGGCCGGACAGAACCGCGCCTAACGCAGGCCTTCGCCAAAAGTTGCCGCAATGCGAGGGACTTGTCCCGCATTCATGTTTCACGTGCCTCCGCGCGAGAGGCGCGTGCAGTTCTGCGGGTCAGCGCGTCATAACCGTGTCATCGTCCGGGCGCAGGTGGACAAAGCGGAAATTCGGCACGCTTGCCCCCTTGCATTTGCAGGCAATCCCAGCCAAATGCCGGGCGAATTTGACGCGGCAGCGGGCCCCAAACTCCATGAACCTTACTCACCCCTTTCGTGACGCCGACGGGGACAAACTGCGCGAAGAGTGCGGTGTTTTCGGCGTAATCGGTGCACAGGAGGCGGCGAACATCACCGCCGCCGGTCTGCACTCCCTCCAGCATCGCGGCCAGGAAGCCGTGGGCATCACCAGCTACTCGGGCAGCGAGTTTCACTCGCACCGCGGGCTCGGCCACGTCGCGCAGGTGTTCAATCCGCGCACGCTCGAGACGCTGCCCGGCACGATGGCCTCTGGCCACGTGCGCTACTCGACCACCGGCGGTTCGGGCCTGCGCAACGTGCAGCCGCTCTTCGCCGATCTTGCCGCAGGCGGTTTCTCGATCGCGCACAACGGCAACATCTCGAACGCGATGACGTTGAAGCGCGAGCTCGTCTCCAAGGGTTCGATCTTCCAGTCGACCTCGGACACCGAGGTGATCATCCACCTCGTCGCGACCAGCCGTTACCCGACGCTGCTCGACAAGTTCATCGATGCGCTGCGCATGGTCGAGGGCGGCTACGCGCTGATCTGCTCGACCCCCGAGGGCATGATGGCCTGCCGCGATCCGCTCGGCATCCGCCCGCTGGTCATGGGCCGCATCGGCGATGCGATCGTCTTCGCCTCCGAGACCGTCGCCTTCGACGTGATCGGCGCCGAATTCATCCGTGCGGTCGAGCCGGGCGAACTGGTGCAGGTCGACTTCAAGGGCACGGTCTCGAGCCACCGCCCCTTCGGCACCACCAATGCACGACCCTGCATCTTCGAGCACGTCTACTTCTCGCGCCCCGACTCGGTCATGGACGGCCGCTCGGTCTACGGCGTGCGCAAGCAGATCGGCATGGAGCTGGCCAAGGAATCGCCTGCTGACGCCGACATCGTCATTCCCGTGCCCGACAGCGGCGTTCCCGCAGCCATCGGCTATGCGCAGGAATCGGGCCTGCCCTTCGAGCTGGGCATCATCCGCTCGCACTACGTGGGCCGCACCTTCATCCAGCCCGGCGACGCTGCGCGCCATGCCGACGTGAAGCGCAAGCACAACGCCAACCGCGCCATCGTCGAGGGCAAGAAGATCATCCTCATCGACGATTCGATCGTGCGCGGGACCACCTCGCTCAAGATCGTCGAGATGATGCGCGATGCCGGCGCTGCCGAAGTGCACATGCGCATCGCCAGCCCGCCGACCGAATACTCGTGCTTCTACGGCGTCGATACGCCCGAGCGCTCGAAGCTGCTGGCCGCGAACATGGACATTCAGGCGATGGCCGACTTCATCAAGGCCGACAGCCTCGCCTTCGTCTCGATCGACGGGCTTTACCGCGCGGTCGGCGAGGCGGATCGCAACAACGGCTGCCCGCAGTTCTGCGATGCCTGCTTCACCGGTGACTACCCGACCAGGCTGACCGACTTCGAAACGCGCAAGCCCGGAAAGCTCACCATCGCATGAGCGAGGCGTCGGGTACCGTGAGCGGTCCGCTTTCCGGACAGGTCGCGCTCGTCACCGGCTCGAGCCGGGGCATCGGCGCTGCGACCGCGATTGCGCTCGCCTCGCAAGGCGCGCACGTGATCCTGACCGGGCGCGACACCAAGGCGCTGGAGAGCGTGGAAGAGCAGATCTTCCAGGCCGGCGGCGCGGCCACGATCGCGCCCGTCGACCTCACCGAAAGCGACGGCATCGCCCGCCTCGCGACGGCGCTTTCGCAGCGCTGGGACAAGCTCGACATCCTCGTCATCAACGCTGCGATCCTGCCCGAGCTGACCAGCGTTGCCGACATCGACCAGCGCGCCTTCAACAAGGCGCTGACCACCAACGTGCTCGCCACGCAGGCGCTGATCGCCAACTTCGATCCGCTGCTGCGCAAGAGCCAGAATGCCCGCGTGATCGGCATGACGACCACCGTCGCCGATGCCCCGCGCGCGTTCTGGGGCGCCTACGGCGCGACCAAGGCCGCTTTCGAGGTGTTGCTCCAGTGCTATGCGCAGGAGACCGAGAAGACCTCGAAGATCCGCGTTGCCATCGTCAATCCGGGCGCCACGCGCACCGCGATGCGCGCGCGCGCCTACCCCGGCGAGGACCCGGCGACGGTCAAGACGCCCGAGACCGTGGCCGAGCGGCTCGTGGCGCTTTGCCAGGAATCCTACCAGACCGGTTACAAGCTCTCCCTTAACCATCTACAATAAGGTTAGCGTAACCGGTCACGTGCGAACGTCCCACGCTGTGCGCGAGGCGCACGCGTGACGGTCCCCCCGACCGAAGCGAACCTTGCTGATGGGCCCGGGAGGCCTCGAACGATGGTAAACGCCAGGAACGAACCGTACGAAAACGCCGCGCAGGAAGATCGCAGCGCTCACCGCGCGCGCATCTCCATCCCGGCGGGGCTTCGCGCCTCGGGCACCAAAGGTTACCAGACCGTGGTGCGCGACCTCTCGCTTTCGGGTTTCTCGGCCACGGCGGTCAGCCGCATCCACCCCGGCACCTACTGCTGGCTCACCCTGCCCGGCATGCAGTCGATGACCGCCAAGGTGGTCTGGTGGGAAGAAGGCCTCGTGGGCTGCGCCTTCGAGGAGCTGATGAGCCCGATCATCCTCGAGAACGTACTCGCGCGCTGGACCGGCGAACGCTCGCGCTATTGAGCGCGGGCACCTGAGGTCCGCTCAGCCGCGCTTGACCAGCGTCACTTGCGCGACGTCGATGCCTCCGCCGAGGAAACCGCCCTCGCAATACATCAGGTAGAAGCGCCATAGCCGCACGAAGCGCTCGTCGAAGCCTTCGGGCAGGCGTCCTTCCTCGACCGCGGCATCGAAGGCCATGCGCCAGTCGCGCAAGGTTCGCGCGTAGTCCTTGCCGAAGCCGACCCGGTTCTCCCAGACCAGTCCGCGCGCCTCGGCAAGCTCGCGAAATTCGGGTTCGCACAGCAACATGCCCCCTGGAAACACGTAGGTCTGGATGAAGTCGGCGCTGCGCGCGTAGCCTTCGAATATCTCGGGCGCCATCGTGATCATCTGGATCGCCGCGCGCCCGCCCGGCTTGAGATTGCGCGCCACCGCGTCGAGAAACGCGCCCCAGTACTCGCGCCCCACCGCCTCGACCATCTCGATCGAGACCACCGCGTCGTATTCGCCCTCGACGTCGCGGTAGTCCTGCTTGCGGAACGAGACATTACCGCGGTCAATCGCCCAGTGGCGGCGTGCATAGTCGAGCTGCTCGTCGGAAAGACTGATCGCGTCGACCTCGACGCCCTCGTGATCGGCGAGGAAGGCCGCGAGCGTACCCCAGCCGCAGCCGATCTCGAGCACCTTGTCGCCCGGCGACAAGGCGATCCGCTCGCTCACCGCGCGGATCTTCGCGGACTGGGCCATGTCGAGCCGCGAGACGAACTGCGAGAGAGCATTGGGGCCCTTCGCCTCGGTCTCGTAGATGCCGCTCGAATAGAGCATCGTCTCGCCCAGCCACTGCGCGTAGAAATCGTTGCCGAGATCGTAGTGGGCATGGATGTTGGCGCGCGAGCCCGAGCGGGTGTTGCGATGCGCGCGGTGCAGCAGCCATGCGAAGAGCCGCCAGGGCCCGCGCGCGCGGCCCGTCTTGCCCAGCGCCACCGCATTGTCCATGAAAAGCGCGAAGAGCGGCACCGGGTCCGGGCTGTCCCATTCGCCCGCCTCCCATGCCTGGTACCAGCCGACAGAGCCCGCCGTGGCGAGCCGGACGAGCGCGCGCCAGCTATGCAGGTCGACCCGGCACTCGAAACCGGGTTCGCGTCCGCCGAGCAGACGCACCGAGCCGTCGGGAAGATGTGCTTCGATAGCGCCGCGCTCGATCCGCTCGTCGAGCCGGTCGAGCACGCGGTTGCCGCCCCCCGACCACAGCCGGGCGAACCAGCCGAACCACAGGCCGATCCCTCGTCCGCCCGCGACGAGATCACTCCCTCTCCCTGGCGTCTGCGCGTTCATACCCAAGGTATGACTCCTTAACGGCCCGCGCGCAATTGCCTTGCCGGTCCCATTGCGGGAAGCGCGGCTATCGAGGCCGTATCCTAGGTCGAAGCCTTGAACTTGTCCCAGGCACCCAGTGCGCGCTCGCGCCCGGCCTTGTGCTCGACGAGCTTCGCGGGATAGCCCTTGGGGCGACATACCGGCGAGGGGTCGTGGATCTCGCCCGCGGGCAGGTCGGCCAGTTCGGGCACCCATTCGCGGATGTAGGACGCGGCATCGAACTTCTCGGACTGGGTCAGCGGCGCCATGATCCGCACGAACATGTTGGAATCGACGCCCGAGCCTGCGGTCCATTGCCAGTTCACCGCGTTCGAGCCGTAGTCGGCATCGACCAGCGTGTCCCAGAACCACTCCTCGCCACAGCGCCAGTCGATCAGCAGGTGCTTGATGAGGAAGCTCGCCGCGATCATCCGCACCCGGTTGTGCATCCAGCCGGTATGCCAAAGCTGGCGCATCCCGGCATCGACGATGGGGTAGCCGGTGCGCCCCTGCTGCCAGGCCGCGAGGTCTTCCTCGGCCTGCTTGCCACTGCGCCAGCCGAACTGGTCGAAGCCGTCCTTGGCCGAACGCGAGCCGTATTCGGGATACTGGACGATGACGTTCTGCGCGTAGTCGCGCCAGCCGATTTCACCGAGAAAGGTCGCGACCGAGCCCCCGGCAGACGAGGTCGCGTGCCACACCTTCGCCGGCGAGATCTCGCCGAAGTGGAGGTGGGGCGAGAGGAACGAGGTGCCCTCTTCGCCCGGCAGGTTGCGCTGTCCCTCGTAGCGCGAGGCGACTTCGGCGAAGGCGCGCAGGCGCTTGTCGGCACCCCCCTCGCCCGGCTCCCAGAAGTCGCGCATCCCGCCCGCCCAGTCAGGCTTGCCCGGCAGCAGCCCCCAGTCCTCGAGCGCGTCGCTTTCGGGCCAGCTTTCGGGCGCCTTGATCGTGTGCGGGCGCGGCTGCGGTTCGGGTGGTGGCATGCGCTCGCGCAGCGCGCGCCAGAACGGCGTGTAGATCTTGTAGGGATTGCCCGAGCCCGTGGTCACCGCGCCCGGCGGGGCGAGATAGTTGCCATGGTGCAGGTGCAGCGTCAGCGCCTTGTCCACCGCCTTCTCGGCATTGCGCCACCACGGCTCGTAGTGGTGCAGCGCATGGACCTCGCTGGCGCCGGTCTCCTCGGCCAGCTGGGCGAGCACATCCGCGCTGGCACCCTTGCGCAGGATCAGCCGCGAGCCCTTCTCGCGCAGGCTCGCATCGAGGCTCGCGAGCGAATGGTGCAGCCACCAGCGCGAGGCCCCGCCCATCGCGCGGTGGCGCGGTGTCTCGTCGTCGAGGATATAGACGGGAATGACCGGCCCAGCAGCAGCCGCGGCGGCCAGTGCCGCCTGATCGGAGAGGCGCAGGTCGCGGCGGAACCAGACGATGACAGGAGATTTCATTCTTGCGCAACGCCTTCCCAACTGCTGCGTTCCCCGAGTCCATGACGCAAACACGCCCCCGCCCGCAAGTCCTCCCGGACGATCGTCTCCCGTCCCGACCGAGCGCACCGAGTGCCAACGCCCGGCGTCTCTACCTGATCGCCGCCGTCCTGTGCTGGGCAGGCTTCGTGACGGTCGCGTGGATGGTGCTGAGCGGGCGCTCGACGAGCCTCGACCAGGCTGGCCTCCTGTTCTGGCGAGACAGCGACCTCAGGCCCATCGGGCCGCCGCGCCTGCTCGAGGCGGTGCGCGACGTCACCGCGCTGGGCGGCACGCTGCTGCGCAACCTCTTCGCGCTCGGTGCCGTGGTCGCGCTGGTGTTCATGCACATGCGCCGCGAGGCCGCCCTGCTCGGCCTCACCGTCGCGGGCGGGCTTGTCGTCAATGCCGTGCTCAAGGTGCTGGTCGGGCGGGACCGGCCTGAAATCACGCTTCACCTCACCGAAGCGGGCGGGGCCAGCTTTCCCAGCGGGCACAGCTTCGGATCGGCGGTCGTCTATATGTCCATCGCGCTGGCGTTCAGCATGTTCGCGCGGCGCCGCAAGGTGCGCGCGACGATCATCGCCAGCGCCGTGGCGGTGACCTTCGCGGTCGCGTGGAGCCGGGTCTGGCTGGGCGTGCATTGGCCGACCGACGCCACCGCCGGCTGGCTGGGCGGCATGGCCTGGACCTTTTCCGCTGCCGCACTGCTGCAAGGATCGGCCGACCGGGCCGCGCACTACCTGCCCGAGGACATTACCCCCGAGGGCAGCCGGGGTTAGCCAGCGGCATCTTCGCCCAGGCCTGGAAGCTGGAAATCACGCGCGCCCCCGAAAAGCGCGCATCGGCGAACTTGACCGTCGCTTCGCAGCGACCTCGCTCTACCCGTGCGAATGGAAGCTGCGACCAGGCGAGGAAGTCCTCGACTTCGGGCGTGGCATGCGCCGCCGCGCGCACCAGCGATTCATCCATGCGATCCGGGAAAGGCGTCTCGGTGAGCGTGATACGCGATGCATCGCGCAAGGGATCGAAGCTGCCGTAGCGCAGGACGCCGTTTTCGCGCCAGTAGACCTCGCGCTGCCAGAAGGCGAGCGGGCGCGGAGAGGCGAATACCCGGTCGGGGCGCTGTGTCGCGGCTGCAGCCTGCGTCCCAGCCGCAAGTCCGGGGTAGCCCCCGGCACGCGCCGCCTGCCATGCGAGGCTCGAGATGGCGATGTTGACGCCGATGAACGCGATCACGCCTACGAGTGCCGCGATCGCCGGACGTATCGCAGAGCCGGTCCCCCGCTTTGCGCGCCGCCGCGAAAGCCACAGCCCTGCCCCCAGCATCGCGTAGAGCCAGGGCGAGATGATGAAGAGGCCGTCGCTGTGGAACCATCGCTCGCTCGCCGGCGACATCAGCTGCACCGCATAGGTATTCTGCAAGTCGAGCAGCGGATGCGTCAGCGCACCGAGATAGCACAGCACGAGGAGCCAGACCGGACGCATCTCGAGCCCGCTCTTGAACTGCGCCCCGCGGCCCACCTGCCAGCGATCGAGCACCCAGAGCAATCCTGCAAGCAATGGCGGCATGACCAGCACGCCGCCCACCAGCCCATGCGTGAAACCGCGATGCATCGCCAGCGGTGCCCAGGGCGCCCAGCCGAAGAACACGTCGATGTCGGGCATGTTGGCGGCCAGCACACAGGCTGCGAGTCCCTTGCGCGAACGGCGCTTGAGCCCGGTCTCGGCAAGCGCCCAGCCGACCAGACTATGGGTGATGTTATCCATGAGGTTCCGTTACTTGGCGCAGCCAGTTCGCGCTGCGTGTCGTCGCTCAGGCTTATTGCGTGTGCGAGGAGACTACGCAAGCGCACCATGGTTTCACTGACGATGCCTCCAAGGCCCGGGCGGGCGGCTCAGGGTACCGCTCGGCGCGCCCCTAGGGTTGTGTCCGCCACACCACAGGGACCGGCAAACATCCGCAGAGCAGGAATCGCCCCGGTCGCCGGTCGCTTTTTCCTTGCAAGCCTTGCGATCATTGCGGATGCAGCCCGGCGATGACTGATTATTCTCAACTCCCCTATCGCCCCTGCGTGGGCGTCATGCTGGTCAATTCCGACGGCAAGGTCTTCGTCGGCAAGCGGATCGACAACCGCGAAGGCGATTTCTGGCAGATGCCGCAGGGCGGCGTCGACGACGGCGAGGACCTCAAGGCAGCCGCGCTGCGCGAACTCTGGGAAGAGACCGGCGTCGGCGAGGACAAGGTTTCGGTTCTCTCGCGCACCCGCGAGGAAGTGCTCTACGACCTGCCCGACGAACTGCTCGGAAAGCTGTGGAAGGGCAAGTTTCGCGGCCAGCGCCAGCACTGGTTCTTCGCCCGGTTCGAAGGCACCGAGGCCGACATCGACCTCGAAGCGCACCAGCCGCCCGAATTCTGCGAGTGGAAGTGGATCGATGCCGACCTGCTTCCCGAGCTGATCGTACCCTTCAAGAAGCGCGTCTACCGCTCGGTGCTCGAGGAGTTCCGTGAGCTCATCTGAGCCTTCGGCATTCGAGCGCAGCACACGCGCATACGAAAAAGGGGCGGGCCTTGCGGGCCGCCCCTTTTTCGTATGCGCGAGAAACCCGGCCTCAGTTCTCGGAAGGCTCGGGCTTGGCGCCGGTCACTTCGGCCTTGGCGCTCTTGGCAATCTCGGTGGGTCCGCGTGCAATGGCGCCGGAAAGTTCAGCGGTCTGGGGGCACTGCTTGCCACATAGCGTCTCGAGACGGGCGAGGTTGCGGCCCGCCTTGTCGAGTGCGCCCTTCTCGGCCAGTGCCACGCCCTCGCCCGCAATCGCGGAAAGGTTGCGCGGATCGGCCTCGAGCGCGACGCGGTAGTAATGTAGCGACTTGCCGGTGAGCCCCTGGCGACGTTCGGCATCGGCCAGCGCGACGAGGACCGCAGCGCTGCCCGGCTCGACCGTCAGCGCGGCCTCGTAGGCGCCGATGGCCGCATCGAGATCGCCTGCACTCACCGCAGCACTGCCCTGCGCCATCAACGCGCTGGCACGCGGATCGCTGACCTGCGAGGCCTGCGAGTACCCGATGCTCGAGGTCAGCGCGGCAAGCAGTGAAAGGGCAACGGCGGCAGGCGTGTAGCGCATCAAGAAGTCCTTGGCAGAGGTCTGTGTCCCCGACATGGCGGTAAGGCTATCACAGCCGTTCGAAGCGCGCGACGAAAAAGCCGTCGGTGCCGTCATGCCAGGGCGAGAGCCGGGTCCCGGCCCCGCGCGCGGTTCCGGCAGCCAGTTCGAGCGCCTGCGCCTGCCAGCCGGGATTGCGCGAAAGGAAGCTCTCGGCCTGCGCGGCGCCCTCTTCGTCGAGTAGCGAGCAGGTCACGAAGACCAGCCGTCCGCCCGGGCGCACCAGCGTTGCCGCAAGGTCGAGCAGGCGCGCCTGCGTCGCCGCATAGCGATCCAACTGCGCGGGTGTCAGGCGCCAGCGCGCCTCGGGATTGCGCCGCCAGGTGCCGGTGCCCGAGCAAGGCGCATCGACCAGCACCGCGTCCGCCCTGCCCTGCCAGGGCCCGAGCGCCTCGGCCTCGCGTCCGGGATTGAGCAGCACCGTCTCGATCGGCAGCGTCGCGGCGCGCGCGGCGCGCGGAGCAAGGCGCGAAAGGCGCGGCCTGTCGGTATCGCAGGCGACGAGCGTGCCGGTGTTCTCCATCGCCGCAGCCAGGGTGAGCGTCTTGCCACCCGCGCCTGCGCACAGGTCGATCACCGTCTCGCCGGGCCGCGCGGCAAGCGCCTCGCAGGTGAGCTGCGAGCCGGTGTCCTGCACCTCGATCAGTCCGCGCTCGTAGGCCGGGGTCTGCTCGATCCGGGTCTCGGGCGGATAGCGCCAGCCGTTCGCGGCCTGCGTGGGTTCGGCGCCCTCGGGAAGGTCGTCCACAGACCCGCGCAAGGGATTGAGCCGCACATCGAGCGGCGCGCGCTCGAGCAGGTGCGCCGCGTCCTCCTCTGCGACACCGCTGGCGGCGAGCCGCTCCACCAGCCAGAACGGCGCGACGCCCGCCTTCGCGACGGGTTCCTCGGGAGCGATGGGCTGCGGGGCATGGCGGCCACCGTCGAACAACGCCGCGAGCTCTCCATCGTCCCTCGCCACTCGCAGCATCGCCGCGCGCCCGTCAGCGGGGATCTCGCCGCAGGTGCGGATCGCGCGATAGGCAAGCTCGCGTACTGCGCGCCGGTCCTTGCTCCCGGCAAAGCGGCGCGTGCGGAACCAGTCCGAGATCAGCCGGTCGGCGGGCGCGCCATTGCCGCGCGCGGCCTCGATTACCAGATCGAGAACCTCGATCGCGGCCTGAACACGGGCGGATGGGGTCATCGCGTCATCTCCGCCGCCTCACGCCGCAGCCGGGCCGGGCAAACCCGATCAGCGCGTCGGGTAATTGGGTGCCTCACGGGTGATGGTCACGTCGTGGACATGGCTCTCGCGCAGGCCCGCATTGGTGATGCGCACGAATTCGGAGTTCTTGCGCAGGTCGTCGATGGTCGCCGAACCGGTGTAGCCCATCGCCGCCTTGATGCCACCGACGAGCTGGTGGATGACGTCCTTGGCCGGGCCCTTGAAGGCGACCTGGCCCTCGATGCCCTCGGGCACGAGCTTCATCTGGTCCTTGATGTCGCCCTGGAAGTAGCGGTCGGCCGAACCACGGCCCATCGCGCCCACCGAACCCATGCCGCGGTACGACTTGTAGGCGCGGCCCTGGTAGAGGAAGGTCTCGCCCGGCGCTTCTGCGGTGCCTGCCAGCATCGAGCCGACCATGACGGTCGAGGCACCGGCGGCAAGCGCCTTGGCGGCATCGCCCGAAGTGCGCAGGCCGCCGTCGGCGATCACCGGCACGCCGAGCTTCTCGGCTTCCTCGGCAGCGTCCATGACCGCAGTGAGCTGCGGCACGCCGACGCCCGCGACGATGCGGGTGGTGCAGATCGAACCCGGACCGATGCCGACCTTGAGGCAGTCCGCGCCCGCACCCGCGAGCGCCTTGGCGGCCTCGCCGGTGGCGATGTTGCCGGCGATGACCTGCGCTGCGCTGTTGAGCTTCTTGACCCGCTCGACCGCGAGCGCGACGTCCTTGTTGTGGCCGTGCGCGGTGTCGATGACGATCACGTCGCACTCAGCATCGAGCAGCGCCTCGGTGCGTGCGAAGCCCTTGTCGCCCACGGTGCTGGCGGCCGCGACGCGCAGGCGGCCGGCGCCGTCCTTGGTGGCGTCGGGATAAGTGACCGCCTTCTCGATGTCCTTGACGGTGATCAGGCCCACGCAGCGGAAGCTGTCGTCGACGACGAGCAGCTTCTCGATCCGGCGCTGGTGCAGCAGGCGGCGCGCCTCGTCCTGGCCGACGCCTTCCTTGACTGTGGCGAGGTTCTCGTGGGTCATCAGCTCGCGCACGGGCTGGTTGGCATTGTCGGCAAAGCGCACGTCGCGGTTGGTGAGGATACCGACGAGCTTGCCCGAACCCTCGACCACCGGAATGCCGCTGATGCGGTTCGCGGCCATGAGGGCCTGCGCCTCGCCGAGCGTCGCATCGGGCGCGATCGTGATCGGATTGACGACCATGCCGCTCTCGTAGCGCTTGACCGCCCGCACGGCCGCGCACTGTTCCTCGATTGTGAGGTTGCGGTGAAGCACACCGATACCGCCCAGCTGCGCCATGACGATGGCCATGTCGGCCTCGGTCACGGTGTCCATTGCGGACGAGATGACGGGGATGTTGAGGCCGATCTCACGCGTCAGTCGCGTGCGGGTATCTGCCTGGGTTGGAACAATATCGGACTTTGCCGGACGAAGCAGGACGTCGTCGAAAGTGAGTCCGAGCTTGATTTCCATTTTGCGCCACCATGCCTTGTGCGGGGAGATTCGTGGCGGCCCATGTAAACAAGAGCCCTGCAAAGGGCTAGAGGGAACTGGGCATTATTGGCCAGCTTCGCCAAGGAAATCCCCAAGGCCTCGTCACGACGCCATGCGCGCATCGGCGCGGAGCTATTCGCCCGGTGCCTGCGGAGTGCGGCGCAGGTCTGCAAACCAGCGCCCGAGTGCGGTCAGCAGCTTGATGTCCTCGACCTCGCCGCCCAGTTCCAGCTTACGCGTCGCATCGTCGCTAGGCCGATGGTAGTCGCCCTCGAAAAAGGCGCGGATACGTTCGATCTCACCGTAGGCGGTGGTGACCATGACGGCGGGAATATCGTGCTGGAGCAAGGCCCAGCCATCCTGCCGGCGAACGTATTCGTTGGCCTCGTCGTCATCGCGCAGGCGAAAGCCCTCCTTCTTGGCAACGGTCGCGATCGCTTCGTCAAGGCCGGTCATTCCGCGCCCGACGATGGCAAAGGGCGTGCCGCGCGGGGCAATCGCGTTGGAGTCGATATTGAAGGCAGCGACGATCTGGTCGAGCGGCAGCGGCGGATTCTCGGCAAAGGCATGGGCACCGAGCAGGCCCAGCTCCTCGGCGCTGGTCGATAGAAAGTAGACGTCGCGATCGAGCTGCGAGCCCTTCGCCAGCCGCCGTGCGATCTCGGTAAGCGCGGCAACGCCACTGGCATTGTCGATCGCTCCGTTGCACACCGTGTCCTCGGCCGGTGCCTCCGCGCAGGTTCCGAAATGGTCCCAGTGCGCCAGGAACAGCACCGCACCCGCCTCGGGATGGCGCCCGGGCAGCTTGCCGATCAGGTTGTGGGTATGGATCGTCCTGGCGCGCGTGGTCGCCTCGAGCGTCGCTTCGATGTCCAGCGCGAGCGGCCTGAAATCGTCGCGCCCGGCCTGGGCGACAAGCCCGGCGAGCGTGGTCCCGGTCCCTGCCAGCAAGGCATCCATCGATTCGGGGGAGATGAAGGCCTCGAGATCGCCGCCGACCGAGTCCTCGCTCAGTGCATAGCCCGAGCGCAGTCGCCGCGCCTCGATGCCCTCGATCGTGCGCTCACCGTCGAGCACGGTAAGCACCGCTGCCGCACCCATCGCCAGCAGCGCGCTCTGGCGTTGCGAGGTGGCCCCCTGCCCTTCGTCGGCGCCTTCGCCGCCCGTGCCATCGCCGGAAGCGAGTTCGCTGTCGGCAACAGCCTCGCTGGCGGAATCGAGCAGCACCGCGACGCGCCCGGCCAGTTCGTTGCGGGTAAGCTCGCCCATGTCGCCGCGCCCGACGAAGAGCAGCGGCGCGCTGCGTACCATCGCGCGCTTGCCGGAGGTCAGGACGAGGATCTCGGCGGGCTCGATCGGCTTGCCTCTTGCGCCGCGAACGAACTGGGCGCTCGAGCTCGCCGGTTCACGCGCGACCAGCGAGACAGGCGCGAACCATTCGTGGCCGGGATCATTGGTGCCCGAGACCAGCCCGATGTCGAACCACTGCTTGCCGAGATAGCGCAGGGTCGCGGCCTCGCCGTCGGTCCCCGGCTCGCGTCCGCCGAATTCGTCGCTGGCGAGAATCTCGATATGCTGGCGCAGGCGGCTTTCGAGCTCGCGATCGCCGCGCCGCGATGCGGCATGGCCGTTACCCGGCAGCACCGCCAGCGCTGCCAGCGCGATGAGCGCGGCCCGGCCCGCAGCGCGGCCCAGCCGCCTGCTGCCTGCCCTGTCCTTCAGCGATCCCGAACCTGCAACGTCACCAACCATCATCGGGAGCGATCTATAAGCAGGATTTTCGCCGAGCGGTTGTAAAATCTGTCGCCGACACGACAGCTGGCCGCGACGGGTTGCATCGAGGCAACGAACCTGAGCCGCGAGCGTTGTCGTGCGGCGATGCAATGGCTCCAGATTTGATTTGCGCCCCTAGCTTCGCAGCCTAGTATCGCTTGCCTCACTTGCCGGAAAGGGACCTCGCCCCATGCGCCTCAACCGTTTCGACCCGAGCAACATCCGCGTGAGGCGCGGCGGCAGTGGCGGAGGATTTCCCGGCGGGGGCGGGGGCAAGCTGGGCTGCGGCTCGCTGCTCGTGGTGGTGATCGCAGCGCTGGTGTTCGGGGTCGATCCGGCGCAGATGCTCGGCACGATCGAGAACACCCAGCAGCAGCTGCCCGGTCAGCAGACCCCGCAGGCAGAGACGCGCGATGCCGAACAGGTCTGCGGCGAGAATGCCTATTCGATGGAGGCGTGCAATGCGCTCGCCTCGCTCAACCAGACCTGGCAACCGCTATTCCAGCAGGCGAACATTCCGTTCGAGCAGCCACTGCTCACGTTTTTCTCGGGCAGCACGTCATCGGGCTGCGGCCGCGCGCAGAGCGCGATGGGGCCGTTCTACTGTCCCGCCGACGAAGGCATCTACATCGACACCGCCTTCTACGACCAGCTCTCGCGCCAGCTCGGCGCAGGCGGAGATTTCGCGCGCTACTACGTGATCGCGCACGAGTACGGCCATCACGTCCAGAAGCTGACCGGGGTCGAGCAGCAGGTGCGCGCAGCCCAGCAGCGCAATCCCGGCCAGGCCAATGCGCTGCAGGTCAAGATGGAGCTGCAGGCCGACTGCTATGCCGGCGTCTGGGCCGGCAAGAACGGCAACCAGATCGAGCCGGGCGACATGGAGGAAGGCATGACCGCCGCAAGCGCGATCGGCGATGATACGCTCATGCGCAATGCCGGCCGCTCGGTGCAGCCAGAGGCCTTCACCCACGGCACCAGTGCCCAGCGCATGCAATGGCTCAAGCGCGGCATCGAGACCGGGAACGAGGATGCCTGCGACACGTTCAACTGAGCATTCCAGACAAGGGTCGCAAGATGGCCGGGAGCAGGACAAGCCCTGCCCCACGGCTAGGAAACGGAGAATGCAAGGTGCGTAGTGTCAGCAAGGTGAGCCTGGGAACCATCGTGGGAGGGCTCGCCCTGGCTGCGGCATCACCTGTCCTTGCGCAGAGCGATGACGCGACCCTTCGCGGCGGCGACCAGAACGTGGTCGACGTGGCCAAGACGCCGGTTACCGACCTCAACCTCGACAAGAAGGAAATCCCCCAGGTCCTGATCGACGCCACGGTCCAGCCCTACGACATGACCGGCATCGGGACCTGCCAGCAGATCCGCGGCAAGGTGCTCGAGCTGGCGCAGTACATCGGACCCGATCTCGATCTCCCGCAGGAAGAGCGCGATCGCATCAGCGCACTGACCGTCGCCAAGTGGTTCGTCACCTCGTTCATCCCGTTCCGCGGCCTCATCCGCGAGATTTCGGGCGCGAACGACCATGAGAAGAAGGTTCAGGCAGCGATCCAGGCAGGCATCGCGCGGCGCGCCTTTCTGAAAGGTATCGGATCGACGAAGAAGTGCAGCTATCCGGCAGCCCCCGCCACCGAAGCCGACGTGAAGCGGATCATGGCCGAACTCGACAAGCGCGAGGCCGATGGCAAGGACGGCGACAAGAAGGCGGGCAAGGACAAGGACACCGAGCAGTCCTCCACCCGTGAACCGGCGCAGGAACGCACGAGCAAGGGCGTGCCGATCGTCAACCAGCCGGTCGTCCAGGAAATCCCCTGAGCGGCAGCCCTCACTGAGAAACACGCCTGAAACCAAGATATGAAAAAGGCGCAAGGTCAGAGAGCCTTGCGCCTTTTTCGTTTCGGGCATGCACTCGCCTGCGCGGGCATTTGCCGAGAGGCAGAAGCCTAGTCGCGCGCGATCTCGCGGCGGGCCTCTGCGATCTCGCGGTCGAGGTCGGCGAGCACTTCGGCGCGCACCTTGGCATCCATGCCTTGCTGAGCGGCTATCCCGGCCCTTGCCCCCTGCAGCGCAGAGAGCGCGTAATGGGCCGTATGTTCGGGCGCTCCTGTGCATACCACGACATGCACCTTGTCCTTGCCCGCCTTGTGCGTGTCGGCAGGACAACGGCTGTCGATCACCATCTCGCGCGAGACCGTCTGCGCGCCTTCGGCATTCTTGTGCATGATGCGAATGGTCTGCACCTTGCCGTCCTCGGACACGAATTCCTGCACCTGCGGCGCATGCGAGAGCGCCATTTCGACCATGCGCTCGATCTCCTTCGCGCTGAAACCGGCCTCGCGGGCAAGCTTCTCGGCATGGCGCGCGTGCTGTTCGGCGGCGCGGGCACTGTCTTCGAGCGTCTCGATCCGCATCACCTTGACCCGGGCATTCCCGGCCACGGGCGGAGCAGGCGGCGTTGGCGGCGCAGGCGGGGCCGGAGGCTGCGAAACAGCGTCAGCGACGGGAGCAACGGGAGCGGGAGGCGCGGGCGGTGCGGCAGGCGCTTGCGGTGCGGCTGCGGGCGCAGGCGGCATCGGCGCTTCGGGCGGCTCGGGGATCGCTGCGGGCTCGGGCGCCTCCAGTTCGCCGGCTTCGAGCGCGGCGTAACTGACGGTCGCGGTCATCGGCACAGAGACGATCGCCATTGCGAACAGACTGCGCGCGGCCACCTTGCGCCAGGGCGCGATATCGCCTTGCCGCAATGCCTTGAGGCGCTGGATGATCGGCTTGTCGCCGGAGAGGCCCCCGGCCATCGGTGCGCCCAGCGTGAGTTGACCATTGCCTGCGAACGACGCGATGAGCTGTCCGTAGCGGGCACGCTGATCGCGCCCGCAGCCTGCCACCACCCGCGCGTCGCAGGCCGCCTCCTGATCGGAGCGCATCGCGCGCCATGCGGCCCAGCCTAGCGGGTTGAACCAGTGCAGCGCGAAAAGCGGCTGCATCGCCATGATGATCAGCAGATCGCTACCGGCGTGGTGCTCCAGTTCGTGCGCCACGGCGAAGTCGGAGCTTTCCGAATCGGCGCTCGCGAGGAAACCGAGCGGCAGCGCGACGACCTTGTCGAACACGCCGAAGGCCAGAGGCGCACCTGCCAGCGGGCTCTCGACGATGCGCACCTTGCCCGCGAGCGCGACGGGCCGCGCATCGGCAAGTATCTGGCGACGCATCATCTGGTAATTCCAGGTACGCCAGGTGAGGAACACCAGCGCCCCGACAAGCCACACAGCCAGCATCGCCATGCTCCACGAGATCTGCGCGAACAGATCGGCAGCACCGTGCGACGTCACTGCCGGTTCGATCCGCGCCGCCACATTCGCGAAGGGCACCGCGGCTGTCTCGGCGCTCGAAACTGCGGCAGGCGTCGTGACCGGGGCAACCTCGCCCGCGCTGGCGCTGGTCTGTTCCACCCCCAGCTGAAGGCGCGAGAGCCAGTGCGTGGGGGCGAGCGCGGCAGGCAAGGCCAGCGGCGGCATAACCAGCCGCACCAGCGGCAGCAGCCACAGCGCATAGGCCGCCTGCGAGCCGAACCAGCGCGCCACCGGACGGCGCACGAGAAGGACCAGCGCCATCAGCGCGCCGGTCATGACAAGCGTATCGGTAAGCCAATCGATCATGACTTGAGCTCCTGAAGTAGGGCCTCGATTTCGGCGATGTCGTCTTCACTCAGCGCCTCGCTTTGCGCGAGATGCGCGAAGAGCGGCGCGGCGCGGCCTCCGAAGAGGCGGTCGACCAGGCGACGGCTTTCGGTGCCGACATAGTCGGACCGGGCGATCGCCGGGGAATAGAGGAAGCGCTTGCCCTCGCGCGTGGTGGTCAGCGCCTGCTTGGTGACGAGCCGCGCGAGCAGGGTCTTGACCGTCGGCAGGCTCCAGCCGCGTGCCTCGCACACTTGCGCGCAGACATCCTGCGCCGACTGTGGCGCGCGCTCCCAAAGGACCTCCATGACCGCGTGCTCGGCCTCGGAAATGCGTTCTGGCTGTTCTTGTTTTTGTGCCACGGGCGACTCCATTGTCTACACACGTAATCGACTACGCCTGTAGACACATGGCTGTCAACGCGGCCGCAGCGCTACCGATGTCGTTCGCAGAGCCAGCGATGTCGTTCGTCGAGCGTGCGCTCAGCGGTGCGAGGACTTGCGCAGGGCGAGCGACAGAAGGATCAGGAACACCCCGCGCACTGCAAAGCTGACCGCAAGGATGACCGCGAGAATGGCGATGCCGCCCGCCGGAGAAGAAAACAGCAGGACCAGGCCAAGCACCACGTCGAGCGCCCCCATGAACAGTCGCCAGCCCCGGTCCTCCCGGACCTTGATCGCCCAGCCGATCTGCAGGACACCCGCGATCGCCAGCCAGGCTCCCATCGCCCAGACCAGCGAGAGCGCGCCGGCCACCGGGTTGAACAGCGCAAAGCCGCCCGCGAGCAGCGCCAGAACGCCAAGCCCGATCTCGATCCAGCGCGCCCTGCCCGAAAGCGAGGTCGCCCCCGCCATCAGGGCTGCCAAGCCATAGAGCACCAGCACGATGCCAAGGATGATCCCGGTCGCGACGCCTGCTGCGACCGGCCTTGCAAGGACGACCACGCCGAGCACGAGCAGCAACACGCCATAAGCAAGGACCCAGCCCCAGCCCTTCCCCGGTGCCTGTCGCAGCGCATCGACCAGCGGATCGTGCTCGATATCGGGGCTCAGGACGGGATCGACCCGGTCACCTTGCATGGCTTTTTCCTCCGTCAGCTCCAGCTCACTCGCCTCGGTGCCCGTTTTCGAGCGGCGCGGGCATTGGGGAAAACACGCAGGAGGCATGGGAAGTTGCCACGGAAGGCGGCAATTCGCGCCTTTCTGCCCTGAAAAAGAAAAGACCGCCGACAAGCACAAGGGCTCGTCGGCGGTCTTCGCTATCTCGCTGTTCAGGCGCGAACCCGGCACAATGCCGGGGCGCCATGACGCTGCCTTAGTACACGCGCTTCTTGGGCTTGATATACTCGACGTCGTCAGTGAGCGTGTATTCGTGGACCGGACGGTAGTCGAGGCGAACCTCGCCGCCCTTGCCGCCCCAGCCGTTGAACCAGGCCGCGGTGTGCTTCATCCACTCGGCATCGTTGCGGTCGGGGAAGTCCTCGTGCGCGTGGGCGCCGCGGCTTTCCTCGCGCGCGTGGGCGCCGTGCAGGGTGACGGTCGCCGCACCGATGAGGTTGTCCAGCTCCATCGTCTCGACGAGGTCGGAGTTCCAGATCAGGCCGCGGTCCGAAACCTTGATGTCCTGCATCTTCTTGTAGGTCTCGGCCATGGCGGCCTTGCCCTCGGCCATGAGCTCCGCGGTGCGGAACACGGCGGCGTGAGCCGACATGTTCTGCTGCATTTCCTTGCGGATCTCCGCCGTGGGCGTGTTGCCGTTGGCGTAGCGGAAGTGGTCGAGACGGCTGAGCGCGAGGTCCGCCGAGTCCTTGGGAAGCTCGGGCTGCGCCGCACCGGCCTTGACCGTTTCCTTGAGGCGGTGACCGGTCGCACGGCCGAACACAACGAGGTCGGTCAGCGAGTTCGAGCCCAGGCGGTTCGCCCCATGGACCGACACGCAGGCCGCTTCACCCACCGCGAACAGGCCCGGGACAACCGTCTCGGGGTTGCCGTCGGCACCGATCGTCATGACCTCCCCGTGGTAGTTCGTGGGAATGCCGCCCATGTTGTAGTGGACGGTGGGAACGACCGGCAGCGGCTGACGGGTGAGGTCGACGCCCGCGAAGATCTTGCCCGACTCGGTGATGCCCGGGAGGCGCTGTGCCAGCACCTTGGGGTCGATGTGGTCGAGGTGCAGGTAGATGTGGTCCTTGTTCGGGCCCACGCCGCGACCTTCGCGGATTTCCAGCGCCATCGAACGCGAGACGACGTCGCGCGAGGCGAGGTCCTTGGCCGAGGGAGCATAGCGCTCCATGAAGCGCTCGCCCTCGGAGTTGGTGAGGTAGCCGCCCTCGCCGCGCGCGCCTTCGGTGATGAGCACGCCCGCACCGTAGATGCCGGTGGGGTGGAACTGCACGAACTCCATGTCCTGGAGCGGCAGCCCTGCGCGCAGGACCATGCCTGCGCCGTCGCCGGTGCAGGTGTGCGCCGAAGTGGCGGTGAAGTAGCTGCGGCCATAACCGCCGGTCGCCAGCACCACGGCCTGCGAACGGAAGCGGTGGATCGAGCCGTCATCGAGGCACAGCGCGATCACGCCGACGCACTTGCCACCGTCCATGATGAGGTCGATGGCGAAGTATTCGATGAAGAAGTCCGCCGCGTACTTCAGCGACTGCTGGTACAGCGTGTGCAGCATGGCGTGACCGGTACGGTCGGCCGCGGCGCAGGTGCGCTGCACCGGCGGGCCGTCGCCCATGTTCTGCATGTGGCCGCCGAACGGACGCTGGTAGATCGTGCCGTCCTCGTTGCGGCTGAAGGGCATGCCGGCATGCTCCAGCTCGAGGATCGCGTCGGGCGCTTCGCGCACCATGTACTCGATCGCGTCCTGGTCGCCCAGCCAGTCCGACCCCTTGACGGTGTCGTACATGTGCCAGGTCCAGTGGTCGGGCGTGTTGTTCTTGAGGCTGGCCGCGATGCCGCCCTGTGCCGCAACGGTGTGCGAGCGCGTCGGGAACACCTTGGTGATGCAGGCGGTCTTGAGACCCGCTTCTGCCGACCCCATCGTGGCGCGAAGGCCCGAGCCACCGGCGCCGACGACGACGGTGTCATACATGTGGTCGATGATCTTGTAGGCGGGCCCAGTCGATTCTTGGGTCATTCAATCAGGCTCCCAGCGCGAGGCGGAGGACGCAGAAGACGCCGAAGGCGGCGCCGGCGAAAGCGACGAGGTTGAGCGCGACGAGGGCCGCGACCTTGTTGCCGTGATCGTGGACATAGTCCTCCATCATGACCTGCATGCCGAGGCGTGCGTGCCAGAAGGTGGAGATGATCAGCAGCGCCATCGCGGTCGCCGGGACCGGCAGCTTGATCCACTCGGTGACGGTGGCGAAGCTGAGGTCGGGCATCAGCAGGATCGAGACCGTGAGCCAGATCAGCAGCAGCAGGTTGCCGACGGCGGTGAAGCGCTGGATCAGCCAGTGGTGAGCGCCACCCTTGGCCGAGCCGAGGCCGCGCACGCGGCCGATGGAAGTTCCGTTACCCATGTTGCCTGTCCCTCCTCAGCGCAGCAGCAGGATCGCCCAGAAGGCGATGGTGAGCACGACACCCATGACCGAGGTCAGGATCGACCAGGTGCGGTTCGAGCGCAGCTCGAAGCCGGCGCCGATGTCGAGCACGAAGTGACGCAGGCCGCTCATCATGTGATTGAAGAAGCTCCACGAGACACCGACCAGCACGAGGTAGCCGATCGGCGACGTCATGGCCCATGCGAACGTGTCGTACGCGGCCGCGCCGCTTGCCAGCGCGCCAAGCCACCAAAGCAGCAGCGCGAGGCCGACGACGAGACCCTGCCCGCTGACGCGGTGCATGATCGATACGAACATGTGCGGGCCCCAACGCCAGATCTGGAGGTGTGGCGAAAGCGGTCGGTTCTTGCTCCCGGCGGTGGCCATGTCCTTGCGAATCCCCTTGCCTGCGGCAGCCCTGTGCGCTGCCCTATTCGAAGTCCCCCTTAGTCATTTCGCTGCAGCGCGCAAGTTCCACAGGCAAGTTAGGAGCATACTGGCCCCCTCGCGCGCGTGCGTTTATGTGCATGGCGATGAACCATCCGGCACGCCTCCCGCGCCTTGCGGCTTTGCTCGCGCTGGCTTTCGCCGGCTCCCTTGCTGACGCAAAGACGCCTGCCTCGCACAGCGGCGATGCCCATGCGCGCCATGACGGCCCGTCCCTCGCCGCAGCCTGTGCCGGGCGCGATGGCTGGACCGATCCCGCCCCGCCAGCGAGCCTTTCCGCCAGTTCCTGGTATGTCGGCACCTGCGGGATCAGCGCGGTTCTGGTTACCGGCGAAGCTGGCCACGTGCTCGTCGATGCCGGCATGCCCGAGGCCGCGCCGCTGGTGCTCGCCAACATCCGCAAGCTCGGCATCGACCCTGGCGAGGTGCGCTGGATCGTCGCCAGCCACGAACATTACGACCACGTCGGCGGTCTTGCCGCATTGCAGCGCGCCACGGGCGCACGCGTCGCCGCCCTGCCCGCCATGGCCCGCCTGCTCGAGAGCGGTACGAGCTCGGCCGACGACCCGCAGGCGAAGGGCCTGCCAGACTTCGTGCCGGTGCGCGTCGACAAGGTACTGGACGATGGCGAGAGTCTCGTACTCGGCAATCTCGTGCTCACGCCCCATGCAACGCCGGCCCATTCACCCGGCTCGACGAGCTGGACCTGGCAATCGTGCGACGCTGCAGCCAACTGCGAGATGATCGCCTATGCCGACAGCGCCTCGACCATCTCGAGCGAGGGCTACAACTTCACCGACCATCCCGACCGCATCGCGCAGGTCAGCCGCGGGCTGGACGCGATGGCGGCCCTGCCCTGCGACCTGCTGGTGACCCCGCACCCTTCCGCCTCAAAGCTGATGCCAAGGCTCGCCGGCGAGAAACCGCTGGTCGACCCGCAGGCCTGCACGCGCTATGCGCAAGCCGCGCAGGCGGCCTTCGCAGCGCGCCTGTCCCGTGAAAGCGGAACACCCCCCCAAGTAGAAGCGCCAAGGCGCAATCGACAAAGCGACACTATGAGCTGGAAAATCACTGCCTTCGCACCGCGTTCCGTCGTGGAAGGCGCCCTTCTTGCACACGAGGATGCCTTCGACTGGGATCCCGACATCGTCATCTCGGGCAGCGAGATCGCCGAGGACAGGCCCGACGACTGGCAGCTCGAGGCTTGGCTGCCGCATAAGCCGAAGAAGGCCGACCGCGAGGCGCTCGCCGCGCTCTTCGCCGATGGCGCTCCCGCATTCAGCGAGGAGAAACTGCCCGATACCGACTGGCTGGTGACCAGCCAGCAGGACCTCGAGCCGATCCGCGCCGGGCGTTTCCACGTCCACACTCCCGATCACCCGGAGATCAAGGAAGCCGGGGTCTTCGACTTCACGATCCCTGCCAGCCAGGCCTTCGGCACCGGCCAGCACGCGACCACCGCGGGCTGCCTCGCAATGCTCACCCACATGAAGCAGCAGGGCATCGTCGTGCGCAACTGCGCCGACATCGGCACGGGCACCGGCCTGCTCGCCTTCGCCGCGCTGTCGCTGTGGCCCTATGCGCTGGCCACCGCGAGCGACATCGACGCGGTCTGCGCCTCGGTGGTGGAAGACAATGCCGCGCGCAACGGCATCGCGCTGGGCGCGGACAAGGGCGAACTGGTCATGACCATCGCCGACGGCATGGCCCACCCCCTGCTTGCCGCGCGCGGGCCTTACGACCTGATCATGGCCAACATCCTCGCCGGGCCACTGGTCTCGATGGCGCCCGATTTCGCGGCAGCGCTGCAGCCCGGTGGCCACCTCGTGCTCGCTGGCCTGCTCGAGACGCAGGAGGCCGCGGTGCGCCAGTCGTGCCGGCGCGCCGGTATGCGCATCGCCGCACGCGTGGTGAACGGCGACTGGTCTATCCTGTGGCTGCGCAAGCGCCGGGGTCACGGCTGAGCCCGGCCTTCCTCGACCAGCGTGGATCGCGCGGCGATCCGGATCGAAACGATTGGTCCGGGTCGCCCGAGCCGCCCCCGGGAAGTCCTTCCGCACCTGCAGAAACGGCACCGGCTCACGCGCCGGACAACAAAAAAGCCGCAATGCGCGGCCCGGTCCATCCGTTAACTTTTAGGGTCGAGGCAGGGATTCTGCGCCTGCCGCCAACCTTGCCGATCGAGGTCTCAGGACAAGGTGCTGAGCTCGATCGCCGGCACCGTCCGACTGCGCGAAGACAGCGCGGTCTGTGCATCACGGGCAAGTACATTGTCGAAGGTGAAACCGATTCGGTCGTTCACCACCCACTGGACTCGCCCTTTTACCGTCCCGTGGCCGTCGATTGCGAAGGCAACGCTTTGTCCTCGTACCAGAGCGCCACGCTCCAGTACGAACTGACAACCGTCAGCAGCAATATGCTTCGCAATACCTGACGCACGGGGCAACTTGTCGCGTTTCATACGACTTTACTCCCACCATTACTCTCTCTGCTCTCGTAAAACGGGATAATTAAGATAGGTTAATGGTCCGTAAACGAAATTGAACCGAATGCGAAAGTGAGCACACGGGCCTGTGCGTAAAGCTAGGAATCTTTCCTTAACGTAAATTAACCAAGGTTGATGATGAGTCGTTAACCCATTGCTGTAAGATTTAAAGCGTCAGGGGGGGTTGGTACTGACATGAGAGAGAGAACCAACCATGATACAGGAGCACCAGGAACGTCCTGAGACCGTTGTCGGACCCCTAGGGGAACGCCTCGATTGGGATCATCTTCCTCCTCCAACCACCTCGCGCTGGGTTGTAAGGCGCAAGGCGGAAGTCGTGGCCGCAGTCAACGGTGGGTTGATGACCACGATGGAAGCTTGCGAACGCTACAACCTCACGCTCGAGGAACTCGCATCATGGCAGCGTGCCGTGGAGCGGGAAGGTATGGGTGGTCTGCGCGCAACCCGCGTCCAGCACCATCGCCATATCCGCGAACGGCGCAGGCCCAACGCCTGACCGTTAGCCAGACCGGTCGCATATCGGTGGCTAAAGAATAATACTTCCCCCGAGCCGGGCTGACGCTTTCGAGCGTCAGCCCGCTGCTCGTACGATCTCGGCCCAGGCCGCCTCGTCGATCACCTCGATCCCCAGTTCCGCCGCCTTCTTCAGCTTGGATCCCGCACCGGGACCGGCGACGATGAGGTCGGTCTTGCTCGACACCGAACCCGCTGCCTTTGCGCCCAGTCGCTCGGCCTGCGCCTTGGCCTCGTCGCGGCTCATCGTCTCCAGCTTGCCGGTAAACACCACGGTCTTGCCCGCAACCGCGCTCTCGACGCTCTCGACGAGATAAGGCGGCGGCGAGACCTCAGAGAGCAGGTCGTCCCAGACCTCGCGGTTGTGCTCCTCGTGGAAGAAGTCGCCGAGCGCCTTCACCACCACCGGGCCGACGCCATCGATCGAGATGAGTTCGCCATAGGCCTCGCTCGCGGCGGCAGCAGCCTCTTCGCCCTCCTTCTCATGCGCCTTCTGCGCAATATCGCGCAGCGCAGGCAGCGTCTCGAAGCGCTTCATCAGGTCGCGCGCGGTGACCGCGCCGACGTGGCGGATGCCGAGCCCGAAGAGCAGGCGCGCGGCGTCGGGCTCCCGGTGGTTCTCCACAGCCGCCAACAGGTTGTCCACAGACTTGTCCTTCCACCCCTCGAGCGCGAGGATGTCGTCGCGCCGACGCGCGAGGCGGAAGATGTCGGCCGGGCTCTCGAGCCAGCCCTTGGCGAAGAACTCGTCGATGGTCTTCTCACCGAGCCCGTCGATGTCGAGCGCGGCGCGGCTGACGAAGTGCTTGAGGCGCTCGGTGCGCTGGGCCGGACAGATCAGCCCGCCGGTGCAGCGCACGTCGACCTCGCCCTCCTCGGCCACCGCCTCCGAGCCGCATTCGGGGCAATGGTCAGGGAAGACGAAAGCCGGCCGTTCGTCCTCGCGGCTGCGGTTCTCTACGACCTGCGGGATCACGTCGCCCGCGCGCTGGATCACCACCTTGTCGCCCGGCCTCACGCCGAGCCGCGCGATCTCGTCGCGGTTGTGAAGCGTGACGTTGGTGACGGTGACCCCGCCGACCAAGACCGGCTGCAGGCGCCCCACCGGGGTCAGCTTGCCGGTGCGCCCGACCTGGATCTCGATCTTTTCGAGCGTGGTCTCGGCCTGCTCTGCGGGGAACTTGTGCGCGAGCGCCCAGCGCGGCGCCTTGGCGACGAAGCCGAGCCGCTGCTGCAGGTCGAGCCGGTCGACCTTGTAGACCACCCCGTCGATCTCGAAGTCGAGGTCCCCGCGCCCGTCGCGGATGGCACGATAGGCTTCGAGCAGCTCCTCGAGGCTCTCGCAGCGCCGGAACTGGGGCGAGACCGGCAGCCCCCAGCCCTCGATCCGGCGGATGACCTCGTGCTGGGTCTCGCCCGGCACCGCGCTCGCAGCACCCCAGCCATGCGCCCAGAAGCGCAAGGGACGCTTCGCGGTGACGCTGGCGTCCTTCTGGCGCAGCGATCCGGCGGCGGCGTTGCGCGGATTGGCGAACTGGCGCACCTTCTCCGCATCGAACTCCACGCCCTTCGCCTCGGCCTCGGCGCGTGCCTCGTTCATCAGCGCGGTATTGAGCGCGTGGAAAGCGGCCTTTTCCATGTAGACCTCACCGCGCACCTCGAAGACCTCAGGCACGTCCTCGCCCTTCAGTTCGGGCACGATGTCGGCGATGTGCGCGACATTGGGGGTCACGTCCTCGCCCACCTGCCCGTCACCGCGCGTTGCCGCGCGCACCAGCTTGCCGTTCTCGTAGCGCAGCGAGCATGACAGGCCGTCGATCTTGTCCTCGGCGGTCACCGCCAGCGGCTCGTCCGCGCCCATCGAGAGGAAACGGCGCACGCGCGCGAGGAATTCGGCCACTTCCTCGTCGGAAAAGGCATTGTCGAGGCTCATCATGCGTACCTCGTGCGTCACCTTGCCGAGCGGCGAGGCGGCGACTTCGTGCCCGACCGCGCTGGACGGACTGTCGGGGCGCTTGAGGTGGGGATAGGCCTCTTCCAGCTCGGTGTTGCGGCGCACGAGCGCGTCGTATTCCGCATCCGAGATCTCGGGCGCATCCTCGGCATGGTACTTGCGGTTGGCGCGCTTGATGGCACGCGCAAGGCGCATGAGTTCGTTGGCGGCATCGGCCTCGGCGAGCATGTCGGTCTCGGGACGCTTGGGTTCGGTCATGGCAACCGGATAGGCTAGGCGCGGCGATCAGGGAATAGAGCGCAAGGCCCAAATCCACCGCGCGCGTGCCGGACGTGGCTGCCTACGTGCCAAGTCGCGCATCCGCATGATAGGCTGCGGCGACAAACAGAGGGGAGACAGAGATGACCGACCGCCAGCTCAAGGCCTTGCTGTGCCTGATACTGGGCGCCATGGCGCTGCTCTACGTAGTTCATAACTTGGCCAATTTCGGCGAGGCCCGGGCATTCTTCACCTACGTCACCAGCCATGCCGATCAGGTTGCCTACCCGGTAACGCTGCTACCCGTACCCGCTGCGCCACTGGTGCTGATGGCAATGGCGCTGGTTTTCGCGCTGGAGATCGCAGCGGGCGTGCTGCTGGTCATCGCCAGTCTCGAAATCGCAAGCGGCGCGCGCGATGCACGCGCAATGCGGCTCGCGCGCACCGGGATCGGCTGTGCGCTGCTCAACTGGTGGGGCCTGTTTCAGGTGGTCGCCGGGGCAGGCTACCAGATGTGGCAGATCGAAACGGGGCGCGACCCGTTCTACAGTTCGATGCTGTTCGGCGCGATGTACATGCTGGTGCTGATCGTGCTGAACCAGCGCTCAGGCGCCACCGAGGACACCGCCAGCTAGCTGCCTTGAGCAACCTTCCGGCCCGGGCGCCCCGTCACGGTACGCTCTGGCCCAACTTGTAGCGCGACATGCAGACCCAAGCCTTCGCCGGGTCCGTGAGCCCGACCGCCGCGTAGGAGAAGTTCCCGGTCGAGGTCTCGGCGCGGCTCCAGTACTCGGCCTCTTCGCCGGCTGCGATACCGAGATAGCCGCAGTCCTGCTTGCCGGTCTTGAGCTCGTGACAGACCTTGGCATGGATCGGATGGGCGCAGGTATTGGCGTAATAGACATAGAGCCGTCCGCCCTGCTCTTTCTGCCTCGCGACCTCGATGCACGAGCCATTCGTCGGGCTCGCCGCATCCCAGCAACCATCTTCGTCGACACTGCTGGAATAGTCGGCTCCGGCCATCGATCCCGACACCAGCAAGGCAGCAGCCACTCCCGGCGCAGCGCATCTGACCAGTTTCACGCGACAATCCCCCTATGGCGAATGAACCGAACCGGGCCGCGCATTGCGCAAGGCCGCCGCCCTTGCGCCAGACACCCCATCACGCGCCTTCGAGCAGGCGGCTGGCCTGTGCGCGCGCTTCCTCGGTGACTTCGGCGCCCGAGAGCATGCGCGCGATTTCCTCCTGGCGCTCGGCATCGCTGAGCGGCGCGACCGAGGTCTTGGTGACCGTTCCACGCGAGGATTTCGAGATCATGTAGTGCCGGTTGCCGCGCGCGGCGACCTGCGGGCTATGCGTGACCGCGAGCAGCTGCCCGCCCGCAGCGAGTCGGGCGAGACGTTCGCCGATGGCATCGGCCACCGCGCCGCCCACGCCCCGGTCGATCTCGTCGAAGATCACCGTCGCGGCCCCGCCCTCTTCTGCGAGCGCGACCTTGAGCGCGAGAATGAAACGCGAGAGCTCGCCGCCCGAGGCGATCTTGGCGAGCGGCGCGAAGTCGGTGCCCGGATTGGTCGAGATCAGGAACTCGACCGCGTCCATCCCGCTCGCGCCCCAGCGACTTTCGGGAAGGCGCATGACGCTGGTCTGGAAGCGCGCGGCATCGAGCTTGAGCGGCTTGAGCTCGGCGGCGACCGCCTTGTCGAGCCGCTTGGCCGCCGCACGGCGCAGATCGTGCAGCGCGTCGGCCTTCTCGCGGTATGCGAGCGCGGCCTTCTGCGCCGCCTTCTCGAGCGCGGCGATGTGCTCGCTCCCGCCCTCGATGGCATCGAGCGCCTCGCGCATCTCGACCATCTTCGCGGGAAGGTCGTCGACCTGGCACGAGTGCTTGCGGGCCAGCCCGCGCAAGTCGAACAGCCGCGTCTCGATGCGGTCGAGCTCGGCCGGGTCGAACGAGAGCGCCTCGGCGGCCTCCTCGAGCTTTTCCTCGGTCTCGCCCGCCTCGATCACCGCGCGGTCGAGCGCGGCGAGCGCCTCGGCGAGCAAGGGGTGTTCGCCGGCAATGCGGTCGAGCTGGCGCGCAGCGGAACGAAGCCCCGCCAGCGCCGAATCGGAACCCTGCCACAAGTGCTGCAAAGCCGAGAGATCGTCGGAGAGCCGCTCGCCCTTCTGCATGTCGGCCCGCGCGAGCGCGAGCTCCTCCTCCTCGCCGACCACGGGCTGGAGCTTGTCCATTTCGGCAAGATGGGCGACGAGCAGGTCCTCGTCCTGCGCGGCGCGTTCGACCTGCTCGCGCGCGGTGTCGAGTGCGCCCTGTGCCGTGCGCCAGGTCTTCCACGCGGCATCGACCCCGGCGAGGTCGCTGCCCGCAAAACGGTCGAGCAGCACGCGGTGCCCCTTGGCGTTGACGAGACCGCGATCGTCGTGCTGGCCATGGATCTCGACCAGCGCGGGCGCGATCTCGCGCAACAGCGCGACGCTGACCGGCTGGTCGTTGAGCCAGGCGCGCGAGCCGCCGTCGGCCTTGAGCTGGCGACGCAGGATCAGCGGTTCGCCAGGCTCGATGACCACCCCGCCCTCTTCCAGCGCGGCATCGAGCATCGCGGGCAGTTCGCCGAAGTCGAAGCTGGCCGTCACGATCGCGCGGTCTTCACCGGCGCGCACCAGCCCTGAATCGGCGCGATTGCCGATCACCAGCCCGAGCGCGTCGAGCAGGATCGACTTGCCCGCTCCGGTCTCGCCGGTGAGCACGCCCAGGCCACGGGCGAAATCGAGGTCGAGCGCCTCGATCAGGACGATGTTGCGGATGGAAAGGCGGCTCAGCATGTTCGCGAATCGTTCTAGCGAATTGCCTCGGGGTCGTCACCCGGCTTTGCGCGAGGCCCTAAGGCTTTTTCCTTTCCCGGCGCGACGCCTGACAAACCTGCCTACGGGCGCCGGGATCGGGTCGTCAACGCGTGGGCATCAGGGCGGCGAGATCGCTCAGCGCGACGAGCCAGGCAAGCAGGAACAGGGCAATCATCGCAAGGAGCTCGGGACGAGCAAGAAGATCACGCAAGGGCGCAAATCCGCCCTCACGGGGCGGTTCAGGATCACGAATCATGGCAGGGATGCGACTCCGGGCCCGCCAGCCGACTGCCGGACGGGTAGAAGCAACTTAGTTCCCGCGAAACACGGTGTAAATCGGACTTGAAGTGCTCAGAGCAATCGACGCAGACGATAAGCCCCGAACGCGTGGCGCTCAGGCCGCGACGTTTTCGGGCGCGTACTTGTCCATCAGCCTGTAGGCACGCTCGTACCACTTGCTCTCTGGATAGTTGGCCTGCAGCACCGCAGCCGCCTTCTGCGCCTCTTCGGGGACGCCGAGCGAGAGATAGCTCTCGACGAGGCGGAACAGCGCCTCAGGGGTGTGGCTGGTGGTCTGGAAGTTGTCGACCACGTTGCGGAAGCGCAGGGTCGCAGCGAGCCACTTACCGCGCCGCTCGTAGTTGCGCCCGATGGTCATTTCCTTGCCAGCGAGGTGATCGTTGACGAGGTCGATCTTGAGCTTGGCATCGGCGGCATAGGGCGTCGCGGGGTAGCGGCGCACGATGTCGGTGAGCGCGGCCTTGGCCTGTTCGGTGGTGCGCTGGTCGCGCGTCACATCGCTGATCTGCTCGTAGTAGCACAGCGCGATCAGGTAGTAGGCGTAAGGCGCGTCCTTGTTGCCTGGGTGGATCGAGAGGAAGCGCTGCGCCGACTGGATCGACTTGTTGTAGTCGCGCGCGGCATACCACGAGAACGCGCTCATCAGCTGCGCACGGCGGGCCCAGGGCGAATAGGGGTGCTGGCGCTCGACCTCGTCGAACAGCGCTGCGGCCTGCTTGGTGCGTCCCTGTGCGAGACGCGCCTTGGCGGCGGCGTAGAGCGTGTCGACGTCGCGCGCGACGTAGGCCGTATCCTTGGACTTGTTCCCGCCCGAGGCACACCCGGCGGTGAAAACGAGGGCACCGGCAGCAGCGGCGAGGATGACGGGCTTCAGGCGCGAACGTTCGAACATGGCCGCGTCTATAGACAGCGCTTTGCTGAACGCCAAGTGAAGTTGCGCAGGCTTTTCCCCATGTCCGGTAAGCCGGTCTCGGGCAAAGGCGCCAAAGAACAGGCCGATAGCCCCCTGCAAGCTCCCGCGCGAGGGTGACAAATGCGCCTGCCCTGCCATAGTGACCGGCAATGGCAGGAAGTAACGATCTCTATTCGCCCGTAATGTCCGACGCCCTGGTAATCCTGGGCGCCGCCGGAATCGTGATCCCGGTATTCAACCGGTTCCGCATCACGCCGGTCATCGGGTTCATCCTCGTGGGGCTCCTCGTCGGGCCCTTCGGGCTCGGGCGCCATGTGTTCGAGTATCCGCTGCTCACCCATATATCGATAACCGACCCCAGCGGGCTCGACGTCTTCGCCGAATTCGGCATCATCCTGCTGCTTTTCTCGATCGGGCTCGAACTCTCGTTCAGCCGCCTGTGGGACATGCGCCGCATGGTCTTCGGTCTCGGCTCGCTCGAACTGATCCTGATCGGCTCGAGCCTGACCTTCATCTTCGCCTCGATCGGCCAGGCCTTCTCCGGCGCGCTCGCGCTCGGCCTCGCACTCGCTCTCTCGTCTACCGCGCTGGTGCTCAAGATTTCCAACGCCGCGACGCCGGTCGGCAAGGCCTCGCTGGCCATGCTGCTGTTCGAGGACATCGCCCTCGTCCCGATCATCTTCCTGCTCGGCGCGCTGGCCCCACATGCCGGTGCGGACGGCATGGGCAACCTTATCCACACCCTCGGCTGGGGCACTGTGGTGGTCGTCGGGCTGCTCGTCTTCGGGCGTTACCTGCTGCCCCCGCTTTTCGCGCAGGCCGCGCGCACCAAGAGCCCCGAACTGTTCCTCGCCGCCTCGATGCTGGTGGTGATCCTCGCCTCGCTGCTGACCGCCGCGGTCGGCCTCTCGCCCATCGTCGGCGCGCTCGTCGCGGGGCTGCTCATCGCCGAGACCGAATACCATTCCGAGGTCGAGCAGATCATGGAGCCGTTCAAGGGGCTGGCTCTCGGTGTCTTCCTGATCACCATCGGCATGAGCATCGACCTGCTGGTGGTCTGGGAAAACCTCTATTCGATCCTCGTCGCGACCGTCGGCGTGATCCTGATCAAGGCGGTCGTCACCGGCGTGCTGCTGCGCCTCATGGGCGCACGGCGCGGCACTGCGACCGAGACCGGCATTCTCATGTCGAGCCCTTCGGAGACCACGCTGATCGTGCTTACGGCTGCCAGCTCAGCGCAGCTCATCCAGCCGGGCACCGCGCAGTTCTGGCAGATCGTGACCGCTATCGGCCTCACCGTGACCCCGTTGCTGGCGATGGCCGGCAAGGTCGCCGCGCGCCGCGTCGATACCGTCGAAGCGCCGCATCACCCCAGCGAGGAAGGCGGCAAGCCGCGCACGATCATCGTCGGCTTCGGTCGCGTCGGGCGCCTCGTCGCGGACATGCTTACCCGCCACGACCGGCCCTATGTCGCGGTCGATACCGACACCGATTTCGTCGATGAGGGTCGCCGCCGCGGCTATGCCGTGACTTTCGGCGATGCGGGACGCGGCGATGCGATGGAGCGGCTGGGCGCAGCGGACGCAGCCGCGGTGATCATCACCATGGACGTGCCGGTCACCGCCCAGCGCATCGTGCGCAAGCTGCGCCAGCAATATCCCGATCTGCCGATCATCGCGCGCGCGCGCGACGCCGATCACGCCGCCCTGCTCTACCGCGCCGGGGCGACCCACGCGGTGCCCGAGACGCTCGAAAGTTCGCTCCAGCTGTCAGAGGCCGTGCTTGTCGAGACCGGCGTCGCAATGGGACCGGTCATCGCCTCGATCCACGAAAAGCGCGACCAGTTGCGCGAGCAGATCATGAACCAGGGCGGACTATCGGAGAAGCCGGCGCTGCGCTCGGGCCAGATGCGCGAACCCGAACGGGTCTGACCGTAGCTCCCCTCAGCCCCGGCGCGGCTCGAACACCGACCAGCCGGTCAGGTGGACCAGACGCTCCAGCGCCATCGTGCCCAGGTGCGAGTTGCCCGCGGCGTTGAGCCCGGGCGACCACACCGCCACGCTCGCGATGCCGGGCGCGACGCAGAGGATACCCCCGCCAACGCCCGACTTGCCCGGCAGGCCGATGCGGTAGGCGAAGTCGCCCGAATTGTCGTAGTGCCCGCAGGACATCATCAGCGCATTGATGCGCCGCGCCCGCCGCGCGGTGACTACGCCGTGCCCGTCGACGCGCCCGCCATTCATCAGGTAGCGCCCGGCCATCGCCAGTTGCCTGCACGACATCGCCAGCGCGCAGAAGTGGAAGTAGGTGCCCAGCACCTTGTCGACCTCGCCGTTCAGGTTGCCGAAGGCGCGCATGTAGTTGGCCAGCGCCTTGTTGCGAAAGCCAGTGTCCTGCTCGGCCCGTGCGACACTCTCGTCGATGGCGATGGTGTCGTCACCCGACAATTCGCGCACGAAGCGCAGCATTTGCCCGATTGCCTCGCGCGGCTCGAGATGGCCCAGCAGCACGTCGGTCACCACGATGGCGCCCGCATTGATGAAGGGATTGCGCGGGATGCCGTGCTCGCTCTCGAGCTGGACGATGGAGTTGAACGCCGAGCCCGAAGGCTCGCGCCCGACCCGTGCCCACAGTTCGTCGCCCACCGCACCGATGGCGAGCGTTAGCGCGAAGACCTTGGAGATCGACTGGATCGAGAACGGCTCGTCCGCATCGCCTGCGCAGTGCTGTTGCCCATCGGCGGTGACTATGGCGATGCCGAACCTGTCGGGCGAGACCTGCGCCAGTGGGGGGATGTAATCGGCCACCTTGCCGCGCTGGACCTCGTCGCGCATGTCGGCGGCGATGCCCTTGGCAATCGTGGTGAGGTCGAGAGGGGAAGAAAGAGGATTCAAGGGGTTAATACCCCTTGACCCCATGACTGTCGGCCTCGTGCCCTGCACGAGGCCGCAGTATGTGCATTGCCTTGGACAGTCATGGGAGCTCTAGGAGCTTTGCCCCTCGATGCCATCCCTTCACGTGTCCTCTCAGCCGGCAAGCGCGGCCTTCACGGCAGCGATTGCGTCGGCAGCCTTGTCGCCTTCGGGACCGCCGCCCTGCGCCATGTCGGGACGGCCACCGCCACCCTTGCCGCCCATCGCGGCGACACCGGCACGGACCAGCTCGACCGCCGAGGCCTTGTCCTTGAGGTCGTCGGTCACGGCAACCGCAATGGCGCCCTTGCCCTCGTTGACCGCGACGATCGCGGCAATGCCCGAGCCCATGCGCTGCTTGGCCTGGTCGAGCAGCCCGCGCAGTTCCTTGGGGTCGAGACCTTCGAGCACTTGTCCCGAGAAGGTCATGCCGTTGATTTCTTCATCGGCCGGACCCCAGGCCGCGCCGCCGCCACCAAGCGCCAGCGCCTTCCTGGCTTCGGCGAGTTCGCGCTCGAGCTTCTTGCGCTCGTCGAGCAGCGCCACGACGCGCTCGGTCACCTCGTCGGGCGTGGTGCGCAGCGCCGAGGCCGCGGCCTTGAGTGCATCCTCGCGCTGAACGAACCACTGGCGCGCGCCTTCGCCGGTCAGCGCCTCGATGCGGCGAACGCCCGAGGAGACCGCGCTTTCCGAGACGATGCGGAACACGCCGATGTCGCCGGTGGCGTTGACATGGGTGCCGCCGCAAAGCTCGACCGAATAGTTGCGCTTGCCCTTGGCGCGGCCCATCGAGAGCACGCGGACCTCGTCGCCGTACTTCTCGCCGAACAGCGCCATGGCGCCTGCCTCGATGGCGTCGTCGGGCGTCATCAGGCGGGTCATCACCGCTTCGTTGGCGCGGATCTCGGCGTTCACTTCGGCCTCGATCGCGGCGATATCCTCGTCGCTCAGCGCCTTGGGGTGCGAGAAGTCGAAGCGAAGGCGCTCAGGCGAGACCATCGAGCCCTTCTGCGTGACGTGGTCGCCCAGCCGGTCGCGCAGCGCCTGGTGGACGAGGTGCGTCGCGGAGTGATTGGCGCGGATCGCATCGCGGCGCGCAACGTCGACCGAGAGCAGTACCGCGTCGCCCAGCTTGATCGAACCGGCATCGACCGTGCCCGACATCGCATGCAGGCGGCCGAGCGGCTTGGCGGTATCCTCGATGGTGATCGCGAGATCGCTGCCCGGCAGCGCGCCGGTGATCGAGCCGGCATCGCCGACCTGACCGCCCGATTCGCCGTAGAACGGGGTCTGGTTGGTCAGCACGGTGACCTTGTCGCCCGCCTTGGCCTCCGAGACTTCCTTGCCGTCGACGAGCAGCGCGACGACGCGGCCCTCGCCGGTGGTCGAGGCATAGCCGGTGAACTCGCTCGCGCCTTCGCGCTCGGCGATGTCGTACCAGATTTCGGCATCGGCGGCCTGCCCCGAGCCCTTCCACGCGGCGCGCGCGGCGGCCTTCTGCTGGGCCATCGCGGCCTGGAAGCCCGCTTCGTCGACGGTAATGCCGCGCGGGCGCAGCGCATCGACGGTGAGGTCATAGGGGAAACCGTAGGTGTCATAGAGCTTGAACGCGGTCTCGCCCGCAAGCGTCGCGCCCTCGCCCATCTCGCCAGTCGCCTCGTCGAGCAGCTTGAGGCCGTTCGAAAGCGTGCGGCGGAACTGGATTTCCTCGCGCTCGAGCGTTTCCTCGATGAGCGGCTGCGCGCGGCCCAGTTCGGGGAAGGCCTGGCCCATTTCCGCGACGAGCGCGGGCACGAGGCGATGCATCAGCGGGTCCTTGGCGCCGAGCAGGTGCGCGTGGCGCATGGCGCGGCGCATGATGCGGCGAAGGACGTAGCCGCGCCCTTCGTTCGAAGGCAGAACGCCGTCGGCGAGCAGGAAGCTGGTCGAGCGCAGGTGATCGGCGATCACGCGGTGGCTGGCGGTCTGCTCGCCCTCGGCCTTGACCCCGGTCAGGCTTTCCGAAGCCGAGATCAGGTTGCGGAACAGGTCGATGTCGTAGTTGTCGTGCTGGCCCTGCATGACCGCAGCGAGGCGTTCGAGGCCCATGCCGGTGTCGATCGACTTCTTGGGCAGCTCGCCCACGATCTCGCCGCCCGCCTGCTCGAACTGCATGAACACGAGGTTCCAGATCTCGATGAAGCGGTCGCCGTCTTCCTCGGGGCTACCCGGAGGGCCGCCCCAGATGTGGTCGCCATGGTCGAAGAAGATTTCCGAGCACGGGCCGCACGGGCCATCGTCGCCCATCGACCAGAAGTTGTCCTTGGTCGGGATCCGGATGATGCGGTCGTCGGAAAGCCCGGCGATCTTCTTCCACAGGTCGAAGGCCTCGTCGTCGGTGTGGTAGACGGTGACGAGCAGCTTTTCCTTGGCAAGGCCCCACTCCTTGGTGAGCAGGCCCCAGGCGTTGGTGATCGCCTCTTCCTTGAAGTAGTCGCCGAAGGAGAAATTGCCGAGCATCTCGAAGAAGGTGTGGTGGCGCGCGGTGTAGCCAACGTTGTCGAGATCGTTGTGCTTGCCGCCGGCGCGTACGCACTTCTGCGAGGAGGTGGCGCGCGAGTAGTCGCGCTTTTCCTGCCCCGTGAACACGTTCTTGAACGGCACCATGCCCGCGTTCACGAACATCAGCGTCGGGTCGTTGTAGGGGACCAGCGGCGCGGACTGGACAGGCGTGTGCCCCTTCGACGCGAAGTAGTCGAGGAAGGACCGGCGGATATCGTTCGTCGTCTGCATGACAGCGCCGATAAGACACCCGCGCGAGGGCCGCAAGCCGCTTGGTGCGGTCAGACTGTTCGTTTCAGGCGATAAGGCGTGGATTTCGGGTGCCTGCGCCGCTCATCATCGCCGCGGGGAACGCGTCAGCCCTCGCCGTCGCGCACGAAGTAGCTCGCCAGCTCGACGTGGGTCGACCAGCGGAACTGGCCGACGGGCCGCAGCTCCACCAGCCGGAAACCCGCCTCGACGAGCCGCGCGCCGTCGCGCGACCAGCTCGACGGGTTGCACGAGATGTAGACCACGCGGTCGACGCTGGAATCCGCGATGCACTCCACCTGCTCGCGCGCTCCGGCGCGCGGCGGGTCGAGCACGAGCGCCTCGAACTTCGACAGCTCGTCGGCTTGGAGCGGGTTGCGGAACAGGTCGCGGTGCGCGCTGAAGACCGGGCGCTGTGCGCGGTCGGCGCCCGACTTGCAGGCGAGGTGCACGTCGCGCGCGGCCTCGGCGGCGAAGACCTTGCACGCGGAGCTCGCCAGCGCGAGCGCGAAAGTGCCCAGCCCCGAGAACAGATCGGCGATCGTCGCGGCATCGCCGATCCACTCGCGCGCCGCGGCGACCAGCGCATCCTCGCCGTCCTTGGTCGCCTGAAGGAAGCTGCCGGGCGGGAACGGGACCGGCGTGTCGCCGAGCGTGACGGTGACCGGTGCGGGCTCCCACACGGTCTCGTAGCCATAGCCCCCGTCCATGGTGAGGCGGGCAAGGCCATGCTCCTTGGCGAAATCGAGCATCGCCTCGGTCGCGGCGAGACCCTCGGCGGTGAGGCCCTTGACGCCGAGGTCGACGCCCTGGTCGACCAGCGTCATCTCGATGTCGCAGGCCATGCGCGGCATGGTGCTCTTGGCGTTCTTCGCAGGCTTGCCGCGCGGGCCCTTCTTGGCGGGCGCCGCCTTGCCCATGGTGATGAGCAACTTGCGCAAGGGGTCGAGCAGCGCGGTGATCTCGGGAACGAGGACCGGGCATTCCTCCAGCTCGACGAGCCGATGCGACTTCGCCTCGCGAAAGCCGATGACGATCCGCCCGCCCGAGCTTTCGGCGCGCAAGGACGCGCGGCGGCGCGCACCCGGCGGCGAAAGGTAGGGCGCGGCGATTTCTTCGGCGCCCAGTTCCTGCGCGCTCGAGGCATTGGCGACGCGCGCCTCGACAAACTCGGTCAGCGTCTCCTCGTCGAGCTGCTGGAGCTGGCAGCCCCCGCAACGCCCGAAGTGACGGCACGCGGGCTCGACATGGTGCGGCCCCCATTCGAGCGTGCCGTCGGCAAGCAGCACGTCGCCGGGCGCCGCGCCCCAGGCAAAGCGCCCGGAAGCGGTGACACCGTCGCCCTTGGAGGCGATTCGCAGGATTTCTTCAGATTGTTCGCTCACAGGCACGCCGCTAGCGCAGCGGGTATCCTCTCGGCAAGCTGAAGCGCACTGAAGGCAGGCGGGGCAAGCCTTGCCGCCTCGCCGTGGAGCCATGCCCCCTCGCCTGCCGCGGCGAAGGCCTCGGCTCCACAGGCGAGCCTGCTGGCGATGGCACCGGCAAGAACGTCGCCCGTTCCCGCGGTCGAGAGCCAGGACGAGGCACGTGGTACCAGCGCCAGGCGACCATCGGGCGCGGCAATGACGGTGTCCGCACCCTTGGCGACGACGATCATGCCGCTCTTGCGTGCCAGCGCCAGTGCGCGCTGCGGGCGGCTGCCCGAACCGTCGCAATCGAAAGCGCGTTCGAGCGCGACGAGTTCGCCCTCGTGCGGGGTCGCAACGGTGGGCGCACTGCGCTCGGCGAGGTGACGCCCGGTGAGCAGGACCAGCGCATCGGCATCGACGAGCACCGGCACCGGATCGGCAAGCGCCACGGCCAGCCGCTCGCGCGCCACGCCGTCGCGGCCAAGCCCGGGGCCGACGAGGATCGCCGAATTGCGATGATCGGTGAGCACTTCGGAGACCGGCCCGGTCTCGACCACCAGATCGGCGGGCGCCCCGCGCTTGGTGTCGGCGAAGAGCTTGACGTAACCCGCCCCTGCCCCTTGTGCCGCCATGCTGGCAAGGATCGCCGCGCCCGGCATGGCCCCGCCGACGACCGCGAGCAGGCCGCGGGTATACTTGTGCGCGTCGGGTCCCGGCGCGGCAAGGTCGGGACGCCGCAGCCGCCCGGCCGCCCCCGCGACCGGGGCGACACCGATGTCGACCAGCCTCTGCGTGCCACAAAGCGGGGCCGAAGGCATCAGGAAGTGCGCGTATTTCCATGCGCCGAGCGCGACCGTCAGGTCATATTGCGGCAGGCCCTCGTTGAGCGCCATGCCGGTGTCCGAACCGACGCCGCTCGGCAGGTCGATCGCGACGCGGTGACGGTGGCGACCTGCCAGCTTCACCAGCAGTGCGAAGGCATCGGCGTCGAGCGGGCGGGTCAGACCGCTGCCGAAGAGGCAGTCGACGAAGACCTCGCCCGAGCAATCGGCTTCCTCGGGCCCCAGCACCGGCCCTTCGAAGAGCTTGCGGGCATTGCGTGCGGCATCGGTCGCGGGCGGCATGGCGGCGACCACCACGGCCTCGCCGCCGCGCTCGCGGATGGCCTGGGCGATGACGTAGCCGTCGCCGCCATTGTTGCCGGGCCCGCACAGCACGGTGACCGGGCGCTGGCCGCTCATGCGCCAGACGTAGGCGGCAGCGCCGCGCCCCGCGATCTGCATCAGCGCATCGACCGAGGTTCCCGCCTCGATCAGCGCGCCTTCGGCCTCGCGCATCTGCTGCACGGTGAGGACCTGATGCGCGGCATCGGGGGCACTCTCGGGGGAAGTCTGCGCTGCTGGGCTGGTCGTCACGGCTGGGTCTCGCGTCCTTTGCTGGGCTGGTTCAACCGGCAACGCATGTGAGACAGGGGACGTTTCCGCCTCACTGCGCGGCGGCGGCCCCCTTCTTGCGCATGGTCACCGGGAAAACGTAGCGGTCGGGCCCGACGGTGACCGAGAGCTTGCCCTCGTCGAGGCGCGTCTCGGCCTCGTCCGCCCCGTCGGCGACCGCGAGGCCGGTGCCGTCGCGGCGCACGTCGAAGCGGCGGAACCCTCCGTCGGGATGATGCACCACCAGACTGAGCTGGCCGTCTTGCTCGACGCGCTCGACCGCACAGGCATCGGCCAGTTCGGCCGAACCGCCCACGGCGCAGGCAATGTAGTCGCCGCTGCCCTGCGGGGTCGGCGCGCCCGTCCCTTGCGAGGAACACCCCGCAAGGCCGAGCGCGACGAGAGCGACGAGCGCTGCGCTGGCGGCGAGCCCTTCGCTCAACGCTTGAGCTGCGTCACGTCGCGCACCGCGCCCTTCGAGGCGCTGGTGGTCATCGCGGCATAGGCCTGAAGCGCGGCCGAGACCTTGCGCTTGCGCGGATGGACCGGGGTCCATGCCTCGCTCCCGCGCGCTTCCTGCGTTGCACGGCGTGCGGCCAGTTCCTCGTCCGAAACCATCAGGTTGATGGTGCGGCCGGGGATGTCGATCTCGATGGTGTCGCCGTTCTCGACGAGCCCGATCTCGCCGCCTTCGGCCGCCTCGGGCGAGGCATGGCCGATCGAGAGACCCGAGGTACCGCCCGAGAAGCGCCCGTCAGTGAGCAGCGCGCAGGCCTTACCCAGCCCCTTCGACTTGAGGTAGCTGGTAGGATAGAGCATTTCCTGCATGCCCGGCCCGCCGCGCGGACCTTCGTAGCGGATCACGACGACGTCGTTCGCCTCGACCTGACCGCCCAGAATGCCCGCGACCGCCGCGTCCTGGCTCTCATAGACGCGCGCCTTGCCGGTGAACTTGAGAATGCTGTCATCGACGCCCGCCGTCTTCACGATGCAGCCGTCGCGCGCGATGTTGCCGAAAAGGACCGCAAGGCCGCCGTCCTGGCTGAAGGCATGTTCCTTGGAACGGATCACGCCGTTCTCGCGGTCGAGGTCGAGGTCCTTCCAGCGGTTGGCCTGGCTGAAGGCGACCTGCGTGGGCACGCCGCCGGGCGCGGCCTTGTAGAAGTCCTGAACGCTGGCCTCGTTGGTGCGGCTGATGTCCCAGCGGTTGAGCGCATCGCCCAGCGTCCTTGCATGAACGGTCGGGCAATCGGAGTGAAGCAGGCCGGCACGGTCGAGCTGGCCGAGGATCGCCATGATGCCGCCCGCGCGGTGGACGTCCTCCATGTGCACGTCGGACTTGGCCGGCGCGACCTTGGAGAGGCAGGGCACATGGCGCGAGAGGCGGTCGATGTCGGCCATGGTGAAGTCGACGCCCGCTTCCACGGCGGCGGCCAGCAGGTGCAGCACGGTGTTGGTCGATCCGCCCATCGCGATGTCGAGGCTCATCGCGTTCTCGAACGCCTCGAAGCTGGCGATGGTGCGCGGCAGGGCGGTCTCGTCCTCCTGCTCGTAGTAGCGCTGGCACAGGTCGACGACGAGGCGGCCCGCTTCCTTGAACAGGCGCTCGCGGTCGGCGTGGGTGGCGAGCGTCGAGCCGTTGCCCGGCAGCGAGAGGCCCAGCGCTTCGGTCAGACAGTTCATCGAGTTGGCGGTGAACATGCCCGAGCACGAGCCGCAGGTCGGGCAGGCCGAACGCTCGATCGCGGCGACTTCCTCGTCGGAATAGGACTCGTCGGCGGCGGCGACCATCGCATCGACGAGGTCGAGCGCGGTTTCCTTGCCCTTGAGCACGACCTTGCCCGCTTCCATCGGACCGCCCGAGACGAAGACGACGGGGATGTTGATGCGCATCGCGGCCATCAGCATGCCCGGCGTGATCTTGTCGCAGTTGGAGATGCAGACCATGGCATCGGCGCAGTGCGCGTTGACCATGTATTCGACGCTGTCAGCGATGAGGTCGCGGCTGGGCAGCGAATAGAGCATGCCGTCGTGGCCCATGGCGATGCCGTCATCGACCGCGATGGTGTTGAATTCCTTGGCGACACCGCCCGCAGCCTCGATCTCGCGCGCGACCAGCTGCCCGAGGTCCTTCAGGTGCACGTGACCCGGCACGAACTGCGTGAACGAGTTGACGACCGCGATGATCGGCTTGCCGAAGTCCCCGTCCTTCATGCCGGTCGCGCGCCACAGGCCACGCGCGCCTGCCATGTTGCGGCCGTGAGTGGACGTGCGGGAACGATAGGCAGGCATTGCAGTGTACTCCGGGACTTGTCTTGTGCGGGAGGCGGATGGCGCATCCCTTCGCGCCGCCCCTACTCCACTCGCGCCCGCAACCGAAGAGAAAATTTCCCGCCGTCGCCCCATGAAACAGGATTCTTGCGCAAAAAGGTCAGTTCTGCCGCGAAACAGGGGTTTGCCCCCCTTCGCCTTCGCGCAAATGCCTGATAGTCTTCTGCGTATGGCAAGCCTCGAACGCCTTACCCTCGAAGACGAGGAGCAGGAGTGGCTCGATCTGGCCCGAGTCTGGATCAAGGGCCACTTCGCGAGCAATCCCGATGCCTCCTACGAGAGCATCGACGGCAAACTCGCCGTGGTGCGCGCCAACCTCGCGCAGGACTGGGTCGGCCCCGAGGATACCTGGAAGCTGCAGTCGCTCGGCATCGCGCTCGGCGATGCGCTGGCACAGGACCTCTCGCTCGACTGGGTCACCGTCGACGACGAATACGGCCGCCAGCCCGCGCTGCACTGGCCGGGCACCGGCATCCTGTGCTTCCCGCTGACGATGATCTCGTGCCGCGTCGAGGAAGGCGAGGCAATCGACATCGACACGATGTACGAAATGACCCGCCAGCGCCTCAACCGCATCGCCTTCGCGGGCGACGTGGATTAGGCGGCGACTTGGCCTGCAGCGGCTTCGACAGGCTCAGCCTGAGCGGGGATGAAGACCTGCCATCAAGAGAGGCGTTGCGCTGGTTTTATCCGGCAACCTGTTGATGAGGCGGCCGACACCGCGATCTTAAAGAGCTGTCTGACCCCTGCCCCGCTCGGGCTGAGCTTGTCGAAGCCCGCGAGCGACACCCGCCTCACTCTCCCAGCGCGATCGCGACCTGGTTGCACACGCGGGTCAGGCGCTCCGCCCATTCGGCCTGCCCGGCCTCGTCGGCGATGAGGTCCTGGCGGATCTCGAGGTAGAGGTAGGGCCGACCGTCGCTCTCGACATGGCGTTCGATGGCGGCGTTATAGACCTTGCCCGAATAGGGTTCCTGGTCGCCGACGACGAGCCCGTCCGCTTCGAACAGCGGGGTGGCGAGCTTCGCGCCGCGCGCATCGGCGTCGTAGAGGACGCCGCAGTGCCACGGGCGCGTCTCATCGGGGCGGGTCGCCATGCGCGGAGTGAAGCTGTGCAGGATCAGCACCAGCAGCGGCGGGTTCGCGGTGAGGAGCTCCTCGAGCTTGTCGTGGAACGGGGCGTGGAAGCGCGCCAGCCGCGCGGCGCGGTCGATGCCGCAATTGCCCGGGATCGCGTAGCCGTCGCTGACCTCGGGGATCGCGGCCGGGTCATCGGCGGTGCGGTTGGTGTCGCACACCAGCCGGCTGACGTTACCGAGGAAGGCGGCGGTGCCGGCACGCTGCGCCATGCGCTCGGCAATCGCTGCGACGCCGATGTCGATGGCGATGTGCTCGTCCATCAGCTCGGGCGCGATGCCAAGGTCGATATCTTCGGGCACGCGGTTCGAGGCATGGTCGGCAACGACGAGGATGCCCCCGAAGCGCGGCGTGCCACAGATGCGGTAGCTTTCGGTTTCGGTCACGGTCTGCATGTCGCCCATCCTAGCGCAACCGCCCCGCCATTTGCCACCAGCCGGGGTGGTCTTTTTCCAGCTTTTCCGAAGCTTCGTCCCGCGCGGCAAGATCGTCGTAGAGCGCAAAGCAGGTCGCGCCCGAGCCCGACATGCGCACGAGGAAGGCTCCCGAACCGCCTTTTCCTCCACCTTCGCGCAGCGCTGCCAGCACCTCGCCGATCTGCGGACAGATCGAGAGCGCGGGCGGCTCGAGGTCGTTGCGCCCCGCCAGCGCGATCTCGCGCAGGGACCCGCCCGGCATCGCCCCGCGGTCCACGCCGTCCCAGGCCTTGAACACCGGCCCGGTCGTGAGCGGCACGCGCGGGTTGACGAGGAGCACGGGACAGCCCGCGAGATCGTTATGCGCGACTTCCGCAAGATCGGTGCCGGTGCCGGTGCCGATGCACGGACGCGAGAGCACGCAGGCGGGAACGTCCGCACCCAGCTTCGCGGCCCTGGCGCGCCAGTCCTCGGGCAGGCCGTGCGCGTGCTCGACCATGCGGAACACCGCGCCTGCATCCGCCGAGCCGCCGCCGAGCCCCGCCGCCACCGGCAGACGCTTGTCCAGCGTGACCGCCCAGCCCTTCTTCCCGTGTGGCAAGGCGGCGAGCGCGGATGCGACGATGTTGTCGAAGGGATTGGCGAGCCCGCCGACGAATTCGCCGCGCACCTCGAGCATGTCCTCGGCGGCAGGCGCGACCGCCAGCCGGTCGCCGTCATCGACGAAGGCGAAGAGCGTCTCCAGTTCGTGATAACCGTCCTCGCGGCGAGCGCGGACGTGGAGCGCGAGGTTGATCTTGGCATAGGCGGTTTCGTGCATGTGCCTCCCCTGAAACGACAAAGGCCCCGGGGCAAGCCCCGAGGCCTCGCAATGCGCGAAAGTCACTGGCGGAAAGTCCCGCCGAGCGCGATCACATGTTCGGGTAGTTGGGCCCGCCGCCGCCCTCGGGCGTCACCCATTCGATGTTCTGGGTCGGGTCCTTGATGTCGCAGGTCTTGCAGTGGACGCAGTTCTGCGAATTGATCTGGAGCTTGAGGGCCTCGCCACCTGCGCTTTCGTCGGCGACGAACTCGTAGACGCCCGCCGGGCAGTAGCGTGCCTCGGGCCCGGCATAGATCGGCAGGTTGACCTGCGTCGGGATCGCCGGGTCCTTGAGCTTGAGGTGACAGGGCTGCTCTTCCTCGTGGTTGGTGAACGAGAACGAGACACTGGTCAGACGGTCGAAGCTGATCACGCCGTCGGGCTTGGGATAGTCGATCGGCTTGTAGAGATCGGCGCGCTGCAGGCACGAAGCATCCGTGTGGTGCTTCATCGGCTTGGCGATGCCGAAGCCGAACAGCGTGCGCAGCCACATGTCGGTGCCCGCGAGCACCGTGCCCAGCTCACCGCCCCACTTGGCGACCAGAGGCTCGGCGTTCTGGACCAGCTTCAATTCGTCCGCGATCCAGCTCGAACGCACCGCATCGTCGTATTCCTGCAGCGTGTCCTGCCCGCGCTCGGCCTTGAGCGCAGCGGCGATGGCCTCTGCCGCCAGCATGCCCGACTTCATCGCGGTGTGGCTGCCCTTGATGCGCGGCACGTTGACGAAGCCTGCCGAACAGCCCGCCAGCACGCCGCCCGGGAAGGCCAGCTGCGGCACCGACTGCCAGCCGCCCTCGTTGATCGCGCGCGCACCGTAGGCGACGCGCTTGCCGCCCTCGAGGATCGCCTTGATCTCGGGGTGCTGCTTCCAGCGCTGGAATTCCTCGAAGGGGTAGATGTAGGGGTTCTTGTAGTCGAGCGCGGCGACGAAACCGAGCGAGACCTGCCCGTTGGCCTGATGGTAGAGGAAACCGCCGCCCCAGGCGTCGTTCTCCGACAAGGGCCAACCCTGCGTGTGGATCACGCGGCCCGGCACGTGCTTGTCGGGATCGATGTCCCACAGTTCCTTCATGCCCAGACCATAGATCTGGGGCTCGCAGTTGGCTTCAAGATCGTACTTCGCCTTGAGGCGCTTGGTCAGGTGCCCGCGCGCGCCTTCACAGAAGACGGTGTACTTGCCCAGCAGGTTCATGCCCGGCTGGAAGTCGCCCTTGGGTTCGCCATCGCGGCCAACGCCCATGTCGCCGGTCTGCACGCCGATGACCGCGCCGTTGTCGTCGTAGAGGATCTCGGCTGCGGGGAAGCCCGGGAAGATCTCGACCTCGAGCGCCTCGGCCTGCTCGCCCAGCCAGCGGCACAGGTTGCCCAGCGATCCGGTGTAGTTGCCGTGGTTCGACATGAACTTGGGCTGGATCGCGTGGGGGATCGAGAACTTCTTGCCCTTGGTGAGGTGCCAGTGCCAGTTGTCGGTCACCGGCGTCTCGGCCATCGGGCAGTCCATCTCGCGCCACTCGGGCAGCAGCTCGTCGATCGCCTTGGGATCGAAGGTCGCGCCCGAAAGAATGTGCGCCCCGATCTCGGAGCCTTTCTCGAGCACGCAGACCTGGATTTCCGGATCGAGCTGCTTGAGCCGGATCGCCGTCGACAGACCCGCCGGCCCGCCACCGACGATCACGACATCGTAAGGCATCTCTTCGCGTTCAATCATGGGACCCCTCAAAAGCCAGTCGAATTTTGCATTCGCGTATTTTGTTGCGCACTTGTCTACCCTTGTGCCTTGATTGGTCGGTGCCGACAGGTCAATACCTGCCTCGATGGATCAGGCCCCAAATCCGGAATTTCTGGCAGATATCACAGGTGCGCTCGACTGGTGGAGGGACGCCGGTGTCGATCTCGACCTGCTCGACGAGCCGGTGGAGTGGCTGGCCGAACCCGGTGACGACGGCGAAATGCGCCGCCGCGCAGCCGCGCGCAGGCGTGCGCCGGTCGAGGAGCAGGTCCCTGCTGCGCCGCCGGGCATCGACCCGGCGATACTTCCCGCAGACCTCGCCGAATTCACCCGCTGGTGGATGAGCGAGCCGCTGCTCGACGCGGGCCGCACCTCGGCGCGCGTACCGCCGCAGGGCAAGGCCGGGGCCGACGTCATGATCCTGGTCGAGACGCCCGAGAGCGAGGACCGCGAGACGCTGCTCTCGGGACCGCAGGGACGCCTGCTCGACGCCATCCTTGCAGCGCTCGAAACCCGCCGCGACGAGGTCTACATCGCCAGCGTCCTCCCGCGCGCCGTTCCCGCTCCCGACTGGACGCAGCTGCGCACCGAGGGCATGGGCAAGGTGCTGCTGCACCACGTCGGTCTGGTCGCCCCGAAACGCCTGTTTACCTTCGGTGAAAACGTTTTGCCGCTTTTGGGCCACGAATTGCCGCGTCGCACTGCAATTTCACAAAATTTCAACCATGAAGGACGCTCAATACCGTTGCTCGCCTCCTGGGGCCTTGCATCGCTGCTCAATCATCCGAGCGCGAAGCCGGTCCTGTGGAAGACGATGCTGGACTGGAGCGCGGCATGACCCGCGCCCTCCAGCCGCCAGGGGGCCGAACCGGTACGACGGAATTTTCGAGGACAGATAACTTGAAGCGACACTCTGGTTCACGACCGGCCAGCACTGCGAAGGGACTCCTGCGCGCAGGCAAGCGCGCGCTTGCAGGCACGGGGTTGGCCGGGCTCGCGCTCGCCGCGCTGCCGGGCACGGCGAGCGCGAACAGCGCCGCAGTCGACTACTTCCGCACCCGCGCCGACAGCACCGTGGTCCCCTCGCTGCTCAGCCACGACGACCGCGATTTCTACGCCGAATACTTCTCCGCGGTCGAGGACAAGGACTGGAGCAAGGTCCAGCGCATGCTCGCCCAGCGCCCCGAGGGCCCGATCCATCAGGAAGCGCGCGCGGAATACTACCTCGCCGCCGGCTCGCCGCGCATCGAGCTGCCCGACCTCGAGGCATGGCTGGCGCAAGGGACCGAGCTTCCCGGTGCCGACCAGATCACCCGCCTCGCGCAGCGCCGCGGTGCGCAGACCACGCCGAGCCTGCCCGGCGAGCAGCAGTTCGCCCGCCTCCCCTCGATGCCCAAGCGCGTGCGCCCGCGCTCGATCGAGGACGGCACGATGCCCGCCGCGATCTCGGCCGGGATCGTCGAGCACATCAAGAACGACGATCCGATGGGCGCGCGCACGCTGCTCGACGGGGTCGACGCCTCGCTTTCGTCGATGGCGCGCGCCGAATGGCGCCAGAAGGTGGCCTGGAGCTACTACATCGAGAACCAGGACGCCTCGGCCTACGAGATGGCCCAGCTCGCCGCCATGGGCAACGGCCCGTGGGTCGGCGAGGCCTGGTGGACCGCCGGGCTCGCCGCATGGCGGCTGGGCGACTGCGACGGCGCCTCCGCCGCCTTCGCGGATGCCGCGCGCTATTCCGAGAACGACGAACTGACCAGCGCGGCGCACTACTGGCACGCGCGCGCCCTCGTGCGCTGCCGCCAGCCCGAGAAGGCCGCCGGCGTGCTGCGCCTCGCGGCCAAGCGCGACGAGACGCTCTACGGCATGCTCGCCGCCGAACAGCTGGGCATGGAACTGCCCGCCCAGCACGCCCAGGCCGACTTCAGCCAGACCGACTGGCAGTCGCTGCGCACGATCCCAAACGTGCGCACCGCCGTCGCGCTCTCCGAGATCGGCGAGGACGGCCTTGCCGACGAAGTGCTGCGCCATCAGGCGCGCATCGGCGATGCCGGGCAATATGCCCCGCTCTCTCGCCTCGCGCGCGATCTCGGCCTGCCCGCGACCCAGCTGTGGATGAGCTACAACGCCCCGCGCGGCGGCAAGCCCGACCCGGCCTCGCGCTTCCCCACGCCCAAGTGGACCCCCACCGGCGGCTGGAAGGTCGACCCCGCGCTCGTCTACGCCCACGCGCTGCAGGAATCGATCTTCCAGGCAAGCATCGTCAGCCCCGCGGGCGCACGCGGCCTGATGCAGATCATGCCCGCCGCCGCGCGCGACCATGCCGCCTCGCTGGGCGTCTCGGGTTCGGCAAAGGACCTCAACCGCCCCGAGATCAACCTCGCCTTCGGACAGGCCCACCTGCTCGCGCTCGACCACAATTCGGGCACGCAGGGGCTGCTGCCCAAGGTCATGGCCGCCTACAACGCCGGGCCGGTCCCGATCACCCGCTGGAACACCGAGGTGAAGGACGGCGGCGATCCGCTGCTGTGGATGGAATCGCTGCCCTACTGGGAGACGCGCGGCTACGTGAATATCGTCATGCGCAATTACTGGATGTACGAGCGCCAGGCCGGCGGCCCTTCGGAAAGCCGCATCGCGCTCGCACAGGACATGTGGCCGACCTTCCCCGGTCTCTCGGGCTCGAAGGCGGTGCGCATGGCCCCCAACGGAGCGATACTGCGTGGCGATTGACACAGAGCGTACCTTCAAGCCGATCAACATTGCCCTGCTCACCGTCTCGGACACGCGCGGCCCCGAGAACGACACCTCGGGCGACATCCTCGCCGAGCGGATTGCCGGCGCCGGGCACAAGCTCGTCGCCCGCGCGATCGAGAAGGACGACGTGACGCGCATCGCCGCGCGGCTCAACAACTGGATCGACGATGCCGGCATCGACGCGGTCGTCTCGACCGGCGGCACCGGCCTCACCGGCCGCGACGTCACCCCCGAGGCGCTCGAACGCGTCAAGGAGCGCGACATCCCCGGCTTCGGCGAGCTGTTCCGCTGGCTGAGCTACCAGACCATCGGCACCTCGACCGTGCAGAGCCGCGCCCACGCGGTGCTCAGCCGCGGCACCTACATCTTCGCCCTGCCCGGCTCGAACGGCGCGGTAAAGGACGGCTGGGACGGCATCCTCGCCGAACAGCTCGACAGCCGCAACCGCCCCTGCAACTTCGTCGAACTGATGCCCCGCCTGCGCGAGAAGTGAGTGCGGAGAGGAGGCTGCGGGGCGAGGCTGTTCTATCCGGCTGGATCAGCGCGGGTTGAATGCGAGCGCTGGTTTGAGCCCTTTGTCGCCGTGATCAAAAGCTTCTGAAGATCCTGAAAGCTGTCGCGTCCTTATCGTTCGACTCTTGAAAGCATTTCTCAGGCTAGGTATCGCAGGAGTGTGGGGGCGAGCGTCGGATGCATCTACTTTATTGTGATGAGAGTAATCTCGAACATCGCGCTGGCGACTTCCTAATATACGCTGGCATATCGATCCCCGGGAATGCTGCTGGCGCGCTTAGCCAGCGCATCGACGAACTGCGCTTGGCATTTGGTTTGGCACCAAATGTGCGACTTAAATTCAATCCTCGCCCTGATGGGTTAACACATCACCAATTTTTGGAACTCAAGCAATCGATTATTCGAACCGCAGCTGAGTATGGGTGCAAATTGTTCGCTTATGCTGTCTTACACGACTTAGCCGGCGATCCCGACAATGCACGACGGTACGGCATCAACACGGTTTGTTATCACTTTCATTGCGCGCTTAACCGCATGAACGAAAAAGGCATTGTCCTTATTGATCGATTTACTGATGCAAACAACGAGATTGAAGGGCACTTAAAGGAGAAGATGGCTGTCGGCGTGCAACTCCATCACAGAAACACACCGACCCGTCTCTCTAATATCGTTGGCTTCCATTACAGTGCCATAGGACAGTCGCATTTTACGTCTCTTATCGACATTATCGTCAGCTCACTTCGATACGCAATTAACGTTCAAACTCGAAATGAAGATAATCGCCGCGGCGCCTTAAACATACTTGAGGCTCTATCACCCCTATTTTTCCGGTATAATGGCCACGTCCAAGTGCCGGATATCGGCTTTTGCTTCTCGCCCATGAATGTGCGCTCTGATCGCTACCACGGCCTTTACATTGCCCTACAGGGTTTCTTACGCGAAGGCAGCATCGATAGCGGCCAGACAATTACCAGCAACGGATAGTGAGCTCAAAATAGCCATCGGGCGAGTAGAAATGGCCGAGCATAGTTTGCAAGCAATGCACTGTGAACGACGACTCTCTCATGCCTTTGCTCCGAACCAGACCTTCCGCAACCGGCCCCTGCCCGTCATTCCGCCAAGCCTGCCAGACAACGCCATAACGCCCTCGCAACGCCCCCCGCCCCGCTACCCCACAAACACCGGCAGCCTTGCGAGGTCGGCTTCGGGCAGGTCGATCCGGAACGTGCCCGCGAGCGTTTCGCGCAGGTCCTGTGCGCCCTCGATCTCGCGGCGCTCGGTGCGTCCCTCGCGGTAGAGCGTCAGGCGCGTGTCGGTCAGGGCGGCGAAGCCGGTGTCGAGGACGATGCTGGCGACCTGCGTGGTGAGGAAGCGCGTGCCCGCGCGGGTCGAGGTCCAGTGGTTGACCTGCTCGAGATCGTCCGCGCAGACCTGCGCGAGGTCGAAGCCATATTGCGCCACCCAGCCCGTGGCGTCGCCTGCGCGCCCGTCGGTGGCCTCGGGCGGGCCAGCGCGTTCGAGCAGCCATTCGCCGATGAGCGAGCCGGGCGCGCCGATGTGGCGCAGGCGGTGGCGCGCGCCGTCAGGGGTCAGGGCGGAGGCACCGTCGCGCAAGCAGAGCGGCGGGGTCAAGGCTCCGCCAAACCCGGCATCGACGATCCACGCCTCGCCCGCAATCTCGACCAGCAGCAGCACGTGGCTGCGCGGGACCGGCGCCTCCCAGGCCTGCCCCAGCCGCACGCGGGCCAGCAGCGGGCGCACCGCGAAGCCGAGCACGTGAAGCGCATCGGCGAAGAGCCGGTTCTGCTCGAAGCAGTACCCACCCCGCCCTCGCCGCACGAGCTTGTCGAAGACCGCCTCGCCATCGATGCGGATCGCCCGGCCAAGCAGCACGTCGAGGTTCTCGAAGCCGATGCTGCGGCGATGCGCGGATTGCAGCGCGGCAAGCCCCTGCGCGCTGGCGGGCGGAGCGGCGGCGAGGCCGATGCGGGCAAGGTAGGCGGAAAGGTCCATGGAGCGCTCCTAGGCCTGCGCGAGCCCTGTACGCAAGCCTGTGCAAAACCTGCGCAGAACCTGTCGCAAACCTTGTGGAAAGGCCGTGCAGAGCCTTGTTGAAACGCTGTGTGCAAGCCTGTGGAGAACGGGTGGAGATACTGTCGAGAAGCTGGCTATCGCCTGTTGAGAATAGCCCTTTCTCCCTGCGTACGGTCATCGCTCCCCAGACTGTATTCGCGCCCGTTTTCGCACCTGCATTCGTGATTGCCGCCCCGCGCCGTGCGGGTTAGCCTCGTGCCGTTCGCGCGCTGCATCCCGCAGGCGCGCAGTCCGGTTCCGGAGCCACGATGAAGCCACTGCACGCGCTCGCCAGCGCCATCGGCATCGAACGCGAATGGCGCGATGCCGACGGGGTCGAGCGCGTCGTCACAGATGCCTCGCTCGAGCGCATCGCGGCAGCGCTCGGCTATCCTGCGCACGAGCCTGCCGCGATCGAGCAGAGCCTCGAGCGGATCGAGGCCGAGGCCGAGGCGGTGCCCGCCATGCTCGTCACCGAAGTGGGCGCGGCGACCCCGCTGCCCGCGAGCCTGTGGCCCGCGCACGTCACGCTCGAGGACGGCACGCGCGTGCCCGGCTCGGGCTGGTCGCTCCCGCCGGTGCAGGTGCCGGGCTATCACCGGCTGGAGATCGCAGGCCACACGCTCACCCTCGCCGTCGCCCCGCGCCGATGCCCCACGCCCGACGACATCCTCCCGCCAGAGCGCCGGGGCGAGCGGCTCTGGGGCCCGGCGGTGCAGATCCCCGCGCTGCGCGGCGCAAGCCCCGCCTGCAACGACGCATACGGCACCTTTGAAGAGCTGGCACAGGCGGTGGACCTCTTCGCTAAGAGCGGCGCCGATATGCTCGCGATCAACCCCGTCCACGCGCTCTTCGCGGGCGAGGGGCGCGACTACAGCCCCTATTCGCCGTCGAGCCGCCTGTTTCTCAACACCGCATTCGCCGCGCCCGAACTCGTCGGCCTGCCCGAGCTCGACCTGCCGCCCCTCGCTTCCGGCGCGCTGATCGACTGGGAGAGCGCCCTGCCCCGCCGTCTCGCGGCGCTGCGCGCGCTCTACGAAGGGCTCGACGCTGCGACCCAAGAGCGCGTGGCGCGCGATATCGCCGCACTCGATGAGGACGCGCGCGAGGCGCTCGAACGCCAGGCGCTGTTCGATGCGCTCGACCTGCACCTGCACGCCAAGGGCAAGACAGGTGGCAAGCGCGGCTGGCGGCACTGGCCCGAAAAGTACCACGATCCCGAGGGCAAGGCCGCCCGCCGCTTCGCGCGCGAGCATCCGCGCGAGATCGGCTTTGCCATGTTCGTCCAGTGGCTCGCGCGCGAAAGCCTGCGCGCGGTGCAGCAGTGCGCGCATGCGGCAGGCATGGCGGTCGGGCTGGTCGGCGATCTCGCGGTGGGCGTGCATCCGGGCGGCAGCGATGCCTGGTCGATGCCCGGTGCGATGCTCGAGGGCCTGACCATCGGCGCCCCGCCCGATCCGCTCGGGCCGCAGGGGCAGAACTGGATGCTCTCGACCTTCTCGCCGCGCGGGCTTGCAGCCAAGGGCTATGCGCCCTGGATCGCGACCCTGCGCTCGGCGCTGGAGACCTGCGGCGCGCTGCGTATCGACCACGCCTTCGGCATGGCGCGGCTATGGGTGATCCCCGAGGGCGCACCCTCCAGCGAGGGCGCCTATCTCACCTACCCCTTCGCCGAGATGCTGCGCCTCGCGGTGCTCGAGGCCCACCGCGCGGGCGCGCTGCTCATCGCCGAGAACCTGGGCACCGCGCCGCCCGACTTCCTGCCCGCGCTCGAACAGCGCGCGCTGCTCGACATGCGCGTGCTGTGGTTCGAGCGGGCCGAGGACGAAGGCTTCATCGGCGCGGCGGACTATCCGGCAGCCTCGGTCGCGATGACCGGCACGCACGATACCCCGACGCTGGCGGGCTGGTGGAGCGGGCGCGATCTCGACTGGGCACAGGACCTCGCGCGCCTCCCCCAGGGCACAACGCGCAAGGAGGCGGACCTTCGCCGCAATTGGGATCGCGGGCTGCTCTGGGCCTGCCTCACGCACGACCGCAGCACGCGCCCCGATCCCGAAGAGACCGCCCCCGTGCTCGAAGCCGCGCTGGACCATGTCGGGAAGACGCCCTCGCGCCTCGCGATCGTGCCACTCGAGGACTTGCTCGGCGAGCGCGAGCAGCCCAACCTTCCCGGCACCACCGACGAGCACCCCAACTGGCGCAGACGGCTCGACGCGCCGCTCGCGGCATTGCTGGACGAGCCCACGACGCAGGCGCGCATCGCGGCGCTGGACAAGGCCCGCAAGAACTAGGGGAAGCGCCGGAACCGGGCGCCCCCGGTTCGGTCAGGTGATCACGTCGGGAGCGGTGCGTCCGGTGTTCCTGGTAATGCCCGCGATGGCCTCTGCCGCCGCGATCTGGTCGGCCAGCATCGCACCGGTCTCGGCATCGAGATCGCCATCGGTGCCGACGTAGTTTTCCAGATAGACGCGCAAGGTCGCCCCCTGGGTGCCGGTGCCCGAGAGGCGGAACACGACGCGGCTGCCGCCTTCGAACAGGATGCGGATGCCCTGGTTCTCGCTGACCGAGCCATCGACCGGATCGGTGTAGGAGAAGCTGTCGGCAACCGCGACGGTGAGCGCGCCGAAGCTTTGCCCCGGCAGCGTTGCGAGCGCGGCCTTGAGCCCGTCCATCAGCGCGTCGGCGCCCGCGTTCTCGATGCCCTCGTAGTCGTGGCGCGCGTAGTAGTTGCGACCGAAGCGCGCCCAGTGCATGCGCGCCAGCTCGTCGACCGAGATGCCGCGCACGGCAAGAATGTTGAGCCACAGCAGGACCGCCCAAAGGCCGTCCTTCTCACGCACGTGGTCCGAGCCCGTGCCCGCGCTCTCCTCGCCGCAGATCGTGACCTTGCCCGCATCGAGCAGGTTGCCGAAGAACTTCCAGCCGGTTGGGGTCTCGAAGCAGCCGACGCCCAGCGCCTCGGCGACGCGGTCGGCCGCCGCACTGGTCGGCATCGAGCGCGCGATCCCGGCGAGGCGTCCCTTGTAGGCGGGCGCGCATTCGATGTTGGCGGCAAGCATCGCCAGCGAGTCCGAGGGCGTGATGAAACGCCCGCGCCCGATGATGAGGTTACGGTCGCCGTCGCCGTCCGAGGCCGCGCCGATGTCGGGCGCATCCGAGCCCATCATCAGCTCGTAGAGTTCGCGCGCGTGGATCAGGTTGGGATCGGGATGGTGGCCGCCGAAATCCTCGAGCGGGGTGCCGTTGACGACGGTGCCCGCGGGAAAGCCCAGCCGGCCCTCAAGGATCTCGCGGGCATAGGGCCCGGTCACCGCGCTCATCGCATCGAAACGCATGGTCAAGCCCGAGGCGACCGCCTTGCGGATCGCATCGAAGTCGAACAGCGTCTCCATGAGATCGGCATAGTCGGCAACCGAATCGATCACCTCGACGCTCATCCCTGCGACGCTGACGGTGCCGATGGCATCGAGATCGATGTCGGGCGCATCGACGCTCAGCCAGCGATCGATCGTCAGCGTGCGCTCGTAAATCGCGCCAGTCACGCCCTCGGGCGCGGGGCCGCCATTGGCGATGTTGTACTTGATGCCGAAGTCCTCGTCCGGCCCGCCGGGGTTGTGGCTGGCGGAGAGAACCAGCCCGCCGCTCGCGCCGTACTTGCGGATCACGTTGCTCGCCGCCGGGGTCGAGAGGATGCCGCCCTGCCCGACCAGAACGCGCGCATAGCCGTTGGCCGCGGCCATGCGGATCGCCTGCTGGATCACCGTGCGGTTGTGGAAGCGGCCATCGCCGCCGATCACCAGAGTGGCGCCCTCGTCGCGCTCGACCACGTCGAACACCGACTGGATGAAGTTCTCGGCGAAGTTCGGCTGCTGGAAGACCTTGACCTTCTTGCGCAGACCGGAGGTGCCGGGCTTCTGGCCCGCGATGGGCTGGGTCGCGACGGTGATGATATCGGGCAAGTGAGGCCTCCGGCTTGGGGGGAGTTCGGGACAGAGAATTCGAAACGTGGCGCAACAACGACGAAGCAGCCTTCGCGTTGCATGATCTTGTTGCAATGCCACATGTAATTTCGAAGACTTTGCGTCCCCGTCAAGCACGACTTGTCCCAATTTGCGCAAGAGGCGCCGCCTCGAACACGCAAATTGCATCTCGCAGGCCGATGCGTACCATTTCCGGACTATCCGCGTATTTTCTATGAGCCGCACTGGATAGTGTCATGGCGCCTTGCCGTGCTGCGAAGCAGGGCCGGCCCGGCGCGAACTCACCCCAAGTGAGCGGCGTAGCTGATCGCCTCGGCTCCCAGCATGGCGATGATGACCAGGCTGCTGCCGAAGGCGGCATAGGCCATGTTGTCGCGCATGACAGCCAGAAGCGCCCTGCTGCGCGAGCGCGAGCTACCAGCGAACTTCGCCAGGGCCTGTTGCAGGCGCGGCCTGCGGCTTTCTCGTTCGGGCGGGCAGCGCAGCGAGAAGCCTGCGAGCGGATCATGGCCTACGACACAGGGCAGGCTGCCTGCGAACGGTGCGCCGGACAGGGTCGGAACCTGTGCGAAGACCGAGACTGCCGCCTCAGGATCAATGCAGTGGAACTGGCAAGCGAAGTGCACGGACCGAACCCGGCGGGTGCCTTCGTCAGCGGTGTTCCAAATCGTAGCGACCTCGCGCATGTCCGGCTCTTGACGCGCGCTGGAAACGCGGGTGTCAACGCTCGTACGCGTGGCCTTGCCCGCATCAATCCCCGTTGGCGCAATGTCGGCTTCCCGGCCTGCGATGCCCTTGACCGGCCCGGGCATGCTTGCTGGTGCGGACGCGTTGTCCTCCCCTTCCTGGAACTCGCGGTAGGCGCGTGCCAGTTCCGCACGAGAGGGCGAGCCGGCGCGAGTGCGCACCGCTTCGATCCGCTGATTGACCGCACTGACCGAGATGCCCAGCTCGAAGGCGATCTGCTTGCTGGTGAAATGCGCGGACACATAGCCCATTACTTCGTGCTGCTTGCGCGTCAGCCTCTGGAACACGCCCTCAAGTTGCAAGTCTTCGCTCAGTGCCACGACCCTGATCGTCAGCCCCCGTCCATCATGCTCGTCGAGCCCTGCCGCCGGATTGACCGTGCGCGCAAAGTCCGTCGGAATGGCGGACCCCCTCCGCGCATTTCCATCGCGGAACAAGTGATAACAAGCAGGCTCGTAAGTCAACAGGACTGCCTGGCAACCCATCGCAAATGCTACAAGTGCGGGAAGAATCCGCGCCAGCAAACGTTTGCAGCGTGATCTGGATCACGCTCGCCCTTCAAGGCATCGCCCGAGCGTCGGGGCAAAGCTTGCGCCCTCGCCCATACATTGACCCGAGCGGCAGGCCCCGCGCCGTCATGCTGCGGGGCCCGCGCGCCTATTCCTCGCCCATCCTGAGCGCGGCGATGAAGGCTTCCTGCGGGATCGAGACGTTGCCGTACTCGCGCATGCGGGCCTTGCCCTTCTTCTGCTTTTCCAGAAGCTTCTTCTTGCGGGAGATGTCGCCGCCGTAGCACTTTGCGGTCACGTCCTTGCGCATCGCGGCGATGGTCTCGCGCGCAATCACCTTGCCGCCGATCGCGGCCTGGACCGGGATCTTGAAGAGGTGGCGGGGGATGAGCTCCTTCAGACGCTCGCACATGCCGCGCCCGCGCTCCTCGGCGACCGAGCGGTGGACGATGAGCGAAAGCGCATCGACGGGCTCGGCATTGACGAGGATGTTCATCTTGACGAGGTCGCCCTCGCGCAGGCCGATCTGCTCGTAGTCGAAGCTCGCGTAGCCGCGGCTGATCGACTTGAGGCGGTCGTAGAAGTCGAACACCACTTCGTTGAGCGGCAGCTCGTAGGAGACCTGCGCGCGCCCGCCGACATAAGTCAGGTCGGTCTGGATGCCGCGGCGGTCCTGGCACAGCTTGAGGATCGCGCCGAGGTATTCGTCGGGGGTGTAGATCGTCGCCTTGATCCACGGCTCCTCGATCATCTCGATCCGGTTGGGATCGGGATAGTCGGCCGGGTTGTGCAGCTCGATGGTCTTGGCATCCTCGTTCTTCGAGTGCGAGAGCTGGATGCGATAGACCACCGAGGGCGCGGTGGTGATGAGGTCGAGATCGTATTCGCGGCTGAGGCGCTCCTGAATGATCTCGAGGTGCAGCAGGCCCAGAAAGCCGCAGCGGAAACCGAAGCCGAGCGCGGCGCTGGTTTCCATCTCGTAGGAGAACGAGGCGTCGTTCAGGCGCAGCTTGCCGATCGAATCGCGCAGCTTCTCGAAGTCGGCGGCATCGACCGGGAACAGGCCGCAGAAGACGACCGGCTGGACTTCCTTGTAGCCGGCGAGCGGCGTGGTCGAGCCGTTCTTCACGGTGGTGATGGTGTCACCGACCTTGGCCTGCTCGACTTCCTTGATCTGCGCGGTGATGAAGCCGATCTCGCCCGGGCCGAGTTCGGGCAGGTCGACGCGCTTGGGCGTCATGCAGCCCACGCGGTCGATCAGGTGCTCGGTCCCGCCCTGCATGAACTTGACGTTGAGGCCCTTCTTGATGACCCCGTCCATCACGCGCACGAGGATGACGACGCCCAGGTACGGGTCGTACCAGGAATCGACCAGCATCGCCTTCAAGGGCGCATCGCGCTCGCCGGTCGGCGCCGGAATCTTGGTGACGATGGCTTCCAGCGTCTCCTCGATGCCGATGCCTGACTTGGCGCTGGCGAGCACGGCTTCGGAGGCATCGATGCCGATGATGTCCTCGATCTCGGCCTTGACCTTCTCGGGCTCGGCGGCGGGCAGGTCGATCTTGTTGATGACGGGCACGATCTCATGGTCGTGCTCGATCGACTGGTAGACGTTGGCGAGCGTCTGCGCCTCGACGCCCTGCGCGGCATCGACCACCAGCAGCGCACCCTCGCATGCCGCGAGACTGCGACTCACCTCGTAGGCGAAGTCGACGTGGCCCGGCGTGTCCATGAGGTTGAGCTCATAGGTCTTGCCGTCCTTGGCGGTGTAGGCAAGGCGCACGGTCTGCGCCTTGATGGTGATCCCGCGTTCCTTCTCGATATCCATGTTATCGAGGACCTGCGCGGACATCTCGCGCTCGGTGAGGCCCCCGGTGTACTGGATCAGGCGGTCGGCCAGCGTCGACTTGCCATGGTCGATGTGGGCAATGATCGAGAAATTTCGGATCAGGGAAAGGTCTGTCATGGAACCGCCGTTAGCAGCGGTTTCATCGCCTGTCAGCCTGCCTTGCGCAGCTGTGAGACGGGATTTGTCTCGCTCGGCGCCTTGGGCGGGGTAAAGACCACCGATCCGTTGCCATCCAGTTCGAGCGGACGGGCGAATTCGACCCCCATCCGGTCCTCGTGGCTCCAGCGCGAAACCGCCTGCATCACGTATCCGCGCGCGAGATGGATGTCGAAGGGCGTCTCGACCGGCACGTTCCACAGCCCCTCGATCATCGCCCCGGACTGCGAGATGTTGCGGATCGTGCCGTGATAGACCTGCTCGCCGTGCTCGAGCACGACCTTGCGCAGCATCGTCTGGCGCGGCGCACGTGCCGAACGCGGCCCTTGCGCAACGGCATCGAGCCCCTCCTCGATACGCGCGTTGGCCACTTCGAGGCTGAGCGGACGCTCGTAGATGTACCCCTGGACGTGGCTGCAGCCGAGCATGCGCACGAGGTCGAGCTCGTCGAGCGTCTCCACGCCTTCCGCGGTCGTCTCCATGCCCAGCGCCTCGGCGAGGCTGACGATCGAAGAGATGATGGCGCCGTTGCGGCTGCCCTTGATGGTCGCGCCGCGCACGAAGCTCTGGTCGATCTTGATCTTGTCGAACGGCGCCTTCTTCAGATAGCCGAGCGAGGAATAGCCGGTACCGAAGTCGTCGAGAGCGAGGCGCACGCCGATCCCCTTGAGCGATGCGAACATCGCCTCGGTCGACTTGTCATCGCCCAGGAACACGCTTTCGGTGATTTCCAGCTCCAGCCGCGCAGGGTCGATCCCGGCAGAGGCGATGGCGCTGGTGACGATCGCGGGCAGCGCCGGGTTGGCGAACTGCAGCGGCGAGACGTTAACCGCGACGCGCACTTCCTCGGGCCATCTGGCAAGGTCGCGGCAGGCGGTACGCAGTGCCCATTCGCCGATCTGCGAGACGAGGCCGGTCTCCTCGGCCACCGGGATGAAACGCGCGGGCGACATGTAACCATGACGCGGGTGCTTCCAGCGCAGCAGTGCCTCGAAACCGGCGATACGCTCGGTCGTGGTGCGCACCTGCGGCTGGTAGTACAGTTCCAGCGCGTTCTCGGCGATCGCATCGCGCAGGTCCTGCTCGAGCTGCTGGCGCTCCTTGGCGTCCGAATGCAGATCGTCATCGTAGAAGTGATGGCGCCCGCGCCCCCCGCCCTTCGCCGCATAGAGCGCGAGGTCGGCGTTGCGGATGATCTCCTCGGACGTGGTCCCGTTCTCGGGACAGACCGAAATGCCGACCGAGGCGCCGATGATCACGCGCGAACCCTCGATCGAGTAGGGCTGCGAGAGGTTCTCGATGATCCGGCGCGCGAGGTTGGCCAGCCCTTCCGGGAGATGATGACCGGGCAGGATGACCTGGAATTCGTCGCCGCCCAGACGCCCGACCTTACCGTGGCGCCCGACGGTGGTGCGCAGCCGGTCCGCGACCTGGCGCAGCAGCGCATCGCCCGCCGGGTGGCCCATCGTATCGTTGACCTGCTTGAAGCGGTCGAGATCGAGCAGGAACACCGCGCAGGCACGGCTCTCGATGCGCGGGGCATTGAGGATCTTGTCGAGCCACTCGGCCATCTGGAACCGGTTGGCCAGCTTGGTCAGGCTGTCGAAGCGCGCCAGCTGGGTGACGTGCTGCTGTGACTTGCGGGTCTCGGTCAGGTCGGTACCCGAACCGCGAAAGCCCATGAAATTGTTGAACTGATCGAGCACCGGACGCCCCGAGATCGCCCACCAGCGCTCCTCGCCCTCGCCGGTCGCGGCGCGGACCGAGAGGTCGCGGAAGGACGAGCGGGTCGAGATGTGGAAGACCAGCGTGCGCTCGTTCTCGCCCTCGTGTCCCTCGAGCTGGAACAGGTTATTGAACGGGCGGCCGACCAGATCCTCGACTGGCTGGCGCAGCAATTTGGCGATGCGCGGCGAGACATAGGTAAGCTGGCCGCGGCGGTCGGTCTCCCAGAACCAGCCCTGCCCGGTCTGCTCGTACTCGTTGAGCAGGTCCTCGGCGCGGCGCTGTTCGCGCAGTCGCTCCGACAGGCGCTCGGATTCGGTCATCGCGCGGCGCGCGTGGCGGATCGCGAAGTACAACCCCATCACCGTGCCCGCGCTCAGCAGGATCAGCGAGCCGAGCGAACCGGAGATGATCCAGGCCCCGCCCCACAGCCCCATCGTCGCGGCAATCATCGAAGTCAGGCGTCCCTCGAGCAGCGCCGAGGCCAGCAGGATGATGATGACGAAACCGCTCGCGGTAACCTGCCAGTCGAGCGCATCGACACGGTTGGTCCAGCGCACGCAGGCAACGCCGAGCAAGACCATGGGCAGAGCGATCGCGAAGAGCATCAGCGGATAGCGCTGCCAGCCGCTGGGCCCGAGCCCCTGCTCGAAGCGCGAAAGCCGCGGCGCCATGGCGCAGATCGCGAAACTGCCCGCGACCAGCCCCGCGGAAAGCAGGCTCGGCAGGGAAGCCGAAAGAATTGCCATGACCGCGAGTACGCAGGCCATGCAACCGGTCATCAGCCCCCAGCCAGCGGGGACGAAGAAGTGAAGGCGGTCGACGGGATCTTCATGATCGCTCGACGCGATGGCGAAGTCGCTTTGCGCAGGCCGGCCTTCTCCGACGCCGCGCAGGACACGCCCGTCCTCGGCGGTTTTCGCCTGCCGCCCGCCAGCGGCCTGTGCTGATTGCGCGCCCGGTGCGCGCACGCCCGGAGCAACGCCTTGCGAGTCCGAACGAAGTCCCTTCGATGCCATGTACCCGTAGATGCCCCGAAACCGATTGCGAAACGGTTAAACGTGTACGCTCAGGGCACATCGTGTCCGGTCATTGCGTACCACCCGTCGCACAGGAGCGCGAAATGTCTTGCCGGGCACGGCGCGGCGTGCTTGCTTGCGGGTAACAGGGCGCAAAAAGCGCCCGAAAAACCGGAGAGACCGCCATGCGCCACATCGCCATCGTGGGTTCGGGGCCGGCCGGCTATTATACCGCCGAGGCCGCCGTCAAGCAGTGGGGAGACCAGGTTCGCGTCGACATTCTCGATGCCCTGCCCGTTCCATTCGGACTGATACGTAGCGGGGTCGCGCCGGACCACCAGTCGATCAAGGACGTCTCGCACCGCTACGAGCTGACAGCGCTGGCCGACAACGTGCGCTTCATCGGCAATGTCATGCTCGGCCGCGACGTCTCGATCGCCGATCTCGAACAGCTCTACGACGCAGTGATCCTCGCCACCGGGGCGCCCGAGGATCGCGCACTCGACCTGCCCGGCGAAAGGCTGGGCAACGTCTTCGGCTCGGCTGCCTTCGTGGGCTGGTACAATGGACACCCCAAGTTTTCCGCGCTCGCACCCGGCTTTGCCAGCGACACCGCAGTGATCGTGGGCAATGGCAACGTCGCGCTCGACGTCGCACGCATGCTGGCGCGCTCGCCCGCCGAGCTGGTCGGCTCGGACATTGCCACCCATGCGCTCGCCCCGCTGAGCGCCTCGCACATCCGCCGGGTGGTCATCCTGGGCCGGCGCGGACCCTGCCAGATCGCGATGTCGCCGCGTGAACTGGGCGAACTGACCGAACTCTCGCGCGCGGTACCGCGCGTCGATGCCGCCGACCTGCCCGCAGCAGACGCGCAGGCCGGGCTCGACACGACGCATCGCAAGGCGCTCGCACAGCTTGGCAGCTTCGCAGCGGCTGCACGCGAATCCGGGCCCGACGACGTTTCGATCGAATTCCACTTCCACGCCGCACCGCGCGCCCTGCTCGGCACGGACGTGGTGGAAGGCGTCGAGGTTGAACGCATGGCGCTCGTCGATGGCGAGGCCGTGGGCACGGGCGAAACCTATCGTATCCGCGCGGGACTGGTCGTCTCGTGCATCGGCTATCGCACCAGCGCGATCGCCGGCGTGCCTTACGACGAGGCGGGAGGCCGCTTCGCCAACGAGGCCGGGCGCATCGGCGACGGGCTCTACTGCGTCGGCTGGGCAAGGCGCGGGCCGACCGGAACCATCGGCACCAACCGCCCCGACGGCTTCTCGGTGATCGAGAAGGTCGCCGCCGATATCGGCGCGGGTGCGGGCAAGGACGGGCGCGCAGGCTTCGATGCCCTCGCCCGGCAACGCGGGATCGACTACGTCACTTTCGCCGACTGGCAGAAGATCGACCAGGCCGAGATCGCCAATGCCCGCAGCGGCGCACCGCGCGAGAAGTTCACCGAAGTCGAGACCATGCTCGCCGCTGCCAGTCGGGACTGAGCGACGGCTCCGGCCAGCGCGCATCAGCCAACGAAAAAGGCCGGGGCATCCACCCCGGCCTTTTCAATTTCACGAACGCTGCGTTCAGATCACACGCGCATCGGCATCAGCACGTAGAGCGCGGGGCTCTTGTCGTCCTGGCGGATCAGCGTCGGAGCGCCTGCATCGGCGAGGTGCAGCTCGACCGAATCGCCCTCGATCTGGCCGAGGATGTCCTTGAGATAATTGGCGTTGAAGCCGATCTCGAAGCCATCGGCGGAGTAATCTGCGGGCACTTCCTCGGCGGCGGTGCCGTTGTCGGGCGAGGTGACCGAAAGCGTCACGCGGTCCTGGTCGAGCGCCATCTTGACCGCGCGGGTCTTCTCCGTGGCGATCGTCGCGACGCGGTCGACGCCCTCGAAGAACGAGCGCGGATCGAGCTTGAGCAGCTTGTCGTTACCGGTCGGGATGACGCGGGTGTAGTCGGGGAAAGTGCCGTCGATCAGCTTGCTGGTCAGCACCACGCCGTTCTCGCCGCCCAGCGTGAAGCGCACCTTGCTTGCCGAGAGGTCGACCAGCACGTTGGTGTCGAGCGCTTCCTCGAGCAGCTTGCGCAGTTCCGAAACGCATTTGCGCGGCACGATCACGTCGGGCATGCCCTCGGCGCCGTCGGGACGCTTGATGGTGAAGCGCGCGAGGCGGTGGCCGTCGGTTGCCGCAGCCTTGAGGTCTTCCTCCGAGACGTGGAAGAAGATGCCGTTCAGGTAATAGCGGGTTTCCTCGGTCGAGATCGCGAAGCGCGTGCGGTCGATCATCTGCGCCAGCGTCGCCGCCGGGATCTCGAAGCTGGTCGGCAACTCGCCCTCGGCGATCACCGGGAAGTCGTCGCGCGGGAGCGTAGGCAGCTGGAAGCGGCTGCGCCCGGCCTTGACGACCATGCGGTTGTCGGCGGCATCGAGGCTCACCTGGCTGCCGTCGGGCAGCTTGCGCGCGATGTCGAAGAGCAAGTGTGCGGAGACGGTGATCGCACCCGGCTGGTCAACCGAGACCGCGCTCAGGTTCTCGATCACCTGCAGGTCGAGGTCGGTCGCCATGATGCGCAGCGAACCGCTGCCCGAAGCTTCGATCAGCACGTTCGAGAGGATCGGAATCGTATTGCGGCGTTCGACGACGGACTGCACGTGGCTGAGGCAACGCAGCAGCGTGGAACGTTCGATAGTGGCCTTCATAACAGCCTCAGGTCCCCTTTGGTCGGCCCGGGGAGGTGATAATCCCCAAAACAAGGACAAATATCTCTAGCGCGCCCGTGCGACGCGGCAAGCGCGAACTAGGCCACAAAAGGTGAATCTGGGGATAATTCCGGGGGTTTTCGTGCTTTTTTCGTCAGCTGCTCGTCAGTGCTTTGCTCTTGCGCTGCACAACGAAAGGCCCATCTTCCCTTTCGAGCCCCCCGCGATCACGTTCCAGGCACGGGAGTCGAAGCCTTTGTCCAGCACCCTTCACATCGTCCGCAAGCAGGCAGACGGCACGCACGAAGACATTTCGCTCGAGGAATGGAAGCAGGCCGTAGCCGGTCACGAAGGCCTGCGCCTGTCGGATGGCGATGCCCGCCAGGTCAATCCGCTGACACACGAGATCATCACCATGCCCAACCGTGGCGGCGATGCCGAAGTCTGGCGCGAGGACTGCCAGGACTGGATCCGGGTGTTCTGGTGGTCGCCCGAGGGCTACGTCAGCTTCCCCGCGCCCGACGCGCGCGAGCAGGAGAAGGCGCTGAGCCTCGCGCGCAGCCTTGCACTCAGGCTGAACGCCAAGATCTACGACGACGCCGGCGCAGAGACCGACTGAGGCACGCGCTTCTCGAGGCAGATCGAGATCGCACGCCCGACATAGCGCCCCCATGGCGCGCATTCGCGGTAGCCGTGACGCTGGTAGAAGGTGATTGCGCGCGTATTCACTCGCCGGGTTGAGAGACGCAGCACGGTATAGCCGTCGTCCTCGAAGGCGCGTCGCTCGAGTTCGGCGAGAAGCACCGCGCCGCAGCCTGCCTCGGCATACATACGCTTGATCTCGGCCACTCCCGGCGCGAGCGGACGATAGGCGCCGCAGCCCGTCACCGTGCCCGTCTTCGTGCGCGCGAGCAGGAGCACCGCGCCCTCGCCCGCAAGATCGGTCGGGTCGAACGAGGACGTGCCGGAATCGCCCGTCAGGCGTTCCAGCACGTTCGAGAGGCGCGCCATTATGGCCGATGCCTCGGGGGCGAAGGGATCGCACGCGGCGACCCTCACCCCCTCCGCAGTCAGCTCTGTCCGGCTCAGATCATCACCATGCCGCCGTTGACGTGGATCGTCTGGCCGGTGACGTAGGCGGCTTCCTTCGAGGCGAGGTAGACCGCTGCCGAGGCGATTTCCTCGGCCTCGCCCATGCGTCCGGCGGGAATTCTCGCGTTGAGCGCGGCCTTCTGCTCGTCGGGCAGCACGTCGGTCATCGCGGTGCGGATGAAGCCGGGCGCGATGCAATTGACGGTGACGTTGCGCGTGGCGAGTTCCTGCGCGAGGCTCTTCGACATCGCGGTCACGCCGCCCTTGGCCGCGCAGTAGTTGACCTGGCCCGGGTTGCCGGTCGTACCGACCACCGAAGTGATGTTGATGATGCGGCCGAAGCGCGCCTTCATCATCGGCTTGGTAACGCTGCGCATCAGGCGGAAGGTCGATTCCAGGTTGATGCGGATGACGTCGTCCCAGTCCTCGTCCTTCATGCGCATGACGAGACCGTCGCGGGTGATGCCGGCATTGTTGACGAGGATGTCGATCTTGCCCAGCGCCTCGAGCGCTGCGGGCACCAGCTTCTCGACCTGCTCGGGGTCGGAGAGGTTGCAGGGGATCGCGACGTGGTCGACTTCCTGCAGGTGCTGCGGCGTGTGCTCGTCGAGCTCGTCGCGAAAGGCGCGCAGCTTGTCGGGGTTGGAGCCCGAGATCGCGAGGCGTGCTCCCTGCGCTGCGAGCGAGCGGCAGATCGCCGAACCGATGCCACCGCTGGCGCCGGTCACGAGGGCGGTCATTCCGTGAAGGTCGAACATCGTCATCGGTCTTTTCTCCAGACTTTTCCGTCGGCAGGCCGGACGAGGCATGTACCCCCTCCGCGTTCGGCTTGCGCATTGTCCTCGAGCCCGCTGGTGCGGTTCCGAGGCTGAGTTAGGTGTCTTCTCGAGGTGGCGCGCTCGCGCACCGCCTCCTCACAGCGACTTGGCGAGTTCCTCGATCTCGGCCATGGCCGAGGCCGAGGCGACCTCGACTTCGCCCGCCGAGCGCTTGATCATCGGCCCGACGACCTTGCCGCCCAGCTCGACGAAGTGGGTGACGCCTGCCTCGCCCATCGCGATCGCGCTCTCGCGCCAGCGCACGCGGCCGGTGACCTGCTCGACCAGCAGGCGCTGCACCTCGGCCGGATCGGTCACGACCGAGGCGGTGACGTTGGCGAAGAGCGCGACCGAAAGCGCGCCCGGAGGGGTCTTGGCCAGCGCCTCGGCCATGGCGTCGGCGGCGGGTTGCATCAGCGGGCAGTGGAACGGCGCCGAGACCGGCAGCGCGATGCCGCGCTTGATGCCGTGGTCCTTGACCATGGCGATGGCGCGCTCGATCGCCTCCTTGTGGCCCGAGAGCACGACCTGCCCGGGATCGTTGTCGTTGGCGACGGTGCAGACCTGCCCTTCCGCAGCGGCCTCGGCCAGCGCGGTTGCCTTCTCGATGTCAGCGCCCAGCAGCGCGGCCATGCCGCCCACGCCGACCGGCACCGCGGCCTGCATCGACTGGCCGCGCAGCTTGAGCAGACGCGCGGTGTCGGCAAGACTGAAGGCGCCCGCGGCGCACAGCGCGGTATATTCGCCGAGCGAGTGGCCCGCGACGAAATCGGCCTTGTCGGCGAGCGAAATGCCGCCCTCCTTCTCGAGCACGCGCAGCACCGCGATGGCATGGGCCATGATTGCCGGCTGGGCATTCTCGGTCAGGGTTAACTGGTCCTCGGGCCCTTCGGCCATGATCTTGAACAGGTTCTGGCCCAGCGCCTCGTCGACTTCCTCGAAGACTTCGCGCGCATGTGCGCTTGCGGCGGCGAGCTCGACGCCCATGCCGACCTTCTGGCTGCCCTGCCCGGGAAAAACGAATGCTCGCACGACCCAATATCCTTCCGACGCGTACGCGAACGGGCCCTTCTCGCGGCCCGCCTGCGGGAAAAAACAGGCGACGCGCTTATTGCGCCGACCGGCACAGGGCAAGCCCTAAGGCGCGACACGAGGCCGCGAAACGGCCCGATTGCCGCCACGTCCTAGCATATTAACCCTAGTTGTCCTGACAAAACCAGCCCTTAAGCGGACAAGTGTACGTCTGTGCGACCGACCGGCTCGCGCGCGTTGCAACTAGGCGGCGCCCTTCGCGACGCGAGGAAGCTCAGCCCAGCGCCATCTCGACGATGACCCCGCGCGCGAAATCGCCCGCTGCATCGCGCACCATCGCGTAGAAGCCGGTCAGCGTCTCGGTAGGCTGGTAAAGCTCGATCATGTGCCCGTGCACCGCAACCGCGTCGATGAAGACATACCGGAAACCGTCGCGCATGCGCCCCTCGAAGGCGACTTCCATGCCCTCCTCGCCAAAGCGCGCCACGGCTGCGTCGATGTCGTCGACGAAGAGCGCGACGTGGTGCAGTCCCTCGCGCCCCGATCCTTCGGGATAGAGATCGTGAAAGGCCGAAGGGCCCGGATTGTTCTGCTGGCAGAACTCGATCATCACCTCGCCCCACTGGCCATAGGCGCTCGAATGATCGAGCTCGCACGGCGCACCGCGATAGGTGGCGCTCGCCAGCGGGATGTTGTCGGCGACGAAATAGGGCCCCGAGCCGAAGAGCGCGCTGTGCGCCCTCGCCGCCGCGCGCACGTCCGCAACGAAATAGGCGATCTGGCGAATGGCCATCTGTGCCATGAAGAACCTCTCCTGCTGTTTTGCAGGCAAGACTGGCAGCGCGGCTAGCCGAAGGGAACTAGTCTATTTGCCGCGTCGTGGCCGATGTCGGCATGGCCGAGAAACGCGATCGAATGGCGCGCGCACCAGTGCCGCGCAATCGCCTCGGCGTCATGGCCGAAGGAGCGGTCGTTCTCAGGCACGTCGCTCACCCGGCCCAGCCGCAGACCCGCGATCCCGCCAAGGTGCGCGGTGAGGTGGAAGAACAGGCGGTCGACCGCATAGAGATATTCGGACACTTCCTCGACCATCACCACGTGACCCGCGAGGCCGGGCATGAGCCGCGTGCCCGCGAGCATCGCCAGCGTCATCAGGTTGAAGGCGACGACCGGATGCGCTTCCCTGGCAAGGTTCGGCTCAAGGCCCTCGCGTGCCCCCGCCAGCCAGCCCAGCGTGCGGCGCAGCGCCGCCTCGCCATTCTCGCGCCGGATGTCGGCGAGCATCGGGGCATGGACGGGCCGCCCGATGCGCTCGCGATAGAGCCCGCCCAGCAGGTAGCCCGCGTCCGAATAGCCCAGCCATGTCTTGTCGCGCGCGCAGGGCGAGAGCTGTGCGATCACGTCCTCGGCGATACGGCAGGCGCCATAGCCCCCGCGCGCGAACCACACCGCGTCGAAGGAAGGATCGTTGGCGCATTCGAGCAGGGCCTCGCGGCGCACCGCATCCGAGCCGGCGAAATGCCCCTCAACCGCATAGCACTGTTCGTGAACCACGATCTCGAGATCGGGAAACTCCGCAGCAGCCAGCGCCAGCGCGCGCTCGGCGTCGGCGGGGGTGATCGGGGTGGACGGTGCACAAACAGCGATACGCATGATGGCTCCCTTCCTATCGAGGTTGTCATGCGCTGCAAGGGCGCATACCGAAGCGACATGACCCAGAGCCACGAGCCCGCCCTCTCCGATATCGCCCCCGCTCCCGCAAGCGCTCCTGCAGCGCCCGACCTGACCGGCCATCCCTGGTTTTTCTGCGGCATCGGCGGCTCGGGCATGCTGCCGCTGGCATTGATCCTGCGCGGCCTCGGCGCCGAGATCGCGGGTTCGGACCGCGGGCGCGACCAGGGCCGCACGCCCGAGAAGTTCGCCTGGCTCGAGGAACTGGGCCTCACCCTCCACCCGCAGGACGGCAGCGGCATCGTCTCGGCCGAGCAGACGCTCGTCGCCTCCGCGGCAGTCGAGGACACCGTCCCCGAGGTGGTGCGCGCGAACGAACTGGGCTGTGCACGCATGAGCCGCGCGCAACTGCTGGCCGCGCTGTTCAACGCCGCGCCCTTCGGCATCGCAGTAGGCGGCACTTCGGGCAAGTCGACCGTCACCGGGATGATCGGCTGGATCATGACCCAGGCGGGCCGCGACCCGACGATCATGAACGGCGCGGTGATGAAGAACTTCGTCAGCGAGGACGCGCCTTTCGCCAGCGCCCGCGTCGGCCAGGGCGAGGACTTCGTTTCCGAGGTCGACGAGAGCGACGGCTCGATCGCGCTCTACCGCCCCAGGGTCTCGGTCCTGCTCAACGTCAGCCTCGACCACAAGTCGCTCGAGGAACTGCGCAAACTCTTCGGCGACTTCCTCGCCGCTGCCGAGACCGCCGCGGTCAATCTCGACGATGCCGAGAGCGCCGCACTCGCCCACTGCGCGAAATACGCGGTGACCTTCGGCATCACCAACGAGCACGTGCGCCTGCGCGGCAGCGATATCGCCGAAGGGCCGACCTCGCTTTCGGCCACCGTGCGCGACCGGCTGGAAGGCACCAGCCACGCCCTCACCTTGAAGGTCCCCGGACGCCACAACCTCTACAACGCGCTGGCCGCCATCGCCGCGTGCCTTGCCGCCGGGGTGCCGGTGGCGCGCTCGGTCGAGGCGCTCGCCTCGTTCACGGGGCTCGCCCGCCGCTTCGACGTCGTCGGAACCTCGAGCGCCGGGATCACCGTGATCGACGACTTCGGGCACAACCCCGACAAGGTCTCGGCCACGCTCTCGACACTCAAGGCCCACCCGGGCCGGGTGATCGCCTTCTTCCAGCCGCACGGCTACGGACCGCTGCGCCAGATGGGCCACGAACTGGCCCGCGTGATGGCACGCAAGCTGACCGGCGAGGACATCTCGATCCTGTGCGACCCGGTCTATTTCGGCGGCACGGTCGACCGCTCGCAGGGCTCCGAACGCATCGTCCAGATGATCCGCGAGGCCGGCAGCCAGGCCGAGCACGTGCCGCTGCGCGAGGACTGCGCCGCGCGCATTGCCGAGATCGCAAGGCCGGGAGACCGCATCGTGGTGATGGGCGCGCGCGACGACACGCTCAGCCACTTCGCGGCCGACCTGCTCGCCCGCCTGCCCTGAGACGCCAGCTCCACGCCGCCAGCGCTCCGGCAAAATGCCGCAAAAAATGGCCTAAAATCAACATCACAAACGATTGCTAAAGGTCCGCCGCGATTCACGCGGTTTCCCCGTAGATCGCCGTAAGGGCTCCTTTGCGGCGCGCTTGTAGAACAGTGGCATCATCAATCCTCATGGGAGCGGATATGTCACTACCTGCACCAGGCTCACCGGTCTGGACCCGTCTTGCGAGCGGAGGTCTCTCCCGCCTGCAGACGAACCATCTGGGTACTCAGATGCTGATCAAGCGCCTCGAACTGAGCTCCACCCCGCCTGCCGCCAAGGCGGGCGAGATCTACAACTACTTTGCCAAGTGGGAACGGACCCTAGCCAATGAAGTCGCACAACTCGCTCGCCTGTGAGGGCACGCCGGTCAACGGCATGATGCCCGTCGCCGCGGTCGCCGACCTGATCCGCGCCGGAGCCCGCCTCAGCCTTGCCGGACGCAAGGCTGCCCTCGACCAGTTGCCCGCGGGGCAGTGGATCGCGGGCACCTCGCCCTACTTCATGACCGGCGAAGGCGGACGCATCGTGCGCGACGACGAAGTCTTCGTCACCGACCTGGGTGCGATCGGCACGGTCAGCTTCGCCACCTACGAGGCCGAGGAGCTCGAACGTATCTCCGGCGATGCCCCCGACAACGGCATGGCGCTGGCGATCATCCCGGCAGGCTCGCGCTGCCATATCGAGTTCGCGCAGAACGCGGGCCACTACCCGATGGCCTTCATGCGCCCGACCGTGGGCTGGATCTCGGGCTACGATCTCGAACGCGCCGGGCACAGCCCCTGGGTCTATGACGGCCAGACCGGGACCGCTTACCCCGACCGTGCGGCGGTCGCGCACATCACCCTGCCCGACGGCGAGAGCCCGGCGATCGAGATCGTCAACATCTTCGAGCCCGACGGCGGCGACGAGATCCGCTTCGAGCACGGCGGCTTCTCGCCTGCGAGCTGTCTCGTCAACGGCGAGCCGCGCAGCTTTGCCGAGTACCTGCGCGAACGTGGCCGGGACACCGGCGACCTACCGCTCGTCGGCAATTTCGGGGGCGCCCGGCTCAATGCCTCGATCCAGTCGGTCGAGGGCGACCAGGTGACGCTCTATGCCCCGGTGTTCCCCGGGGTGGCCTATGCCTTCGCAGCCCCGGTCGCCGACTATGCCGGTGACTTTCGCAAGGCGCTCGAGACCCAGCCGCTCGATAACGCGGTGTGGTCGTGCAACTGCATCCTCAACTTCCTGTTCGGCAAGCTCGACGGGGTGCAGATCGGTGGCATCGCCGGGCCGGTGACCTTCGGCGAGATCGCCTACCAGCTGCTCAACCAGACCATGGTCATCGTGCGCCGGGCCTGACCCTTCGGGCCCGATCATCCGCGCGCACGACCGGTCCCGCGATCCCCCCGCCGGATCGCGGGACCGGCATGACGCCGCTCGGCGCCCCGGGCAGGCCTGCGGACAAAAAGCATGGATTACCGTTAGCATACCTAGCCGCCAGCTTACCGGGCGTTGCGCAAGCCGCGCCTAACCTTGCATCTCCACGCAGACAAGGAACCGGCATGTCCCAACCGGCAAGCACATCGAGGCAGGCAATCGCTCCATCGTCGGTCATCGACGACATCAACGGCAAGCTCCATTCGTTCTCGCTCGACGAAGACGACTTCGCCCGTTTTCCTGCCATCGCGCGAACGATCACGCGATGGGGGCCGCGCATTCTCGACAAGTTCTACGAGCGGGTACGTGCCGACAAGGTCCGCTCGGCCTTTTTCGCCTCGTCGCAGGCGATGGATCACGCCCGGGCCAAGCAGCTCGAACACTGGATCGACCTGTTTTCCGGACGGGTCGATGCGACCTATCTCGCCCGCGCCGAACGCATCGGCCAGGTCCATGCCCGCATCGGGCTCTCGCCCAATTTCTACATCGGCGCCTATGCCTCGATCCTCGCCGAACTCGTCGAGCGCGAGATGACCAGCTCGCTCGCGGGCGCGCTCGGCCGGGCCAAGGCACGCAAGCTCGGTTCGCTGATCAAGATGGCGCTGCTCGACATGGAGCTGGCGACCTCGGCCTACCTCAAGGCACAGGAACACAGCCGCGAGGTCACGCTGAGCAGTCTCTCGCAGGCGCTCGAGACCGTCTCGCAGGGCGACCTCACCACCCAGCTGGAGGAACTGCCCAAGGAATTCGAGCAGATCCAGACCGACTTCTCGGCGATGTGCGACTGCATCTCGCAGGCGATGGGCGCGGTCGCGGCCTCCTCCGAGCAGATCCGCGTCGGCGCCTCGGAAATCCGCGCCGCGAGCGACGATCTCTCGCAGCGCACCGAAAGCCAGGCCGCCGCGCTCGAGGAATCGGCCGCCGCGCTCGACCAACTGACCTCGGGCGTGCAGAGTTCCGCGCAAGGCGCGAGCGAGGTCAACCGCTCGGTCAAGGAAGCCGAAAGCGAGGCGCGCGAGGGCGGACAAGTCGTCGAGGAAGCGGTCGAGGCGATGGACGGCATCCAGAAGTCGGCGCAGGAAATCGGCTCGTTCGTCAACGTGATCGACTCGATCGCCTTCCAGACCAACCTGCTCGCGCTCAACGCGGGCGTCGAGGCGGCGCGCGCGGGCGATGCGGGCAAGGGCTTCGCGGTCGTCGCCAACGAAGTGCGCGCGCTCGCCCAGCGCTCGGCCGAGGCGGCGCAGAACATCAAGAACCTCATCTCCGGTTCGGAACAGCAGGTCCAGCGCGGGGTCAGCCTCGTCGGACGCACCGGCGAGGTGTTCCGCCGCATCGTCGAGAAAGTCTCGGGGATCACCGGGCTTGCCGCGCAGATTTCGGAGCTTTCGCAGAACCAGGCCGGGCAGCTCAGCCAGGTCAACTCCGCGATCGGCAACATGGACCGCATGACCCAGCAGAACGCGGCCATGGTCGAGGAGACCACCGCCGCCGCGCGCAACCTCGCGACGCAGGCCGAGGACCTCGCGCGGCTGGTCAAGATGTTCAAG